>JANLJK010000154.1 GCA_029255525.1 Pseudolabrys sp.
GGTTCCGCCATCGTCGCCGCTTGTCTCAGCGTCGAGCCGGATGCCTTGCGCGCAACCGCCGCCGCCTTGGTCATGCTCGGCGTCGCTGGTGAACTGGCCGCGCATGAGGCCAAAGGTCCGGGCAGCTTCGCCGTCGCCATTCTCGACCGGCTCGCCGCGCTCGATGCGCCGACTTTGACGGCTCACGCAAAGGTTTCCTGACATGACTGTCGATCTCCGCGTCTATGCGCTTGTCGATCCCGCCGTGGCCGGCGGCCGGAGCCTGGCCGATCTCGCCAGGCTGATCGCGCCGTCCACCACTTTGGTGCAGTTGCGCGACAAGCACCGCGACACGCGCGCGATGATCGAGGAGGCGAGGGCGCTCAAGGCGGCGCTCGCGCCGGCCGGCATTCCGCTGTTGATCAACGACCGCGTCGATGTCGCGCTGGTGGCGGAAGCCGACGGCGTGCATATCGGCCAGGACGACATGCCGGTCGCCGATGCGCGTCGCCTGCTTGGCCCCAAGGCGATCATCGGGCTCAGCCTCAAGACCGTCGAACATGCCAAGGCCGCGCCGCTCGATCTGCTCGATTACGTCGCCATCGGCGGCGTCTATGCCACCAGCTCGAAAGACAATGCCTCGTGCATCGGTCTCGACGGCTTGCGCGCGGTGGCGCAGGCTGTGCGCGCGCGCCAGGTCGGTTATCCGATTTGCGCCATCGCCGGCATCACCGCCGCCAATGCGGCCCCGGTGATCGAGGCGGGGGCCGATGGCGTGGCGGTGATCTCGGCCTTGTCGCTCGCGCCCGATCCGGCCGTCGCCGCGCGTGAGCTGCGCGGCGTCATCGACGGCGCGCTCGCCAAGCGAGGCAAGGTATGACGGCCATCGCGCTCACCATTGCTGGTTCGGACTCCAGCGGCGGCGCCGGCATCCAGGCGGATCTCAAGACCTTCTCGGCGCTCGGCGTCTACGGCGCGTCGGTCATCACCGCGCTGACCGCGCAGAACACCAAAGGCGTCACCGGCATCCACGATGTGCCGCCGGATTTCATCACGGCGCAGATCGATGCCGTGTTCGACGATCTCGACGTGCGCGCGGTCAAGATCGGCATGCTGTCGCAAGTATCGGCGATCGAGGCTGTCGCCGAAGGACTCGATCGCCATGCGGCGCAGAACATCGTGCTCGATCCGGTGATGGTCGCGACCTCCGGCGACAAGCTGCTCGCCGCCAATGCGGTCGACGCCTTGCGCAAGCTGTTGATCCCGCGCGCGCTGGTGATCACGCCCAATCTGCCGGAAGCGGCCGCGCTGCTCGACGGGACCATCGCGCACGATGAAGCGGCGATGGAGAAGCAGGCGCGCGCGCTCCTCGCGCTCGGCGCGCAGGCGGTGCTGATCAAAGGCGGCCACGGCACCTCGACTGAGAGCGTCGATCTCCTTGTTGATGGGGATGGCGTCACGCGGCTCACCGCACCACGCATCGCGACCGAGAACACGCACGGCACCGGCTGTACCTTGTCGTCCGCCATCGCTGCCGGTCTTGCCAAGGGCCGCGATCTGCCGACGGCCGCGCGCGAGGCGAAGCGCTACATCACCGATGCCATCGCCGCCGCCGACACCTTGGCGATCGGGCAGGGCCATGGGCCGGTGCATCACTTCCACGCTTGGTGGAAGTAGATAGGCGCATCGCTTCTCTTTTCCAATGCAACCGCAATGACTCATGGCGCGTCGCTACACTGTGGCATGCGCGCGACAGCAATCGCATTCCGTGTAGAAGCGCCCCAACGCACCGTTAAGGTTAACCGGCCTTTAACCGGTCATGGGCTTTTGTGGTGCCGGTACGAATTTACTGCGAGCGCGGCTCTCGGTCCCGTCGCGGCAATCGTACATCGGCAAGTAGCGCGACCGGGCCGATCGGGGTGATCGCCCGTATTTGAAACATCCTCGAGTTGGTAAGGGGCTCACCATGTTGACCAAGTTCATGCGTTTCGGCCTGGCTGCCGTCGCGCTTCTGCTCGCACCGATGACCGCGCAGTCCGCCGATCTGCCGCGCGGCCCGTACAAAGCTCCCGCTTATGTCGCGCCGGCCTTTGCCAATTGGACCGGCTTCTATCTCGGTCTCAATGCCGGTTACGGCTTCGGCAAGTCCGATTGGGATTTCCCCGCCGTCAGCCTGAAGCCGGACGGCTTCCTCGGCGGCGTCACGCTTGGCTATAACTTCCAGACCGGCCTGTGGGTCTGGGGCCTGGAAGCCGATGTCGATTACTCCGACATGAAGAAGAGCACCGATTGCTTCGGCGGCACCTGCGAAACCAAGAATTCCTGGCTCGGCACCGGCCGCGGCCGCATCGGTTACGCCGGCTGGAACAACTTCCTGCCCTACATCACCGGCGGCGCCGCCTTCGGCGACGTCAAAGCGACGTCGCCCTTCGGCAATGCCAGCCAGGTTCGCATCGGCTGGACCGCCGGCGCCGGCCTCGAATACGCGATGTGGAGCAACTGGAGCGTCAAGGCCGAATATCTCTATGTCGACCTCGGCACGCTCGATTGCGGTCTCGCCTGCGGCGCGGGCAGCGACAACGTGACCTTCAAGGCCAACGTCGTGCGCGGCGGCTTGAACTATCGCTTCTAAGCGCCGCCGATCAGGATCGTCTCTTCGGGACAGCGAAAACCCCGGGCTCACGCCCGGGGTTTTTGCTTTTGCGCGGGCCACGTGTCGCGCAAGCTCTGAACAAGAGGACGACGAGACTCGCGCGTGAGCGCGCGCGCGTCTAGACTCCGGCGCAACGACAAGAAGTCGGCGGGAGGAATTCAACAATCATGGCCGGTGGAGTCCGCGAGGCGCTTGCCCGCAAGGTGGGCAATGGCCCGCATCTCCGACACCGTCATCTCAGCGCGACCTGACTTCATAACAATCATAAACGGAGACGCCCCTCGTGAAGTTCGCTCACTTCTCACACATTTGGAACAAGCCCGGCCTGACGCCGCATCAGCGCTATGAAGAGCTCTGGCGCGAGCTCGAATTATGCGACGGCCTCGGCTTCGATTACGGCTTCTGCGTCGAGCATCATTTCCGCCCCGACGAAAGCTGGATGTCGTCGCCCGCGCTTTATGCGGTCGGCGCCGGTGCGCGCACCAAGCGCATGCGCGTCGGCCCGATGGGCTTCATCGTGCCGCTTTATCATCCGCTGCGGCTCGCCGAGGAGATCGCCATCGTCGACCAGATGCTGGGCGGGCGCATGGAATGCGGCCTGGTGCCCGGCATCAACGGCGATTACTTCCGGCCTTTCGGCGTCGATTACGATCTGCGCAAGACGCCGACCTTGGAGTTCGTCGATTATATGCGCGCCGCCTATGGCGAGGCGCAGCCCTTCTCCTGGCACGGCGAGAACTTCGACACCGACAATGCGCTGCTCTCGGTGATGCCGGTGCAGAAGCCGCATCCGCCCTTGTGGATGATGAGCCGCGATCCGCGCACGCTTGAGTTTTGCGCGCAGAAGGGCATCAATCCCGGCGACTTCCTGGTCTATCCGCGTGCCGACGCCGCGCCGCGTTATCGCGTCTTCCTCGACAACTGGCAGAAGGCCGGCTGGCAGCGCAAGCCGAACATTGCCTATTGCACGTTGGTCTATGTCGACGAGAGCGACCAGAAGGCGCTCGACGTGGCGCTGGCGCGCGCCGCGCGCGCCTATGAGGGCTTCCTGCCGCCGCCCAAGCCGGGCGAAAGCTTCGAGGAGCGCGTGCGCGAGCATGCCAAGAAGTTCATCGGTCGCGGTGAGCCGGGTGCCTCCGAGATCATGGCCAATGTGTTCAATCCCGACTACCTGATGAAGAACGATCTCGTCTTCATCGGCTCGCCGAAGACGGTGGCCGAGAAGCTGCGCGCCTGCGCCGAGTCCGGCCTGTTCAACGTCTTCCTCGGCGAGTTCAACTTCTCCGACCTGCCGGCCGACGACCTGATGCGTTCGATCAAATTGTTCGGCGAGCAGGTGATGCCGGCTCTGCGCGATTACGAGCCGTTTTAGAATCCGCAGTCGCGCGCGAAGCGCGGCAGCAGAGCGACGGCGCCGCCGGCCGGCATGGTCACAGTGGCGTCGCGCGCCTTCAGCGTCATCGTGTCGGCGCCGCGCAGCGCGTCGATGGCTTTGCGCGGCTCGGTAAAACGCGCGGTGATGAAGCCCGCGACGTCGCCGTCATCGAACAGCTCGACGCGGCCGGACGCGATAAAGTCGTGCCCGCCGGTCGTCAATGTCAGCGGCAGCGTCTGTCCCTTCTTCACCTTGGGCGGCAGCACGGCGGATTTGACGATTAAGGTCTTGCGCGCGGCATCGCAACTTACTTCCGCTTGTAGCCAGCCGGCCGACGGCTTGCCGAACATCATCTGCGGGCTCGCACCTTGCGTGCGCATATAGATCCAGACGAGCTGCTGCTCGTCGTCATTGCCGTATTGCCAGCCGGCCTTTTGCTCGCAGTCCTTGCCGGCGTCCTCGAAGGCCTTGATGGCCGCGGGCCCCGCCGGAAATGGCGCGCCGTCGATCGCCAGCTTGAAATTCTTGTCATTGCCATCGAGGAGCCCGGCGGCGAGCGCATCGGCGGCTTTGCCGTTCGTGAAGGCCCACAGCGCGTCGCTGCTCTCCACCACCAAAGCCTTGTCGCTCGTCGGCCACAGCGCCAGCATCGGTCGTTTGCCGTCGCCGCAGCCGAGCACTGCGACATGCCGTGCGCCGCCACTCGTGCCGATGCCGAGCGCCACGCGCCGGCCATCGGGCAGAGTCTCGCTGCGCCAGCCCTCAGGGCCGCTTGCTTTGGCGGCGAGATCGGTGAGCGCGTCGGCCAAAGCCGTGGGCGCGGGCAAGACAGCCACGTTGGCGGCCATGATGCAGGCCGCGATGATCGACGTAAGACGCATGATGGCCCTCGCTGTCCTGTGCCAAGCGCACAGGAGCCTTACGGCGCAAGGGCCATCCTTGTCGAGCCGGGTTTACTGCGCGTCCTTCAACTCCGGATGTTTCGCCAGCCGGTCGGTGTTGAGTTTGTGGATGGCGAAGCACACCACGGCGCCGGCGAGGAACGGCAGCGCCGACCACATATAGAGCTTCTCGACCGACATGCCGACGAACAGCCCGCCGAGGATCGGGCCGACGATCGAGCCGATGCGGCCGATGCCCAGTTCCCAGCCCGAGCCGTTGGCGCGCAGCGATGTCGGATAGACCAGCGCGCCGATGACGTTGATGCCGGACTGGATGCCGAGCACCAGGAAGCCGGCGACGAAGGTCGCGATCAACAGCGCCGTCTGCGAGGTGAGGCCGGCGAAGCCGATGGCGCCGACGGCGGGGACGGCGAGCACGAACATGATGGCGACCGCGAAGAAGCGGTGCTTCTGCAGCCACCAGCACAACACCAGCGCGCCGACCGTGCCGCCGATCTGCAGGCTGGCGCCTGCCAAGGCGACCGCGGTCGGCGGCAGCTTCGCCGCCGTCATCAAGGTCGGCGTCCAACTGATGAGGAAGAAGTAGCCCATCAGATTGAGCGCGAACAACAGCCACAGCAGCGGCGTGATCAAAGCCAGCCCCTGGCCGAACAAATATTTCGGATTGAAGCCCGCGAACTGCTGCTTCTCGTCCTCGATAACGAAGCGCGCATTGGCCGGCACCGCGGTGCCGGGGCTGATGGCGGCGACGAGCTTTTCCATCTTGCCGCGATGGGCCTCGTTCAGCGCCATGAATTTGATCGACTCCGGCAGGCCGAAGATCGCGGCGATGCCGAGCACGATCGGCGCGATGCCGCCGATCAGGAAGATGATCTGCCAGCCATGCGACGGCACCAGCGCGGCGGCGACGAAGCCGGGGATGGCGCCGCCCAAGGGCACGAAGCCGACCGCGATGATGGCGAGCGTGGCGCGCAGGCGGCGCGGTGCCGACTCGGCATTGATCGCCACGACGTTGGGGATGACGCCGCCGATGCCGAGGCCGGCCAGCAGCCGTAGCCAGAACATCTGGTCGAGATTGGTCGCCCAGGCGGCGGCCAGCGTGAATATGCCGAACACGATGTTGGCGGCGATCAGCGCCACCTTGCGGCCGTAGCGGTCGCCGATGAAGCCGAACAGAGCCGAGCCGAATAGGATGCCGACCAGGCTCGCGCTGAACACGGGGCCGAGGCCCTTCGGCGAGATGCCCCAGGCTTTCACAAGGTGCGGCGCGGCAAAGGCGATGGCGGCGATGTCGTAGCCGTCGATCAAAACCAAGAGCAGCGACCAGATGATGAGGACGATCTGAAACGAGCCCAAGCCCCGTTCGTCAAGCAGACGCGAGACCGGTACGACCGGCTGGTCAACCATAGTTTCCCCCTGTGAATTCTTTTACTTATTGGCAGCGCGCGGAGTGTAGCAGCGACGGTGTCGTTGGAAAGCGGTGGGCCGCGCGGCGTGCACATGAATGGTGCTGCCCACCCAGTGGGACGCTGACAG
>JANLJK010000155.1:0-1804 GCA_029255525.1 Pseudolabrys sp.
CGTAACATGCGTCGAGGGGCCCCCAAACACCCCCCCCCCCACCCCCTGGGGGGGAGGGGTCGGGGGTGGGGGTTCTTTGCGGACCCGCACGATTACCCCCACCCCGCCCGCCTGCGGCGGGCGACCCTCCCCACAAGAGCCTGCGCCCGGGCGCGCGCAAGCGCGGCCCGGGTGGGGAGGGTAAGACGACGATTACCTGAACCAGTCGAACGGGCCGCGCTGTTGCGCGCGGCCGATGGGCGCCGGCGGACGCGGTGCGTTCGATGACGGCCGCAGATCGGCGCGCGGCTCAAGGCGCTGCTCGCTGCGCTTCGGCTTCGCGGTCTGGACGCCGGCGGCGCTGCCGGCCGGCTCGTTCTTCGGCTCGGTCGTGCGCGTGGTGGTCTTCGGCTCGGTCTGCGGTGCCGCGACCGGCTCGGGATTGGCGATGACGGGCTGCGCGGGCGCCGGCAATGACGCCGAAGCGTTCGCGTTCGCCGCAGCCGGTGTGACAGCCACTGGCGTGGGCGGCGGTGGACGATTGGTCTCGCTGCGCGGCCAGACGAAATCGTCGGCGCGGCCGTAAGGCGCATAAACCGTCTCGCCCCGCACCAGAACTTGCGAGGCCAGCGCGTCGCCATAGGCGGAGCCGCCACCGGCGCCGCCGAGCAGCGCATCGGAATTGGCTGGCGTCACGGTCAGCGGCACCACCGGCCCGGCCAAGGGACGCACGGCCGGCTTGCCGTCACTCGGCAGTGGCGGCACCGGACCGGCCGGCAGCGCGATCGGGCCGCGATTGGCCATGTAGCGGCGGATCTCGCGCTCGACATAATGCGCAAGCTTACGGGCGCCGTATTTGGTGAAGAAGACACCGTCGCTCGAGCGCAGGCGGCGGTTCTGACCTTCAAAGTCGGGACCGAACTGGCTGAACTTGCCGCCTTCATCGACGAAGCCGTCCCACACATCGATGTAGACTGCGCCGGCCTTCTCGGCGCGCGCGCGATAGAGGTCGTTCAGATAGACCATGTCGGCGGTCGACTTGGTGCCGCGGAGCGCGGGCAACCCGACCCAGAACACCGGCACGCCCTTGCTCTTGAGGGCGGCGATGGTGTCGTCGATACGGCGCGAATAAACCTGCGCCCATTGCTCCGTGCGGAATTCGATGATGCCGTTCGCCCGCTTGCCGCGCGCCGGCTCGGGCGCGACGATATCGTCCTGCTCTTCGTCCTTGGTAGCGGCGCTCTGCTCGGCCGGCGTCACCTCGGCGTCTTTCTTGTCCGCCTCAGGTTTGTCGCCGTCCTTCTTCTCGGCTTCCTTTTTCTTGTCGGCGTCTTTCTTCTCAGCGTCCTTCTTGTCCTGCTGATCCTTGGCCTTCTTCTCGGCCTCCTTGGCAAGATCGCGCTCGCGGATGTTCTGGCGGTCGTTGATGCCGAGCATCATGACGACGTAGTTCGGCTTCTCCTGCGCCAGCAGATCCTTGGCGACATGCCACCAGTCGAGATCGCCCTTGGCGTCGTAGCGCAGCAAGCCGGACGCCGATCTGTTCTTGCGCACCACGCCGATTTCCGGCGCGTCGGCGAAGGCGTCTTCGAGGCCGTATGCGAGCCAGTCGGCCATGGCGTCGCCCATGACCACGATTGAGGTCGTGGGCGCGGGCGCATCCTTGTCGGCCTTGCGCGGCGCTGGCGCGCGGCTGCTGGAGCCCTCGCCGCTCGGCTGATGCGTCTGCTGCTGCTGTTCGTAAAAGTCGCCCCGGCCGCGCTCCTGATAGGGGCGCTGCTCGAAGGGGCCGAAAAGATTGCCGAAGAACCCGCCGCCACCCTGG
>JANLJK010000155.1:1814-6400 GCA_029255525.1 Pseudolabrys sp.
TGCTGAGGACGCTGACGGCGCTGGTAGTTGTCGTCGCCACCGAACCACTGCGCGGCGGCGGGCGCCATTGGAGCGATGGTGAGAGCAACCACAGCCGCGCCCTCGGCAGCCGTCAGGAGGGCCGCCGCGAGGAGCCAGCGCGAGAACCGGATTTTCCCAAACATGCAGATCGCCCAAGGCCTTAGCGAGGCGGCAGAACGGCCCGGCAATGGCCGATCCGAGCGCTCATGGGCCAATAGCACGCCAAAAATGTCAACTCGAAGGTGGAGGGGTGGTTACCCCCTCCCCGGCTTTAGCGCCCGCGCAATTGCTCCAGCACGCCGGCCGAGGCGAAGCCGTCCGGCACCCGGCCGATCTTGGTCTGGAAATCGCGGATGGCGGCACGCGTGCGCGCCCCGAGATGACCGTCCGGCTCGCCGACATCATAGCCATGGCGCGCCAACAGCTCCTGCAGCTCCAGCCGCTCTGATCGCGACAAGACCTTCTCGTAGCGCGGCCACTCCTGCACGAACGGCCCGCCGCCGCGCAGCCGGTCGGATAAATGACCGATCGCCAGCGCATAGGCCTCGGCGGGGTTGTACTTCATGATGGCGCGGAAATTCGCCAGCATTAGGAAGCCCGGCCCCTGCACGCCGGCCGGCACCAGCAGGAAGGCCATGTCATCGCCACGCGAAAAGGCCTGGCCATTGGCGCGCGTGATGCCGTGCCGCTCCCACTCCCGCACGGGCATCATGCGGCGATGCTCGGCCAGCATGAAATTGAAGTTGGCCGGCACGACGACCTCGTAACCCCAGGTCTGGCCGGTGACCCAGCCGTCCTTCTTCAGGTTGTTCGCGGTGGAGGCGATCAGATCGGCCATCGAGTCGACGACGTCGCGGCGGCCGTCATGGTCGAAGTCGACCGCGAAGCGTTTGAACGCCGTCGGCATGAACTGGGTCGGGCCGAAGGCGCCGGCCCAGGAGCCGATGAGCTTCTCAGGCCGCACATCGCCGCGCTGAAGGATCTCCAGCGTCGCCAGGAACTCATCGCGGAAATAAGGCTGGCGGCGGCCGATACAAGCGAGTGTCGCGGTCGACCGCAGCACCGGCCGATCGCCGGCCAGCGTGCCGTAATTGGTTTCGACGCCCCAGATGGCGGCGATGGTGTAGCGATCGACGCCGTAGGTGCGCTCGACGATGTCGAAGGTGGCGCGGTTCTTCTCCAGAACCTCGCGCCCCTTCCGGATGCGGTCCTCGGTGATGAGGATATCGAGATAGTCCCAGAAGGATTTCGTGAATTCGGGCTGGTTATCCAGCAGATCCATGATGCGCAGGTCCGGCGTCAGCGACGCTGTATAGGCCTGGAACGTGTTGTGCGAGATGCCGCGTCGGGCGGCCAACGGCCACAGCCGTTCGAGGCACGCCGGGAAATCATTGGCGGCCTGACGGATCGCTTCGGCGCTCATTTGTGGATGGCCGGAAGCACCTGATTCGCCGCTCCAGGCGGGCGCCGCAGATTTGGCGGTCTTCGGAGAAATACTTCCGGTGGGACCCGAAAACAGATCGGCGCGTTGTGTCTGGGCTGCCGCGCCGCAGCATGCCGCTACCGTAAGAAGGGCTGCGAGAAGATGAGATCGGGCCCTGCGCATCCTGATGCCGTTCGCTTCGCTGATTCTCGCCCCGGAGCCCGTATGGAAGCCGCGCGATGGTTTCGAGAACGTTAATGATAGGCTGCCGTTTCTGAAAGACGATATCTGGACCTCGCCACCGCCACATGCTTTCTGCTGCAACCAAGCCTGAATCTCTCCCCAACGACCACCATCGGACCGAATGACCCGCATCCGCAAAGCCATTTTCCCCGTCGCCGGGTTAGGCACCCGGTTCCTCCCCGCCACCAAGGCCATGCCCAAGGAAATGCTGCCGGTCGTGGACCGGCCGCTCATCCAGCATGTGGTGGACGAAGCGCGCCAGGCCGGCATCGAGCATCTCGTGTTCGTGACGGGTCGAAACAAGGGCGTCATCGAGGACCATTTCGACCGCCAATTCGAATTGGAAGTGACGCTTATTGAGCGCAACAAGAAAGCGGAACTCAAGCTGCTCGAAGAGAACCTGCCGGAAGCGGGAACCGTGAGCTTCACGCGCCAGCAGTCGCCGCTCGGTCTCGGCCACGCGGTGTGGTGCGCGCGAGAGATCATCGGCAACGAACCCTTCGCGCTGCTGCTGCCGGACGTGCTGGTGAAACACCCGCGCGGCTGCCTGGCGCAGATGATCGACGCGGCGGCGAACCTCGACCCCAAGGCCAATGTCATCGCGGTCGAGGAAGTGCCGATGGAGCGCGTGCACATGTACGGCGTGGTCGGCGTCGGCGAGTCCAAGGGCAAGGCCTTCTCGATCACCAAGATGGTCGAGAAGCCGAAGGCGGCCGAGGCGCCGTCCAACCTGTCGATCACCGGCCGTTACATCCTGCAGCCGGAAATCTTCGACATTCTGGAGAACCAAACCACGGGCGCGGGCGGCGAGATCCAGCTCACCGACGCGATGGTGGCGCTGGCGAAGACGCAGCCCTTCTACGGGCTGAAGTTCGAAGGCCACAGCTATGACTGCGGCTCCAAGATCGGCTTCCTCGCCGCCAACGTCGCTTATGGTCTGGACCGCGCCGATCTCTCGGACGAATTCCGCGCCGAGATCAAGCGACTGATGGGCGAGAAGTAGCGCTACTGCTGCAAACGCACCCCGAGCAGGAACAGGCTGGACGCGTAATCGACGCCGCTGGCGTTGGAGCGCAGCCAGTCCTGCCGGAACTCGCTCTTGACCGCCACCCAGCGGTCCAGCTTGTAAGTGAGCCCCGCGCCGATCGAATAGCGCAGGTCCTGCCGGTCGGGACCGCTGCCGGCCACGTTGTTGGTAACGACCACGCAGTTGCAGATGGACGATACGGTGGTCGGCGCCTCGGCCGAGAGGCCCCGGTAAGTATCGACACCGAAACCGAATTTCAGGCTGCCGATCAGCCATTGCCGGAAAGCATGATCGATCTGCAGGCCGACATCACGATACAACGCACCGGACACCCCAGGCACGGTCGATTCCCCAACCGTCGATGTGGCCGTGAGCTTCACCGTGGTCAGCGCCGTCGCGGTCCATATCAACGATGCATTGCCAATGAGCCCGCTCAGGTCTTCCAGGCGCGGATCTTCATAGGTGCGCTTCACATAGCCGACCGATACGTCGCCGGTGAGCAGACGCGTGAGCTCGAACTTGGCGCCGACGCTGCCGGTGAAGCCTTTCGAGTCGCGCTGATAGCCGTAGACGTCGGCATTAAGGTCATGTTTGCGCGTATCGACACCGCCTTCGATGAAGGGCATCAGGCCTGGCGACAGCTCATAGCCGCCGCGCAGCTTGCCGCCATATTGATCGTAGTTGCGGTCTTCATTGCTCGACGTCGTGCCGTCGGTGAGCTGGGAGTCCTGATAGGCCGTGCGCTCGGCGTCGCCCTTGATCGACACGTCGAAGCGGTTGAAACGCTGACCAAGGCCGACACCACCGCCGAAAGTCGTGAACAGCGGCAGCTTGGAAATACCCGCCTGGATATTCGGGCTGCCGGGGTTATCGGTGCCGACCAGCAGGCGGCCGTTGAGATCGATGCGCGTGTCGTGCGTGACGTCGACGCGGCCGTCCGCCCGGCCGTTGATATTGGGACGGCTCAAGGTAGGCGTTTCATCCGGGCTGTAACCGGTATAGCTGCCGCGTAATTCGCCTTTCAGCTCGTGCCGCGACCAGTTCGACTGCGCGCGCACTTCCGGCACGATGCTATAGAGCTTGGCGCCGGCGCCATTCGTCGAATGACCGGGATTGGTGTCGTAACCGCCAATAAGCTCGATCGCCGGAAACAGATCGAAACTGCCGACGCGCACGCCGAGCGGCGCATAAGGATCGACGACGGCGCGCGCCCTGCGCTTCGGCAGTGGCTTGCGGATCGGGCCGATGTCGGGCACCGGCGGCGTACCCGGCGCCTGCGCATAGGCGCCGGTACCGGGCGTCGCGGCTGTCCTAGGCGGCGTCTGATAGGGCGAGGCCGGCAGCGGCTGCGGCTGACCGGCCGCGATCGCTTGCGCGTCGGTGCCCGCCTTCAGCTTGGCGCCGCGCGGCGCACGCGTCTTGCGGCTGTTGGTGGAATCAAAACCGGTGCGGCCGGCGCCCGAAGCCAGCGGCGTGAATACCGACGATGCCGGCGCCTGCGCGAAAGGCGCACGGTTCGATTTCTGGAAAGTCGGCAGCGGCTTGCGCGGATCGCTCTGCAGCTTCGGCGCCAAAGGATCGGTGGTCGAGTTTGTCATCTGCGCGAACGCACTCCCCCCTGTCGCGAGCCAAATGGCCGCGAGCAGGCACGCGCGCTGCGGCGCGGCCAACGGGAGAGAACGAATGCGCGGCACGTCCGCCTGAAGCCTCCATGTTCCGGCCGCGGCGGCGCGCCAACGCAGGCGCACCCGCGGAACCGGCGGGAAGTGGTTAACGGACGTTAAAAGGGGATGGTTAACGAGGGGTTGATTGCTTCTTTATCCCTCCCCCGCTTGCGGGGGAGGGTGGCGAGCGAAGCGAGCCGGGTGGGGG
>JANLJK010000156.1 GCA_029255525.1 Pseudolabrys sp.
CGGCGCGGCTGAAGATGCAGGTCGATTCCAAGCCGGAAGAGCTCGATTCCATCGACCGCGAGATCGTGCGGCTGAAGATCGAGCAGGAGGCCTTGAAGAAGGAATCCGACGCCGGCTCGAAGGATCGCCTGCAACGCCTCGAAGGCGAGCTGGCTTCGCTGGAGAAACAGTCAGCTGACATCACCAGCCGCTGGAAATCGGAAAAGGAAAAGCTGGGCTCGGCGACCGAGTTGAAGAAGCAGCTCGATGATGCGCGCAACGAGCTCGCCATCGCGCAGCGCAAGGGCGAGTACCAGAAGGCCGGCGAACTGGCCTATGGCCGCATCCCCGATCTTGAGAAGAAGCTCAAGGAGATCGAAGAGAAGGAAGGCCAGCGCGGCGCCATGGTCGAGGAGACAGTGACCGCCGATCACGTCGCCGGTGTCGTTTCGCGCTGGACCGGCGTGCCGGTCGACAAGATGCTTGAGGGCGAGAAGGACAAGCTCCTGCGCATGGAGGACGAGATCGCCAAGCGCGTCATCGGCCAGGCCGAGGCGGTGAAAGCCGTGTCGACCGCGGTGCGCCGGGCGCGGGCCGGCCTGCAGGACCCGAACCGGCCGATCGGCTCGTTCATGTTCTTAGGCCCCACCGGCGTCGGCAAAACCGAGCTCACCAAGGCGCTCGCCGAATATCTGTTCGATGACGAGACCGCGCTCGTGCGCATCGACATGTCCGAGTACATGGAGAAGCACGCGGTGTCGCGCCTGATCGGCGCGCCTCCGGGTTATGTCGGTTACGAGGAGGGCGGCGCGCTCACGGAAGCCGTGCGGCGCAGGCCTTACCAAGTCGTGCTGTTCGACGAGATCGAGAAGGCGCATCCGGACGTGTTCAACGTCCTGTTGCAGGTGCTGGACGACGGACGGCTGACCGACGGGCAGGGCCACACGGTCGATTTCCGCAACACGCTGATCATCATGACGTCCAATTTAGGCGCGGATTTCCTGGTGAATCAGCCGGACGGCGAGGA
>JANLJK010000157.1 GCA_029255525.1 Pseudolabrys sp.
ATCAAGGCATGGATGGTGCCCCGCCGAACCTGCAGGTCCACGCCATTCACGGCGATGAACCCGGCAAACTCCTTGGTCAAATCCTCAGTACTGAGGATGATGTCATTATTATTCATTATGAGCGTTCCCCTCGGCGCGCATTGTCTCGATCTTTTCACGCGGCGCAAGTGCTACTAAAGGTCCGGCTTTTCGATACCGGTTCAAAAAAGCGGGTTAGCCCGGCTCTGCCCGCAAAAGAGGCAGCAAGTTAAAGGATGCCTGGGCGCCGCCGACGCGTAGAACCGTCCACGCAAAAACGCGCGCCCATAGAGCATGACTGTGCTGAAAGCTCGGAACTTCGTCCGGCGCGCGCCTAGAAGAACACCGGGAATTCCGGCGTCTTGGCGAGGTCGCCCTGTCCTTCGACATTCGGCGTACCGTATTGGATGAAGCTGTCGGGCAGCGTCGCACCCCAATACGTGCCGGTGCCGCGCTCTTCCTCGTTCCAGGTGACCGGCTCCCAATCGGGCGCCACCACCAGGAAACTACCGGAATAAATTTCCACGCGATTGCCGCCGGGCTCGTAAGTGTAGAGATAGAACCCTTGCGAATTATTGTGCTTGGACGGACCGGCTTCGATGAAGATGCCGTTCTCGGTGAGAATATCCGCCGCGCGCAGCACGTCGTCGCGATTGTCGACCCACAGCGAGAAGTGATGCAGGCGGCCGTGCGCGCCCTTCACATCAACCACATAAGCAAGTTGATGGTGAATGGCGGTCGGGCTCATCCATGAGCCGATTTCGGTCTTGCCGTGATCGTAGCGCACTTGTTCACGGAGCTGGAAGCCGAGCAGGTCGGTGGCGAATTTGCGGTTGGCCTCGACGTCCTTGGCGAGCAGCGCAAGATGATCGACACGGCGGACGCCAACGCCGCGGCCGGTGAACTTCTGCGGCAGGTTCTTCAGGTTCGAATGCAGCTCCGGCGGCGCGACGAACTTCTGCTCCTCGTAATATATTTCCATCGTATGCCCGTCGGGATCGCGGAAGCGATAGGAACGGCCGCGGCCGAAGTCGCCATTGGTCCAGCCAATGCCGAGGTCGACGTCGGCCAAAGCCTTGGCGCGCCGCTCCAGCGCCTGCGGGCTGGTCGCGCGCCAGGAGATGCAGCCGACACCGGCATTGCGGGCGGCGGTGAGCTTGAGGGTCGAGGTGGCGTAATCGCCGTAACCGCGCAGATAGACCGAATTGCCGCTCTGGTGCACCGGCTCCATGCCGAGCAGGTCACGGAAATACCAGAGGCTCTTTTCGGGCTTGGGTGTGAAGAGCTCGACGCTGCCCAAATGAGCGATATCGTGAAGTGGCTCAGCTTGCGCAGACATGACCGGCTCCTTGGTTCCCTGCGCAACTATTCGGCGCAGGGGACCAGGGCGCTTTGATCTAGCGCAAAAATACCACCGGGGAGTCCCCCGGCGATTGGGTCAGCCCTTAAACCTTTTCGCCAGGGCGTCGGCGTTCTTGGCCAAGAGGCCGATATCGGTGCCGACGGCGACGAACAGATAGCCCCACTCGATATAGCGCCGGGCTTCGTCCTCGTTGCCGGTGAGAATGCCGGCCGGCTTGCCCACGGCCTTCAGCCGCTTGACCGCATCGTGGATCGCCTCCTGCACCTCCGGATGGGCCGGATTGCCGATATGGCCCAGCGAGGCGGCGAGATCCGACGGGCCGATGAACACGCCATCGACGCCATCGACCTTGGCGATCGCCTCCAGCTCATTGAGCGCTTCGCGCGTCTCGACCTGGACCAGCACGCAGATTTCGGCGTTGGCCTTGGCGAGGTAGCCCGGCACGCGGCCGTAGCGGCTGGCCCGCGAGGCCGCCGCCACGCCGCGGATACCCTGCGGCGGATAGCGCGTCGAGGCGACGGCGCTCGCCGCCTCCGTCGCGTTCTGCACATAGGGAAACAGCAGCGTCTGCGCGCCGATATCGAGGCAGCGCTTGGCCAGCACGGCATCGTTCCAGGCCGGCCGGACGATCGGCGTCGCGGTGCCGCTCTGCACGGCTTGCAACTGCTGCAGCAGGCCGGGGAGCTCGTTCGGCGAGTGCTCGGTGTCGAGCAGGATCCAGTCGAAGCCGGAGTCCGAGATGATTTCCGCCGCGATATTGCTGCACAGGCTCGACCACAGGCCGATCTGCAGTTTGCCCTGGCCAAGCGCGTGCTTGAAGGCGTTAATCTGGAATTCCGGCATGACCGATCTCACACGAACTGGATGGCGATGCCGCCGAGCGGCCCGAAGTCGGCGTGCAGCGTGTCGCCCTTCTGCGCGAACACGACGCGGGTGAACGAGCCGGCGAGCACGATATGCCCCGGCTCCAGCGCATGACCGTAGGTGCAGATCTTGTTGGCAAGCCAGGCGACGCCGAGCGCCGGATGGCCGAGCACGCCGGCAGCCAGACCCGTCTCCTCGATCTCGGAGTTGCGGTACATGATGCCGCCGACCCAGCGCAGGTCGACATCCATCGGCCCGACCGGACGGCCACCCAAGGCGATACCGGCGGCGGCGCCATTGTCGGCCACGGTGTCGACGATCTTGCGCGGATCGGCGATGCGCGCATCGACGATCTCGATCGCCGGAATGACGTACTCGGTCGCGCGCAGCACGTCGGCGAGGCCGACATTGGGGCCCGCAAGGCGCTTGCCCATGACGAAGGCGAGCTCAACCTCCACGCGGGGCTTACAGAAGTCGGCGTGCTTCACCTTGGCCCCGTCGCCGATCATCTGGTCGTCGAGGATGTAGCCGTAGTCCGGCTCGTCGATCATCGAGGAGCGCTGCATCGCCTTGGAGGTGAGGCCGACCTTATGGCCGATCAGCTTGGCGCCGGCTTTGATCTTGCGCTGGCAGACTTCGGCCGAGATCGCATAGGAATCCTCGATCTCGATGCCCGGGAAGGACTGCGAGAACGGCGTCGCCTGTTTGCGCTCGTTCTGGGCATTTACCAGGATGTCGGCGCACTTTTTGCGGTCGGCTTCGGAAAGCATCGGATCGTCCCTCTTCTTCGTTCGGGGGCGATCTGTAGCGGCTCTCACCGGAAAATCAAATGTCCTGGGTCAAAGCCGCCCGGTCGCGGACGGCGCAGGCTTGACCACAATTTCCGGTCGAATCCGGCTTTCGGTGCATGGCGGCGCGCGGCCGGATCGGGCATTTCTGTCCCGCGCGCGCGGGCTGCTATAGTCCGCCCTCTCTGGAGTAGCGAATGACCTTCGACACCATTATCCGCGGCGGCACCATAGCGACCGCATCCGACACCTTTTCCTGCGACATCGGCATCAAGGACGGCCGGATCACGGCCCTGGGCGCCGACCTCGGCAGCGCCGCCGAGATCGTCGATGCCACCGGCAAGTTGGTACTGCCCGGCGGTATCGACAGCCACGTGCATATCGCCCAGCCCTCCGGCCCTGGCATCGTCATGGCCGACGACTTCGCCTCGGCGACGCGCTCGGCCGCCTTCGGCGGCAACACGATGGTCTTGCCGTTTGCCATGCAGCAGAAGGGCGAAAGCCTGCGTCAGGTGGTGAAGGACTATCACGCCAAGGCCGACGGCCAGTGCTACGTCGACGTCTCCTTCCACCTGATCATCGCCGACGCCAGCGACCGCGTGCTCGGCCAGGAGCTCCCTGCTTTGGTCAATGACGGCTACACCTCGTTCAAGGTGTTCATGACCTATGAGGGGCTGGCGCTCTCCGACATGGAGATGCTGAAGGTCATGACGGTGGCGCGCGAGACCGGCGCGCTGGTGATGGTGCACGCGGAAAACTACGACGCCATCCGTTTCCTCACCGACCGCCTCGAACAGGCTGGCAAGACCGGGACCAAATACCACGGCACCTCGCGGCCGATCGCGGTCGAGCGCGAGGCGACCCACCGCGCCATTTCACTCGCCGAGATCATCGACGTGCCGATCATGATCGTGCATGTGTCGAACCGCGAGGCGATGGAGGAGATAGCCCGCGCGCGCCGGCGCGGCCTGAAGATCTATGGCGAGACCTGCCCGCAATATCTGGTGCTGACCGAGAAAGACATGGACGGCCTCAACATGGAGGGCGCCAAATATGTGTGCTCGCCACCGCCGCGTGACAAGGAAAGTCAGGTCGCCTGTTGGGAAGGTCTGCAGCAAGGCATCTTTTCGTTATTCTCGTCGGATCACTGCCCGTTCCGCTACGACGACCCGCAAGGCAAGCTCAACCCGAAGGGCCGCACCTCGTTCCGCTGGGTGCCGAACGGCATTCCGGGCGTCGAGACGCGCCTGCCGATCCTGTTCTCGGAAGGCGTCAGCAAGGGCCGCATTTCTCTAAATGAATTCGTCGCGCTGACCGCGACCAATCACGCCAAGACCTACGGGCTTTATCCGAAGAAAGGCACCATCGCGGTCGGCTCGGATGCCGACATCGCGATCTGGGATCCGAAGCGCAAAGAGACGATCTCGCAGACGCTGATGCACGGCGGCAGTGACTACACGCCTTATGAAGGCATCGAGGTCACCGGCTGGCCGGTGTCGACCATGGTGCGCGGCCGGTTCGTCGTGCGCGACGGCAAGCTCGTCGGCAAACTGGGCGGCGGCGATTACGTGACGCGGGAGAAGTCCGCCCTCGCTGTACCGGCCAGCAAGAGCCTCGCATAGCCGAACCGCAACGTCACAGCCCCCCTTTCACGAGACCGCCTCATGTCGTCCTTTGCCGAACTCGATCCACCACCGCGCCTGCTGATGGGGCCCGGCCCCGTCGGCGTCGATCCGCGCGTCCTGCGCGCGCTGTCGATGCCGATGCTCGGCCAGTTCGATCCCGCCTTCACGGCCTACATGAATGAGACCATGGAGCTGCTGCGGCAGATCTATCGCACCAAGAACCAGTGGTCGCTGCTGATCGACGGCACGGCACGCGCCGGCGTCGAAGCCCTGCTGGTGTCGATGATCTCGCCCGGCGATAAAGTGCTGGTGCCGATCTTCGGCCGCTTCGGCCATCTGCTCACCGAGATTTCGGCGCGCTGCGGCGCCGAGGTCATTCCGATCGAGCGCGAATGGGGCACGGTCTTCACACCGGACGAAATCGAGGATGCGATCAAGAAGCACGCGCCGCGCATGGTCGCGATCGTGCATGGCGATACGTCGACGACGATGGCGCAGCCGCTCGCGGACATCGGCGCGATCTGTAGCGCGCGCGACATCCTGCTCTACAGCGACGCCACCGCGACGCTCGGCGGCATCGCGATCGAGACCGACGCCTGGCACGTCGACGCCTTCTCGTCGGGTCTGCAGAAGTGCCTGTCCGGCCCGCCCGGGTCTTCGCCGATCACCTTCAACGACAAGGTCGCGGCGCTGATCAATGCGCGCAAGCACCTGGAAGCCGGCATCAAGCCGCAGGGTTTCGTCGACGGCAACGGGCCGCGCATCCCGTCGAACTATTTCGATCTCGCGATGGTGATGGATTATTGGGGCCCCGGCCGGCTCAACCACCACACCGAAGCGACCTCGATGCTTTACGCCGCACGCGAGGCCGTGCGTATCGCGGTGGCCGAAGGCGATGCGCGCTTCGTACGTCACAGACAGGCGAGCGATGCGCTCTGCGCCGGCCTTCAGGCCATGGGCCTCGCATTGTTCGGCGACCTCACGCACAAGATGCCCAACGTCACCGGCGTCGTCATCCCGAGGGGCGTCGATGCCGACGGCGTGCGCAAAATGATGCTCGACGATTTCGGCATCGAGATCGGCACCTCGTTCGGGCCGCTGCACGGCAAGATCTGGCGCATCGGCACGATGGGCTATGTCTGCCGCAAGGAAAGCGTGCTGATCTGTCTCGGCGCGCTGGAAGCGTGCCTGCGCCGCTTCGGTTATGTCGCGCCCGCGGGCGCCGGTGTCGACGCCGCGCTGGCGAGCTACAGCCGGGCCTGATACGAGCCGGCGACGCCGGCTCGCCGCGAACTGGCGCAAGACGGCAACTTTTGATATCGTGACGCATGCGCCGCGACGAGGTCATCGCCCGTCTGAAAGCCGCCGAGCCCGCTTTGCGAGCCCGCGGCATCCGGCGTGCCGCCGTGTTCGGCTCGGTCGCGCGCGGCGAAGAGCGGCCGGACAGCGATATCGACATCCTGATCGAGTTCGAGCCCGGACGAGAAGGCACGATCTACGACTACGTCGCCCTCAAGGAATTCGTCGCGGGTCTATTCGACGGTCCCGTCGACGTCATCGATCGCGCCGGCCTCAAGCCGCATTTGCGCGCGCCCTCGTCTCGCGATTCGATTTATGCTTTCTGAGAAAGATCGCGGCCATCTCGAGGATATGCTTCGCCGCATTGAACTGGCCGAGAGATTCACGGCAGGCCTCGGCTATGAACAATTCTGCGAAGACGTGC
>JANLJK010000158.1 GCA_029255525.1 Pseudolabrys sp.
TCTCCCGGCTCGCGCTGCGCGCTCGCCACCCTCTCCCCCAAGGGGAGAGGGGAAGCGTGCAAGCGGCGACGCTCCTAGAGAAGCTCAGGCGGACAGAAAAACTTAAGCTGCCGGCTCGAACGTCCCGCGGTCGCAGGCCTCCTCCGGCGCCAGCGCCGGCGCGTCGGCCATATCCACCCAGGCCATGGCCTTATAATCGAAGCCGTTGACGAGCGTCGGCTTCACCACCTCGAAATAGGGCGAGATGTCGAAGTCACGCGGCGCGTAGAGCGAGGAATGGCGGATCTCCAGGATTTCCTCGCGCGCGGCCTCGCTCTCGACCCGCGTGACCTTGGGCAGGATCGGATAGCGCACGTTCTCGAAAGCCTGCGCGATCAAAGCCGAGCAGATGATGCGGGTCGGATGGCCGGAGCCGAGCGCCATCATGCGCCGCCGCCAGCGCTGCGGCACCGGCATCGGTAAGAGATAGCGCATCAGGTCGATGATGTTCTTGAGATCGTAATCGAAGCCGATGCGCTCGGCCGCGTAAGTGCAGACGCGGGCGCGGTCGTCCTCGGTCAGCCCGGTCGGCCGGCAGATGCGGGTGTGGTAGCGCGCGTATTTCGACAGCGGTGCGGCGACGACGCCCTGGCCGATATTGGCTTCCACCAGCACCAAAGGCTCGCCGTCATGCGACGCGCGGTCGCCGATCGGGCCGACATAAAGCGCGGCATGCGACCAGGTGGATTGCGTCAGGTATTTGATGACGCCGGAGATGTGGTTGTTGCCTTCGACCAAGAGCACGTCGCCGGGCCGCAGAGTGGCGCGCAAAGCTTCGGGATCGCTCGGCGTGAACGGCTCGTAGCCCTCCGCCGGTTTCTCCAGATAACGGGCGAGAACGCGCCCGACATTATCCACGATCCGTCCCATAACAGGCCCTCGACGCCATTCTTGGCGCCAGTGACGCGTGTTCCCCCGCGACGCGCTGCTTTGGCGCGTGTCTTGTTGCTGCCTAATTTAATGACGAGTGATTGCAAATTGGTTCATTCGCGCGCCGCACAAGTCACCGATTGTTAGCCATAAAATTTGCGGCAATACGCGGCTTCGGGCATTCTCACCCGGCCTAACGGAAAGCTTTCGATTACCATGTCGCCATTGAATCGCCGCTCGTTTCTCGCCGGCTCCGCGGCGCTCGTGGCGGCGCCTGCCGTGCGGGTTAAGGCCGCCACCGCCGATGTCGATGTGGCGATCATCGGCGCTGGTGCTGCCGGTATCGCCGCCGCGCGCCGCGTCGCCGCCGCGAAGCGCAGCTACCGGCTGATCGAAGCGGGCCCCCGCGTCGGCGGACGATGCGCGGTCGACACCAAGATCTTCGGCGTGCCGTTCGATCTCGGCGCGCATTGGATTCATAATCCCGACAGCAATCCGCTGGTCGCCGCGGCGCCCAAAACAGGCCTCGACATCTACGGCGCGCCGCGTGCGCAAAGCCTGCGCGTCGGTCCGCGCCGTGGCCGCGATTCCGAGCTGGAAGCCTTTCTCGCCGCGCAAGTGCGCACGCAGCGCGCGCTCGCCGACTCGGCCAAGGGCAAGGCCGATGTGCCGGCGCAGCGTCTGTTGCCGAAGGACCTGCTCGACTGGCAGGCGACGATCGAGTTTATGTTCGGGCCTTATGCCTTCGGCAAGGATCTCAATGCCGTGTCGGCTTACGATGTGGCGCGCGCGGTGCCGCGCGACGGGGATGCGTTCTGCCGCCAAGGTTATGGCGGCCTGCTGACGCGGCTGGCGTCCGATCTTTCGGTGCAGCTTTCCAATCCGGCGAGCATGATTTCCTGGTCGCACGGCTCCGGCGTCACCATCGAGACGCCGCGCGGCGATCTCTATGCGCGCGCCGCGATCCTCACCGGGTCGACCAATGTGCTGGGTTCCGACAAGATCGAGTTCATCCCGCCGCTGCCGAAGCGCCAGTTGGATGCCGCCGCCAAGCTGTCGCTCGGCAGCGTCAATCGCGTCGCCTTCGATCTGCCGGGCAATCCCTTTGGTCTGCAGCAGGACGACAGCGTGTTCGAGCAGGCGGCCGGCACGCGCACCGCCGCGTTGCTCGCCAATATCGGCGGCACCGGTCTGCACATGGTCGATGTCGGCGGCAATTTCGGCCGCGAGCTTGCCGCCAAAGGTGATGCGGCTTTGACCGATTTCGTCGGCGAATGGCTCAGCGGATTGTTCGGCTCGAGTGCCAGGAATGCGCTCAAGCGCAGTCATGTGGTGCGTTGGGATGCCGATCCGTTCGTGCAGGGGGCGATGTCGGCGGCCGCGGTGGGCGCATCGGACGCGCGCAAGATCCTGATGGAGCCCTTGGGCGGCCGGCTGTGGTTTGCCGGCGAAGCCGTGCACGAGACGCAGTGGGCGACCGTCAACGGCGCCTGGGAATCCGGCAACCGCGCGGCGGAGGCGGCCTTGCGCAAGCTGGGCGCCTTGAAGGAGGATGCTGGCGACAAGCCGGCGCGCCGTAAGACACGCCGCCGCGGTGACGACTGAGAGAGCGATGCACATGACACGCCCCAAAGCGTTGATCGCCTGGTCGAGCGGCAAGGACAGCGCTTGGGCGCTGTATGAGGCGCGCCGTTCGGGCGACTACGACATCGTCGGCGCGCTGACCACGGTGAACGAGACCTTCGGCCGTGTCGCCATGCATGGCGTGCGCGAGGCCTTGCTGATGGCGCAGATCGAGGCGGCCGGCCTTGAGCCCATCATCGTGCACATTCCTTATCCCTGCACCAATGAGATTTATGAGCGCGCGATGGCGGCGGCGATGGACGCGGCCAAGGCGCGCGGCATCACGCATATGATCTTCGGCGATCTGTTCCTCGAAGACATCCGCGCCTATCGCGAGGCCAAGCTGAAGGAGATCGGCATCACGCCGGTGTTCCCGCTATGGCAGCGGCCGACCGAGGCGCTGGCGCGTGAGATGATCGACGGCGGCATCGAGGCGCATCTTGCGACCGTCGACCTGAAGAAGCTGCCGGCGGGCTTCGCCGGCAAGCGCTTCGACCAAGGCCTGCTCGACGCGCTGCCGTTCGGCACCGATCATTGCGGCGAGAACGGCGAATTTCATTCCTTCGTCTCGGCCGGGCCGATGCTGTCGCGCCGGATCGGCGTCACCGTCGGCGAGACGGTGGAGCGGGACGGGTTTGCCTATGCGGATCTGCTGCCGGCGTAGACAATTTCTGTTCGTCCCCGCGCAAGCGGGGACCCAGTGCTGGATTCCCGCTTGCGCGGGAATGAGCGGAGAATGGGTTACGCCCTGAGCGTGCCGCCGGTGCGCTTCGTCACCTCGGCGACGATCTTGGCGGCGAGCGCCTCGATCTCCTGGTCGGTCATCGTCTTCTCGCGCGGCTGCAAAGTCACCGCGATGGCGATCGACTTCTTGCCCGGCTCGATGCCCTTGCCCTCGTAGACGTCGAACACGCTGACATTGGTGATCAGCTTCTTGTCGACGTTCTGCGCGGCGCGCACGACATCCAAGGCCTTCACGCTTGCGTCGACCATGAAAGCGAAGTCGCGATCGACCGGCTGGAAGGCCGACAGGTCGAGCTGCGGCTTGGCGCGCGTCGCTTTGGCCTTAGGCTCGGGGATGTTCTCGAGCACGACCTCGAAGGCGACCAGCGGGCCTTCGGCCTTCAAGGCCGCGAGCGCGCGCGGATGCAATTCGCCGAAATGGCCGATGATGTTCTTCGGTCCCATCTGGATGGTGCCTGAGCGGCCGGGGTGAAACCAGGCCGGTCCGCCCGGCACGATCTGCAACGCCTGCATCGGCGCGCCGGCGGCGGCCAAGACGGCGAAGGCGTCGGCTTTGGCGTCGAACACATCGACCGGCTTGGCCGGCGTCGACCAATGACGGCCGCTGCCGTCGGGCTTGGCCAAAGCGCGGCGGATGCCGGAGGCGGCGGTGAACTGGTCCTCAGGCTTGTCGCCCTTGAAGATCTGCCCGACCTCGAACAACGCCACGTCGTTGAAGCCGCGGTCGGCGTTCTTCTGCGCGGACATCAGCAGGCCCGGCAGCAGGCTCGGCCGCATGTCGGACAGTTCAGCCGCGATCGGATTGGCGAGCGCCAGTTCCGCCGCGCCGCCGCCGAACAACTCGGCCTCGCGCTTGGAGACGAAAGACCACGTCACGGCTTCGGTCAGCCCGCGCGCCGCCAAAGCGCGCTTGGCTTTGCGGGTGCGCGCCTGGATCGGCGTCAGCACCGGCTTGCGCGCCAAGTCGCCACGCGGGAACGGCGTCGGCGGCACGCGGTCGACACCGACGATGCGCACCACTTCCTCGACGATATCGGCGCGGCCATGCACGTCCGGCCGCCATGACGGCACCGCGACCTTCACGCGCTCGCCCTGGCCGGCGATGAAGAAGCCGAGCTTCTCCAGGATGCGGCGCATCTCGGTGAGTGGCAGCTTGAGGCCGGACAGACGCGGCACTTCGTTGAGCGGGAAGTCGATGACCTTATCCTGCGTCGCCGGATCGCCGGCGACGATGGCCTCGGACGGCTCGCCGCCGCACAATTCGAGCACCATCTGCGTGGCGAGGTCGAGGCCCGGCACCATGAAGTTCGGATCGACGCCGCGCTCGAAGCGATAGCGCGCGTCGGTGGTGATACCGAGCTTGCGGCCGGTCTGGGCGATGTTGATCTCGCTCCACAGCGCCGATTCGATCAGCACGTCGGTGGTGTTCTCGTCGCAGCCGGATTCCTCGCCACCCATGATGCCGGCAAGAGATTCCACGGCGCGTTCGTCGGCGATCACGCACATGGCGGCGTCGAGCGTGTAAGTGCGGCCGTCGAGCGCCAACAATTGCTCGCCGTTCTGTGCGCGGCGGACGGTGAGATTTCCCGTCACCTTCTTGGCATCGAACACGTGCAGCGGCCGGCCGCGGTCGAAGGTGATGAAGTTGGTGATGTCGACCAGCGCATTGATTGGACGCAGGCCGATCGCGGTGAGCCGCTTCTGCAGCCATTCGGGCGACGGGCCGTTCTTCACACCGCGCACGAGACGCAGGCCGAAGGCCGGGCACAGCTCCGGCGTTTCGATCGTCACCGTCACCGGGCAGGGGAACGACCCCTTGATCGGCTTCGGTGCATTCTGCTTGTAGTCGCCGATCAAGGTGGCGCCGAGGTCGCGCGCAATGCCGTTGACGCCGGTGCAATCGGAGCGGTTCGGCGTCAGGTTAATCTCGATCACCGGATCGCTGATGCCGAGCACTTCGGCGAAAGGCCTGCCGATCGGCGCATCGGCCGGCATTTCGATGATGCCGCTATGATCGTCATTGAGACCGATCTCCGCGCCGGAGATCATCATGCCCTGGCTTTCGACGCCGCGGATCTTGCCGACCGACAGCGTGATGTCCTTGGCCGGAATGTAGGTGCCCGGCAGGCCGAGCACAGTCTTCAAGCCGGCGCGTGCATTTGGTGCGCCGCAGACGATCTGCAGCGGCTTGCCCGTGCCGTTGTCGACCTGGCACACGCGCAAACGATCGGCGTTCGGATGCTGCACGGCTTCGAGGATCTGGACGACCTTGAAGGGCTCGAACTCCTTCGCCTTGTCTTCCACCGCTTCGACCTCGAGGCCGATCATCGTAAGTTTGTCGACGATCTCGGTCAGCGAGGCCGTGGTGTCGAGATGGTCCTTCAGCCAGGGCAGGGTGAATTTCATCGTCTTACTTCCCCGTCCAGAAGTAGAGAACCGGCAGCAGCAGGAACACCACGATGGTGAAGATGATCGCGCTACGGATGCAGAGGCTGTACAGTTCGGTGCGGATGATCAATTCGCGGCGGATCATGTCCTGGGCCTGGTCGCCCACGCCGACGAATTCGTGCGTGTGAAATACCGCCAGGCAGCGTAGGCAGCCGATCGCGATCAACAGGTAGACCCCGATCTCAACAACGACGATGCCGACCTCGAAATCGCTGGAGGCGACGAGCGGGGCCAGCAGTCCGAGCCCTGCGATCATCATCGACACATGCGTCAGCACGCCGGCCGCTTTGGTGTCGATCGACGTGAAAGTGTGCGTAATCTCGGCCGACACCGCTTTGTCGCGCTCGCGCAGCGTCTTTCCATAATTTGCGATCTTCTGCGCGTCCCAGCCGCGCGTGACCACTGCATACACGGCGCGTTCAAACAGCGACCGCGGCGGGGTTGCAGATTCGCTCACGGGCTCAGGCCTCCGGCCAAAGTCGGGAAATCGAGCGGACGGAAACCGTAGTGATTGAGCCAGCGCACGTCGGCTTCGAAGAAGGCGCGCAGATCGTTCATGCCGTATTTCAGCATGGCGATGCGATCGATGCCCATGCCCCAGGCGAAGCCCTGGTACTCGTCCGG
>JANLJK010000159.1 GCA_029255525.1 Pseudolabrys sp.
CGCCAGCATCTGACGCCGCAGGTGCTCGACGCCGCGCGCGCCGCCGCCACCGTGATGGCGATGAACAACGTCTATTATCGCTTCGTGCATCTCGCCTCGAACAAAGCTTACGAGAGCAAGCCGGCGCGGCTGCGCATGAACGTCATCGCCAATCCGGGCGTCGACAAGGCCGACTTCGAGCTGTGGTCGCTCGCCGTGTCGGCGATCAATGGCTGCGGCAAGTGCATCGACGCGCACGACAAGGTGCTGCTCGACGCCGGCGTCAGCGAGGACACGATCCACACCGCGGCGCGCTTCGCCGCGATCATTCAGTCAGTCGCTGTCGCATTGGAGGCTGGCGAGGCTGCGGCTTCGCTCGCGGAAGCCGCGGAGTAAGCGCATCTGGTCATTCCGGGTTCGCTCGCGTGCCGCGAGCGCCCCGGAATGGCAGCAGAATCGCTTAGGCCAAATCCGCGCCCAGCCCGCGCATCAGCCCGACGAAGTCCGGGAAACTGGTGGCGATAAATGCGCTGTCGTCGATGCGCACCGGGTTTTCGCTCGCAAGCCCCATCACCAAAGCCGACATCGCGATGCGATGATCCATGTGCGTCTTGACTTCGCCGCCGCCGGCCACGCTGCCTTTGCCGTGTACGATGAGGTCGTCGCCTTCGATCTCGACCGAAATGCCGTTGACGCGTAGCATGTCGGCGGTCGCTTCCAGGCGGTCCGATTCCTTCACGCGCAGTTCTTTCAGCCCGCGCATGCGCGTCGTGCCTTGGGCGAAGGCCGCGGCCACGCCGAGGATCAGATATTCGTCGATCATCGCCGGCGCACGCTCGGGCGGCACTTCGACGCCTTTGAGCTGAGATGTCGTGATGCGCAGATCGGCGACTTCCTCGCCGCCATCGTCGCGCGTCGCCACTGTCTCGATCTTGGCGCCCATTTCCTTGAGCGTCGTGAAAAGCCCGGTGCGCAGCGGGTTCATCATCACGCCATCGAGCGTGATGTCGGAGCCCGGCACGATCAGCGCCGCGACCATCGGAAAGGCGGCCGATGACGGATCGGCCGGCACCATGACATTGGCCGGTTCCAGTTCCGGCTGGCCTTGCAGGACGATGCGGCGGCCGTGCTCGCCATGCGGCTTGCTGACGATTTTGGCGCCGAAATGCTTCAAGAGCCGCTCGGTGTGGTCGCGCGTGGCTTCCGCTTCGATCACAATCGTCTCGCCCGGCGCGGCGAGGCCAGCCAACAGCACCGCCGACTTCAATTGCGCCGACGGCACCGGCGATTCGTATTCGATCGGCAGCGGATCGGTCGCGCCCTGAAGCGTCAGCGGCAGCCGGCCGCCTTCGGCCTGCTCGATCACGCGGGCACCCATTTTTTCCAGCGGGTCGAGCACGCGCCGCATCGGCCGCTTGCGCAGGGAGGCATCGCCGTCGAAGGTCGCCGTGATCGGGCAGCCGGCGACGGCGCCGAGGACGAGGCGGCAGCCGGTGCCGGAATTGCCGAAATCGAGCGGCGCCGCAGGCTGGGCGAAGCCGCCGACGCCGACACCGTGGATCTTCCACAGGCCTTCCGGCGTACGCTCCAGCCGGGCGCCGAGGGCGCGCATGGCGGCGACGGTATTCAGGACATCCTCGCCCTCCAGGAGCCCGGCGACGGTGCTTTCCCCGACCGTCAGAGCGGCCAAAATAAGGGCGCGATGCGAGATCGACTTATCGCCCGGCACGCGGACGCGGCCCTGCAGGGGGCCGCCGCGGCGGGCGGTCAGAGGCGTGGAAGCGACAGTGTTCACCAGGCGGTATCCTTAAAATGCGCGCCGTCCTACCACGCGCCCGCGCGCGGCGTCACCCGGCGCTTTCCGCTTTCAACGGCCCGCCTGCGCTATTGACAGGGCGCTTGCAACTAGCCAAGTGAAGCACCGATTTAGCAAATACCCCCGAGGAACCTGGACCCGTGGCCAAATCCGAGCTCGGCACTAAACGCATCTGCCCCGACACAGGACGTAAGTTCTACGACCTGGGCAAGACGCCTGTGATCTCTCCCTATACCGGCAAGGTCGTTCCGATCGCGCCGATACCGGTTTCGCGTTCGCGTCCGGAGACGGCGAGCGCCCGCCCGGTCGCGGCAGAAGCCGATGCGATCGTGCCGGAGACCGCCGACGCCGAATTCGTGTCGCTGGAGGATGCCGAGGCCGAACAGCAGGGCAAGAAGCCCGCGACGGCCAAGGGCGCCGCGGTGCCGGGCGACGAGGACGACGACGTCGAGATCGACGAGAGCCTGGACGATGCCGCCTTCATCGAGGAAGAAGAAGAAGGCGACCCCGATGTGACCGACATCATCGGCGAGACCATCGAAAAGGAAGAAGAGACTTGATTAGTTTCGCCGGTTAAAGTACCCGGCAACGTCGCGGGCCGCACGCGTTCCCACTTCGCGGCAAAGAATTCGAGATTGGGGCCATAGCTCAGCTGGGAGAGCGCCTGCATGGCATGCAGGAGGTCGGCGGTTCGATCCCGCCTGGCTCCACCAACTTTCGCCCTTCGGGCGAAAGTTGTCCCGCCGAAGCTCCGCAGGAGCGAAGGCGGACAGCCTTCGAAGATCAGCCGCCCCTTGGGGCGGCTTTTTTGTTGCCCCCTGCTGACAGCGGCGGCGGGCACATTGCATGATGCGCGGCCAAAACAGCCCCAGAGGAAACGCAATGCAAGGCAAGATCGCGCTCGAAGAACATGTCGCCATCGACGCGACCCTGGCCGACTCAAAGGTCTTCGGCGCGCATGTGTGGGACACTTTGGGTCCCCGCCTCGTCGACGTGCAGGACATGCGACTGCGTGAGATGGACAAGCACGGGATCGAAATGATGATCCTGTCGCTCAATGCGCCGGCGGTACAGGCGATCCACGACGTGAAGACCGCCATCGCCGTATCGAAAGAGGCCAACGATGCCCTCGCCGGCGAGGTGCGTAAGCGACCGGATCGCTTCGCTGCCTTCGCCGCACTGCCGATGCAGGATCCGCAGGTGGCGGCCGAGGAGCTGACGCGCTGCGTCAAGGACTTCGGCTTCGTCGGCGCGCTGGTCAACGGCTTCTCGAATGTCGGCACGCCCGACAACGTCACTTATTACGACCTGCCGCAGTATCGGCCGTTCTGGAAGACGGTCGAAACGCTCGACGTGCCGTTCTATCTGCATCCGCGCAACCCGATGCCCGGCAACCCGCAGCTCAAGGACCACAACTGGTTGCTGGGACCCAACTGGGCCTTCTCGGCGGAAACGTCAGTGCACGCGCTGCGCCTGATCGGCTCGGGGTTATTCGACGAATGCCCCAATCTGAAGATCGTGCTCGGCCATCTCGGCGAGGGCATCCCGGTGCAGCTCTGGCGCATCGACGGCCGCAACGGCTGGATGCACGCGCCGCATCAGTACCCGGCCAAGCACGGCGTCGGCCACTACTTCCGCAAGCACTTCCATCTGACCACGTCGGGTAATTTCCATACGCCGTCGCTGGTGAATGCGACGACCGAGATGGGCGCCGACCGCGTGATGTTCTCGGTCGACTGGCCGTTCGAGGATGTCGGCGAAGGCTGCGCCTGGTTCGATACGGCCGAGATCAGCGATACCGATCGCGCCAAGATCGGCCGCGAGAATGCGATCAAGCTGTTCAAGCTGAAGCTGAAGTGACCGTTCCCCGGATACATCGCAGCACGAAGCGTAAGCGGAGTGATGCGATGCATCCGGGGTCCCGCTTAGAAACCGGGATCCCGGGTCTGCAGCGCGTCATTGCATGCCGCGCTGCGCCCGGGACACGAGACCCCCATTACTTCTTCTTAGTCGCCATCAATTGCAGCTTCGACCACACCGGCTCGTCATCGCCGTTACCCCAGGCAAAGGGCCGGTAGAAATTGTGGATGCCGAAGCGCACGTTCTTCTTCATCTCGCGCGCCCAGTTCGGATGCACATAGATGGCGTGATAGTGCGTCGAGGTGCCGACCGCCGTCTCGTAAAGCTGGCCGTCGAGCGCCTGCTTGGCGATGCGGTTGGCGCGCGCCCAGGCGCCGCGCTCGGTGATCGCCTTGCTCTTGCCGTCGCAGGCGAAGGTGAACTGGCAGGCAAGCCGGCGGTGCGCGTTCTGATAGACCACGCCGCAGATGTCGTTCGGATAGAAGCCCGAGAAGGCGCGGTTGATGACCACCTGGGCCACCGCGATCTGACCTTTCAGCGGCTCGCTGCGCGCCTCGAAATAGATGGCATTGGCGAGGCAGCGCTCGGCCTTGACGCGCGCGGCGCCCTCCAGATGCAGTTGCTGGGCCGGTGTCGGCGGCGGCACGCCCGGTGCCGGCGGCGGCAACACCGCGAGCATGCTCGGCAGTGAAATTTGAGCCTCCGACGCCACGGGATTTGAACGCAGCGCACCCATCATTGCCGGCAGAGCGGATGTATCGGCGCTGGCCAGCGCGTAGGACGCAGGCGTGGCGCCAATCGCGATTGCCGGCTCAGGCCTCGCCATCATCGACGGCGACGCCATCGCGAGCTCGACCGCATCCTCATGACGCAAAGCCGCGAGCTCGGCCACGGCCGCCGTGCCCGATTTGCGCCAGCGCGCGCCTGACGGCCGCTCAAGCGCCGCGACCGCGATATTCTGTGACGGATTCGGGAAATCGCCGCGCGGAATAAGCACCACGATCTCCGAAGGACCGGCCGGCGCGAATGAAATGTTCTGGATGCTGCTGATCATAGCGTCCGGCAGCATGGCGATTTGCGTGCTTTGCTCATGCACGAAATTGGCGGCGGCTTCGACGCCGCGGATATTCATCAGATCGAGCGATGCAATGATCAACGCAAAGCCGGCAAAGCCGAAGCAGATGCGTTTGCCGTTTCGAAAAATCTTTTCTTCGAATGACGGTGCGAATGGGTCGAGGTCGATACTTCGTGTCAGCACGGTTCGCTCCCCCTCTATGCTGAACGTTCGCTTTCGTTCGGCCGTTCGGGAGCGATCTTATCGACGCTTAACGCGTTGCAACGGGTTTTAAGAAATTTTTGACCAAACAAGGCAAAGGAGGATGATTAATTTAACTATATAAAATCAGGGTTTTGAGCGCTCTGAAAATTCCGGCCGTTGAAGCGACCGCTCATGATTAACGCCGCCGTCGGTTGTCAGCGCGCGCCAGCGCTTTAAGCATAAGCGGACCGTGAGCGACATCGTCGCCGACGTACTTGCATCATGCGAGGGAAGACACAGGGGGCTTATAAACGGCTGGCGGTAGCTTCGATGGATGAGATCGATCCGCAGCTTCGGCGCCAGACGGGAGCCGTCCTGGCGGAACGCTGCGGCAGGCGGCGCGTCGCGGCGTCGATCGCGCCAGGGCCTACGGTAGGCTGATACACCCTTGACCCGCCGGATTCGGGCCCACAGGAGCGGATTTCACGCTCTTCTTGAACCCTTAACCCGGTCCGCCCATATTAGGAGGCACCGGAGGTGTTCTCCGGTTGGGGTGCCTAATGGGGCCCCAACGTCAAAGTCGCTTCAAGCGAGGGCTTTGAGACCAATGTCACGAGTTCCGTCCCTGTCCAGCCCGTTTTTGTTGGGATTCGACGAGATTGAGCGTCTGCTCGACCGCGTCGCCAAGGGCGCCGACGGCTATCCGCCCTACAACATCGAACGGCTGGCCCGCGACGGAAACAACCCTGAGCGGCTGCGCATCACTCTGGCCGTCGCCGGCTTCACCCGCGACCAGCTCGACGTCTCCGTCGAGGAGAGCCAACTGGTCATCCGCGGGCGCCAGCAGGACGACAAGACACGGCAGTATCTCCACCGCGGCATCGCCGCGCGCCAATTCCAGCGCACCTTCGTGCTGGCGGACGGCATGGAGGTTCTGGGCGCGGACTTGAAGAACGGGCTTCTGTCGATCGATCTGGTCCGGCCGCAGCCGGAAAGGATCGTGAAGACGATCTCGATCAGCGAGCAGGAATAGAACGACGAATGAACTCGTGAACAGGACTCGACCGCATCACGCGTTGAATCAAAAAGGAGTCGAGGGCCATGACCAAGACTGAAAAGACAATTGAAACGGAAGCAACGCATCCTGCGATCACGCAGGAAGCACTGGCGCAGCTCGGCGACGGCCGTCTCGCCTATGTGAAGGCGGTTCGCTCCGAAGATATCGCCGGCATGTTTCCGGAAGCGCCGAAGCTCGAACCGGGCGTGACCTTGTTCTCGCTGCACGCCGCCGATGGCACGCCGATCATGCTGACTGACACGCGTGAAGCCGCCGTGGCGAATGCCTGGAGCCAGGAGCTCGAAACGGTGAGCGTGCATTAATCGCGCGTCATTACTGCTGTCGTCCCCGCGAAGGCGGGGA
>JANLJK010000160.1 GCA_029255525.1 Pseudolabrys sp.
TCAGTGCTGCCGCACCGACTTCCACGGCACCCGGTCTCAGGAACGCTGCGACCACTAGACGCTGGTGATGACCAACAGCGTCAAGGCGAACTACTCGATCGGCGTCAGCTTCACCGGCGGCGGCACCAGCAACATCGCCGTCACCTCGAACGCCAATGTCATCGTCAACGGCTCGATCAACAATCTGCAAGGCAATACGTCAATCACGACGACCGGCGCCAATTCGGCGATCGTCGGCGGCGCCGCGCCGTTCATCTCGGGCGTGTCCGTCACGTTGAACGGGCAGGGGGGCGTCGGCTCGCTCGCCAACCCGCTGCCGATCGCGACCTATGGCGGCACCTTCTCGGCGACGTCTGTTGATCACGACATCGCGGTGGCGGCGACCGGGGCGCTCAATATCGGTCAGGTGAAGGCCAATCCGGCCGGTACCGGCACCTCGCAGGGCAATATCTACATCTCGGCGACGGGCGACATCACCTCGGCCTCCACCTACAACCCGGCCAGTCCCATCGTCGTCGGCAAGTCGATCGAGATCGATACCACCGGCGGCGCGATCGGTGCGCAGTCGGGCGTCGACAGCAACGGCCTTGCGATCCTGACCAACGTCAATCCGATCGTCATCCAGGCTCAAGCGACGCTGTTGTCGAACGGCACCTATGACGGTGGGCTGCTGAACAGCAAGTCGGCAAACGGCACCTACATCATTCAGTCTTCCGGCGACCTGCGTATCGGTAAGGTGGAATCGTTCGGCCCGGTGCTGCTGGCGGCTTGGGGCGCCGACGGCCGGTCGGCGAGCATTCTCAACGGCGTATCGAGCGGGGGCTTGACCGCGGAGCAGAGCGCCTACCTGCAAAGCGTGTGGCAGACCCTCGAACTACAGGGCAGTGGCACGGGCGCGGTGACCGCCTATCAGGCGATGATCAACGCCGCCTATGCCGACTACTGGCAACTGCGCAACATCGCCTTCGCCGACGGCCGCACCTACAACATCAGCGCGGCCGGCGCGCAGATGATCGCCACGCAGCTCGCGGCCAAGCAGAACAAAGCCGTGAGCGAGATCACGACGACCGAGATCCAGGCGGAGGTGACGCGGCGGTTTGCAAAGGACAAGTATCTGCTCGGCATCACCGCCTCTGAAGTGGCGGCCTCGCTCGGCATCGACGTCAGCCAGGTCACCGCGGCGCAGGTGGCTGCGGCATTGCCGGTGTCGTCCGACACGGGGCTGCCGATGTCGCTCGATACGCTGTTCGGGACGACGGCAGGCCAGACCGGCTCGTTCCAGTGGGCGGTCGCGACGACGCAACTGACCAACGCGCTCACGCCCGCAGGCTACAATTCTTCGTTCAGCTACACGCTGCCGACCACGTCGGCGCTCTACGCCAAGCTCACGTCCGGCTCGCAGTGGACGCTCAACCAGCTCACCTACACGGTGACGCCCGGCGCGAATCCCGAAAACAACGTGCCGGCGCCGACAATCAGTGGCCTGCCGCTCAATGTCAGCGGTCGCCAGGTCATGCTCTATGCGCGCAACGGCAACATCGGCAGCCTGGCGACGCCGGAGACTTTCACCTTCCGCAGCGATGATGCCTCGAACCTGACGGATGCCCAGAAGGCGCTTCTGTCCTCCGCCGGACCCGGGCAGCTCACCGTGACGACCGAGGATGTCGCGGGCACCAACGGCACGGTGAAGAAGTATACCGTCAGCATCGCGCAGCAGAGCCTGTTGATGGTCGACTCGGGCGGTACGGTTTCGGCCAATGCTCTGGCGCAGATTTATCTCGGCAGCGCCTCGAACATGCTGCTTGGCGGCATTCCGCTCTCGGCCTACGGTCCGGTGACCCAGGCCTATTCGGCGGGCGTGTATACGGCGCAGCCGGGCGAGGTCGTGTTGCACGCCGTGGGCAGCATCTTGGGCGGCGTGGCCGGTCAGGTCGCGATCTCGGGCAATGTCTCCACACTGACTCTGCTCGCCGATACTGGCAGCATTGGTCAGGCCGACGATGGCAACAACGGTCCGGCGGTCAATCCGAACGCGTTGCTGCTGGCGCTGTCCGCCACCGGTGTGGTCGATCAGGTCAAGGCGCCCAAAGGTGTCTATCTGCGCCAGACGACCGGCGACCTGATCCTCGGCAACATCGACGCGGGCAGCGGGCCCGACGGTGTGTTGCAGCTCGCCGCGACCGGCGACATTTATGCCGAGCCGCAGTTCACCGACCGCAACGCTGTCCACATCTCCGCGACGACGTTCGACGTACGCGCCGGCGGCGACATCGGCTTTAACGGCGCTTCGTTCCAGCCGCTGCAGGTGAGGATCTCCGGCGCCATCACCGGCTCTGCGGCTGGCAAGATCAGCCTTCTCAGCCCGACCAGCAGCATGGTCATCGGCGCTGTCGGCGCTTATGGCGCGTTGATCGCGGGCGGCGCGCTTACGCTCGATGTTGCGGGCAACATCACCATCAATGGTAATGTCGGCGCGGCCGGCTTGCTCACGCTGCTGGCCAATGGCGGTGTGATCGTCGCCGCCGGCACCGCTGCCTTGCCGACGACGGTGAGCAGCAGCGCCAATGGCGTCACCATCATCTCGGCGACGTTGTCGATGACGGAATACACCGACATCAACGCGGCCGGCCTGATCTCGGTGATGACGACGGGCGACGCCGTGGTCGGCCGACTGACCTCGTCGCTGGCTTTCGCGGCGGCTGGCGGCAACGCCATCGTCGTGACGGCCGGCGGCGTGACCCACGCCGACATCCTCAGCAACGGCGACGGCCGTGCAAACTTTGTCACCACGGGCACCGGTGCCCGGCTGTCGCTGACGGGCAGCAGCATTGGCACGGCGTCGCAGCGCGTGATGGTGAGCGCGCAGTCCCTTGCCGCGATCGCGACCCACGGCGATATCTACCTGACCGCCGCGCCGGGCATGCGCGCGACCTTGTTGTCCGCGGTCAAGGGCAGCGTCGATGTCACCGGCGCCGGCAGCTATACGCTCGACAGCGTTCTGGCCAGCACCGATGCCAATGCGACGGGCCACTTCATCGCGCAAACCACCGGCCCCGGCACGCTCACTGTCGGCACCGCGACCGGCCGCGGCACGCTGCGGCTCCTGGCTGCGGACAACGTCAGCTTCGGCAGCCTCACCAGTCTTGTCCTCGTGGGCGATCCCGGGGACGTGATCGTCACGACCGGCGCAGGCGCGATCCTGGGCGGTTCGATCACGACCCCCGGCCGCGCCATCCTGACGGCCGGCGCGAACCTGCCGCTCAACTCGCCGCTCGCGGCCAATGCGAAGATTGTCAGTACCGGGACCATCACGTCGTCGGCGCTGATTGCGCTCAGCGCGCGCGGGTCGATCGACTGGGAGACCCTCGCCGCCGCGACCACCATCGACGTGGCCTCCACCGACGGCGGCGCGCGGGTCGGCACGGCGACCACGGTTGGTTCGATCACGATGCGCGGCAAGCAGGACGTCGCGTTCGATCAACTGACCAACACCGCTGCCCCCGGCCAGGGCGACATGACCCTGACGTCCGACAATGGCGCGATCGTCGGCGGGTCGATCACCTCCAACGGTGCCGTCTCGCTGATCGCCGCGGGCTCGATCAGCGCGACCGGCGCTGCCGGAGATGGCGGCGAGCTGAACTGGTCCGTGCTCCGCGCCGGCGGCAGCATGTTCGTGCGCTCGCTCGGCGCCGCTGTCACGGTCGACGTCGTCGAAAGCGGTGGCAGCCTGACTTTGTGGGCCAAGTACGACGTTACCTTCAGGCAGGTGAAGACGACCGGCGCCAGCAGCGACATCACCCTGCGTTCCGACGAGGGGGCGATCATTGCGCTCGGGGACGGCCTGGTGAACGTGAATGCCGGCGGTTCGGTGACGATGGCTGCCGCAACGACCATCACCGGTGGCGAAGTCAGGGCGGGCGGCTCGGTCGAGATGACCGCCGCCAACGGCCAGATCCGCTGGAACGCAGTCACGGCCGGCACGACCGTAAACGTGCGCTCGTCCGCGGACGTCATCGATATCGCGACGATCGCGAGCGGCGGGACGCAGACCCTGTGGGCCGAGAAGAGCGTCACGTTCACACAACTGACCGCCACGGCCGGTGGCGCCGACATCACCTCAAACACCGCTGCGATCGTGGGCGGCTCGGTCAGTCTGGCCGGCGCAACGCGGATGGCCGCCAAGACGACGATCTCGGGCACCACCGCCACATCCACCGCCGGCGCCATGGAAATGAGCGCCGAGGAGATGATCGCCTGGAATGCCGTGGACGCCGCGGGCGGCAGCCTGACGATCACCTCGACCCGCGAGACGATGAACATCCCGAGCCTGGCCAGCGGCGGCAAGATGACGCTCGACGTGGCCCAGGACATGCTGATTACCCAGATCACGACCACCGGCATCCCCAATGACGCCGGCGACGTCGAGGTGACGTCGCATACCGGGCGGATCGTGGGCGGCACAATCGCGGCCAATGGCGGCGTGACGCTCAATGCGCCGGTATCGATCACCGGCGTGTCGGCCATGGGCGCAACCGGCGCCATCGCGATGAACACCAACGGCCTCATCGACTGGGCGACGCTCAATGCCGGCACCACCATCGGCGTGCGTTCGACCGGCGATGCGGTGAACCTCGGCACGGCGACCTCGGGCGGCTCACAGACCATCCGCGCGGCAAACAACGTCACCTTCGATCTGCTCACCACCACCGGCACCGATCATGACGTCGGCGATGTCTCGGTGACTGCGGACACCGGCGCCATCCAGGGCACCACGGTAGCCGCGAACGGATCGGCGACGCTTGTCGCGGCGCTGACGAACAAGGGGACGGCCGTCACGGCGGCCACGGGCTCAATCAATCTCTCGGGCGCCGGGCTGATCGACTGGGCGACGCTGAACGCCGGCACGAGCATCAACGTCCGTTCGACAGGGGATGCTGTGAACCTGGGCACGGCGACCTCGGGCGGCTCGCAGACCATCCGTGCGGCGCAGAACGTCACGTTCACGGAGCTCACCACCACCGGCATCACGGGCGACGTCGGTGATGTGTCGGTCACCGCCGATGCCGGCGCCATCCAGGGTACGACGGTGGCCGCGAACGGTGCGGCGACGCTTGTCGCGGCGCTGACGAACAAGGGGACGGCCATCACGGCGACGACGGGCTCGGTCAATCTGTCCGGCACAGGCCTCATCGATTGGACGACGCTCAATGCCGGCACGATCATCGGCGTGCGCTCGACCGGCGCCTCGGTGAACCTGGGCACCGCGACCAGCGGCGGCTCGCAGGCGATCCGCGCGGCAAACAACGTCACCTTCGATCAGCTCACCATCACCGGCATCACGGGCGATGTCGGCGACGTCTCGGTGACGGCGGACACCGGCGCCATCCAGGGCACGATGGTTGCGGCCAACGGCTCGGCGACGCTGGCGGCGACAACCAACAATATTGGCGACGCGCTGACGGCCGTGACCGGCGATGTCGTGCTTCGCGCCGGCGGGCTCATTCACTGGAACACCGTCTCGGCCGGCAAGGCCGTGTCGGCCGAAACGACCGGCGGCTCGATCGAGTTCGGCTCGTCGACCAGCGGCGGCAGCCAGACACTGCGGGCCTTCAACGACATCGTTTTCGATCGGCTTGTGACGACCGGCACCGCGACGGACCGCGGCGACGTTTGGCTCGACGCCATCAATGGCCGCATCCGGGGGACCGAGATCCGCGCCAATGGCAATGCCGACATTGCCGGCCGCACCAGCCTCACCTTCGACACACTGCAAGGTGACGCGGTGTCCTTGCGCACGCCGCAGGACATCACCATTGGGCAATTGAACGTCTATCGTTCCATTACCCTGGCGGCCGATACCATGAACGTCGTGGCCAAGCAGTTGCCGTCGAACCCGCCGGTGCCGCTGCATGTGACGGTTTCTGGCTTTAACGGCGGCGTCGCCACTTCGGCGAATCTCAACATCGATCCGCCGCAGGTGATCGTCGATCAGTACCACGTCGTTGACTCGGTTTTGGTGGTGGACTCGCCGAGTTTGACGGTCGTCGGCGGCTATGTTCCGGGCCAACTCGCGTTAACGACGCCGGCCGGCCAGATCCTGGTGAACAACCGCACGCCCGCGCCGACAGCCGGCGTCAACCTGCAGCTCTACCAGCCAGGTGGCCAATTCTCGTTGCTGCAGTTCGGCAACACCAATTACACCAACACCTATGTCGTCTGGTACGACACTAAGATCGCGTCGTACATCAGGCAGTACGTGCTCGTCCCGACATGCGGCACGAGCTTCGTGCGCAATTCGCAGCAGGATATGCGCGGCAGCGGCGAAT
>JANLJK010000161.1 GCA_029255525.1 Pseudolabrys sp.
CTTGGCCGTGGGCGAGCGCATGAAAGCGAGATAGGCCGCCGCTTCCGGCTTCGCCGTCGTGGTGAGTGCGACCGGATAGATGACCGGCGGGTAGGAGTCTTGCGGGAAGGTGCCGACGATCTTCACCTTCGGTTCGACCTTGGCGTCGGTCTCATAGACGATGCCGAGCACGGCCTCGTCGCGGGCGACGAAGGCGAGCGCGGCGCGCACGCTCTCCGCCATGGCGAATTTCGGCGCCGCCGCCTGCCAAGCGCCGAGCTTCTCCAACGCCGCCTTGGCATATTTGCCGACCGGCACCGCCTGCACGTCGCCGGTGGTGATGCGGCCGTCGCCGGCGAGCTTGGCGAGATCGAAGCCGGGACCGATGGCGACATTGTTGAACTTGGAGTCCGTCGGCGCGATCAGCACCAGGCGGTTGCCGAGCAGATTCACCCGCGTGTCGTCCTTGATGACTTTCTTCTGCGAGCCGTAATTCATCCAGTCGAGGTCGGCGGAGGTGAAGACGTCGGCCGGCGCGCCCTGCTCGATCTGCTTGATGAGCGTGGAGCTCGCCGCGTAGCTCGAGATAATCTTCACGCCGGTCTGCTTGGTGTAGGCGGCGTTGATGTCGTCGAGCGCGTTTTTCATCGACGCGGCGGCGAAGACGGTGATGGTCTTGTCCTGTGCCATCGACGGCTGCGGGGCCGCGGCGAGGGCGAACAACAAGGTTAGAAAGGCAGCAAGGCGGGACACCATGGCGGTTCTCCTCAGGCGCGCGAAGGCGCCGGACTGGGAAGGTCGGGAGTGGGAAGCGACCGAAGTGTCGGAACCGCCGTTCCGGTGTCGCGCGGCGCGGACAGCGCCATGCGGGTCTGGCTGGGAACTTATCAAGCAGCGGTATCGATGTCACGTCCGGGGGCTCTGATGTTGAGACATGGCTCGCGCCCCGGAATGACGAGACATAGCTCCGCCACCCCTGTTCTTTGGTCGAGGCCCGGGGGAGGCCCGTCTTCGCTCTCTTTCTCTCCCCTCGAAGCACGAGGGGACGGCGCGCCGAGCAGGCGCGGATTTTGATAGATGCCGCATGCCCTCACGAACATGCGGTGCGCCTCTCGGCGCGCCATCGCGGCGTCTTCCGGCGCACGGGCCGCGCTTTCGACAACCGCCTGTTTCAGCGGCCCGTCGTCAGCGAGCTCCTCGCGGGGGGTCTTAGTGCCCGCGCAGACAAGTTTACGCAGTCTGCGCAAGCTTGACTGCGTCGCGGAGTCCCGTCGCCGCTCGAGCGCGGAGGGTGCGTTAGATTCCTCCGCCCGCGAGCGCCGCATCCTGCTCCGCCAACACGACGCCTCATGACAGCGCCCTCAGATGAGCAAAACAGTTGAATTTTAAGCCCGCCCCGGCAAATTGGGGAAAAATAGTTTTTCCGGCTGCTAAGCGGCTGAAGCGTCGACGGTTTCAGAATCGAATCCGTGGCGGGATGTTTGGGAGCGCACTCTTATATGTGGCCATCCTTCGAGACGGCGCGCCTTCACCCTTCGGGCGACGGTGCGGCTGCCCAGGATGAGGGCGGAGAAAGTTGCGTCGCCGGGCGCGCGAGAGCCTCGGCGCTCAGTCCAGGGCGACGCCGGTCAGTTTGACCGCGTCGGTCCAGAGCTTCCGCTCCTTGGCGAGATAATCGTTCGCGGTTTCGGGCGGGACGAGCATCACTTCCATGGACTGCATCTCCAGCGCCTGCGCATAGGCATCGCTGGCGATCACGGTGTTGAATTCCGTGCGTAACGTGGCAACCACCGGCTCCGGCGTCTTGGCGCGTGCGACCACGGCGAACCATGTCGGCGCGTCGAGGTTCGGGAAGCCGCTTTCCACCAAGGTGGGAACATCCGGGGCGAAGCGGCTGCGCTTGCCGGTGGTCACCGCGAGCGCGCGCAGTTGCCCCGACTTCACCAGTGGCAGCGCCGCCGACGCGGCGGTGAAGGTCATGCCGATGCGGCCGGCCAAGAGGTCCGTCATCAACGGCGCGGCGCCTTGATAGGGCACGTGCAGCAGCTCGACGCCGGCCTGATGCGCCATGATCGCGGTGGTGAGATGGGTCAGCGAGCCCGGGCCGTTCGAGGCGTAAGAGATTTCGCCGGGCTTCTTCTTGGCCAATGCGAACAGCTCGGCCAGGGAGGTGACCGGCACGACCTGCGGGTTGACCAGCAGGACATTGGCGATGACGCCGAGCATGCCGATGAAGATGAAGTCGGTCGCCGGGTCGTATGACAGCTTCTTGTACAGCGCTTTGTTGATGGCGAGGATCGCTTGGCCTGCGACCAGAAACGTGTAGCCGTCGGCGTCGCGGTGCGCGACCAGGTCAGCGGCGATGTTGCCGCCGGCGCCGGCGCGGCTCTCGACGATGACCTGTTGGCCGAGGCCGGGCGTCACCCTTTCAGCGGCGATGCGCGCCAGCACGTCCGTTGGGCCGCCGGCGGCGAAGGGCACGATCATGTGCGGGGTGCGGGAGGGATAAGTCTGCGCCTTCGCGCTCAGCGCCAACGGGGCACCAAGGGCCGCGCCGAGCACGGCGCGTCGCGACCATTGCAATCCCAAACCAGGTAGCTCTTGCCGTTTCATGATCCGATCCTCGATGTGAGTGTCTTCGTTAGCGCGTGAGGGCAAAGCATCGCCGCGCCGGTTCCGTGGCATCGCCTTCAAGCAAAAAGGTGACGAGCGCTTGCGTCCGCGACCGGCCCAGCACCGGCTCGACATAGCGATGGAATTTCGCGATGGCTTCGTCTTGCGTCATTGGTTTGGCCGGATCGCCGGCGACCTCGTCGACGCTTTCCGTCAAACATTCATCGCCGATATCGATGCCGAGCGTGGAGCCGCGGCGCACTTGGTTCGGATCGGCCGTCACGACGATGTGCTGCTCAAGGCGAACGATGTCCGGGTTGTCGAGGTCGGTGTAGGCATCCGGGCCGAGATCGCCGAGCACCAATGCGGCGGCGACCGCATAGGTCAGGCTGAATTGCGCTTGAATGGCCGTGCGCGGCGCGCGGTTGCCGCAATATTGCACGGCCTCGCCATAGGTCGTCAGCGTGATGGCGCCGATCTTGTCCAGGGCAAAGGCCGGGTTCCGGCGCAGCCGCAAGGCGGCTTCGGCGCCGTAGTGCGTGTGCCGTACAGCGGCGAAGGGCTTGAGATATCCGTCGCGGATGGTCCATTGGCCGGCGGGCGCCGATTGCGCATCATGCGTGGCGCGCAGGATGCGGCGCCGGCCTTCCTCCAACGCGCCGCGCGGCATGTCGAACTCGGCCACCGCCGCGGCCGCCGCCATCATGCCGAGCAGCACCGCATGCGCCGGATAGGTGTTGCGCAGCACCGAACCGACGGTGATCGGCAGATAGAGGCTGGCCGGGATCTGACACGCGGCCGCCTCGATGGCGGCCTGGATGCTTTGCGGCCCCGATGTCAGGCGCGCGGCCGCGGCAGCGACGCCGAGCGCATGCCAACTGCCGTCGACATGCCAGCCGGGCGGAATGCGCCATGCCTCGCCGGCGCGCGCGCCGATCTCGTAACCGGTGACCAGGGCCAACAGGACGTCGCCAAGGCTGGTGTCGCGATGCGCGCTGAGCGCCAGCAGCGCGGGCACGACCGGCAGACCCGGACGGCCATGCGCCGCCGCATGTCCTTCGCAAGCTTCATCCCAGCACGCGGCCGCGGCGCCCAGCGCGGCGATGCCGGCCGGCCCGAGCGTGATGTGAGAGGCCGGCCAGGCAATATCGCCGGGAAAGGCGAGACGCAGCGCCTGTCCGAATTTCTCGACGTCGGGATGACGCAGGCCAGCGAGCAGACAGCCAAGCGTATCGAGCAGCAGCAATCGCGCCTTGGCGTCGACGTCGGCGGGCAGCGCCGCGCAGCCGGCCAGCCACGTCGCGGCTTCGCCCAAGCTTGCTTTGGTTTCGATATCGTTCGTCGAGATCATTGCATCGATACATGAGCGCAGAAAGAAAGCGCGATGATATCAATTGATCGTCGGCGTGCAATTTTAACCGGCCAAATCGGCGTTAGTTGAATGCTTTGTCGCTGCCTGCGGTGGATGCGCGTTCTTTGTCGCTCTCAAGACACGAGGGCAACGCGCTCCAGGATGCATCCTATCATGTCGGCGGCAGGATCCGATGCATGAAGCGCGCGTCGGCGCCGTAGCTCGCCAGCTTGGCCGCGTCGCCCGGCCGCGGCATGAAGCCGTGCTGTTGCCAGAAGGCGGCGGAGTTGTTGACCGCCACCAAGGCCAGGCGGGGCAGCCCGGCCGCTTGGGCATGCTCGATCAACTGCGTCACGATGCGGCGGCCGGCGCCGCTGCCGCGCGCCGCCGGCATGAGCGCGAGGTCGTGGATGTAATAGGTGTCCGGCTTTTGCGGCAGGCGTTGCAGCAGGCTGTTGAGCGCGGGTGGCGCGCCGGCCCACGGGTGGCTGAGCACATAGCCCGTGAGCAGGCCGTCCTGCGCCAGCCCATCTTGCACAAAGACATGGCAGCCTTGCGGATAAAGCCGCAGGCGTTCGGCGAAAACGGCATCATCCTCAGGAAACCCCGGATGCACGACGGCGGCGATGGTGCCGACGCGCGGCAGGTCGGTCTCTGTCATGGGTCGCCACACGGGAAAGGCCTCCTCCTGGCCCCTTTATTATCGTGAGTCGGCCTGCTCGCGGGGGCTCAAAAAAATCAGCCGTGCCGTGTCACAGCCGGGAAGGCTGCCTCGTCTTATCCGCCGAGGCGCGAAGGGCGCCTGTCATCAACGGAGATACGACGATGAAACCGCGATTGAACTGGATGGCCCGCAAGAACGGCAATGGCGCCATCGAAAGCATGACCGCCGCCGAGGCCTGGCTGACGGCGAATGTCGACGAAAAGCTGCTGCACCTCGTGAAGATGCGCGCCTCGCAGATCAATGGCTGTGCCTTCTGCCTGCATATGCACAGCGAAGACGCGCGCAAGCACGGCGAGACCGTCGAGCGGCTGCTGTTGCTCGACGCCTGGCACGAGTCGGCGATGTACAGCGAACGCGAGCGGGCCGCTTTGGCCTGGACCGAGGCGCTGACCAAGGTCACTGAGACGCACGCGCCAGACGATGTCTACGAGGAGGTGCGCCGCGTGTTCTCGGAGGATGAACTCATCGCGCTGTCGATCGCAGTTGCTATGATCAATGCCTGGAACCGGCTGTCGATCGGCTTCCGCGCGCAGCATCCGGCCGATCGCAAGCAGGCGGCGTAGAAGCCTGTGCCGTCATTCCGGACGCCGCCAACGGGTCCGCGCGAAGCGCGGCCCGGAATGACTGACAATATGGTGCACGTTCGTACCAAGGGATGATCGCCATGACGGCCATTGAAGACGTGGAAGGAGCGGCCTCTTTCGAGGCGCACCGGCGCTTCCTGCTGAGCCTGGCCTATCGCATGCTCGGCTCGGTCACCGAGGCGGAAGACGCCGTGCAGGATTGTTACCTGCGCTGGCATCAGGCCGACCGCGCCACGGTGACGAATGCGCGCGCTTATCTCGCCAAGACCGTCACGCGGCTGTGCATCGACCGGCTGAAATCGGCGCGGGCGCGCCGCGAGACCTATGTCGGTCCGTGGCTGCCCGAGCCGGTGCTGGAGGCCGATGCGTTATCGGCCGAGACGGCGAGCGAATATGCCGACGACCTGTCGGTCGGGCTGATGCTGGCGCTCGAGCGGTTGTCGCCGCTCGAGCGCGCGGCGTTCCTGCTGCATGACATTTTCGACGTCGATTTTGCCGAAGTGTCGCGGCTGATCGATCGCAACGAGGCGGCCTGCCGGCAATTGGCCGCGCGCGCGCGCGCGCATGTGCGGGAAGCGCGGCCGCGCTTTGCCGTGCCGGCCGAGGCCGGCGCCGGCATCGCCACGGCCTTCGCACAGGCCGTGCAGAGCGGCGATGTCAGCGCCTTGGCCAGTATGCTGGCCGAGGGCGCCGTGTTGCACTCGGACGGCGGCGGCGTGAAAAAGGCGGCGCTCAATGTGATCGTCGGCCGCGACCGCGTCGCGCGTTTCTTCGAAGGCGTCGCGCGCAAGTTCGCCGAGCCGACGGTCGACTTGCGCATCACGCCGATCAACGGTTTGCCCGGCGCGATCTGGCGGTTTGCCGACGGCACGCTGCAAACGATGGCGCTGGAGATCGTAGGCCAAGAGATCGTCGCGGTTTACGTGATGCGCAATCCGGAGAAGCTGGGGCATCTGACGGCGCATTGAGCGAAGCCTGTGCGCGCCGATGCAGTAGCGGGCTAACACCCGCCGCGACTGAGGGCGCCGATAATCCCGCGGCGGCAGCGCAG
>JANLJK010000162.1 GCA_029255525.1 Pseudolabrys sp.
CCCGCAAGGGGGGAGGGGACGATAGAGCCGCGACTCCCCGTCAAGAGGGAGAGGTGATATGGAGCCGGATCAAAGGATGGATGCATGACCTTCACCCTCTCCGACCTGGAAAAACGCATCGCCGAGCGTGTCCATACGGACGCCGCGGAGTCCTATACCCGCTCGCTGATCGACAAGGGCATCGCCCACTGCGCCAAGAAGATGGGCGAAGAGGCCTTCGAAACGGCGATAGCTGCCGTGCAGGAAGACAAGGGCCGGTTTGTCTCCGAGAGCGCCGATCTCGTCTATCATTTGATCGTGCTGATGCAGGCGCGTGGCGTGACGCTGGCGGAAGTCGAAACCGAGCTTGAGAAGCGCACCGCGCAATCCGGCCACGCGGAAAAGGCTTCCCGGAAAAACGGCTGATTGGACCAACGCGTTCGATGGAACAGCGGACCGAAGAAATCCTCTCGCCTTATCGCACGTTTTCGCGCGCCGAATGGGCGGCCTTGCGCGAAGACGCGCCGATGACGTTGACGCAGGAAGAAGTCACGCGGCTGCGCTCGCTGCACGACCGGCTCGACATCAAGGAAGTCGAGGATATTTACCTGACGCTGTCGCGCCTGTTGTCGCTCTATGTGGCGGCAACGCAGCGCCTGTTCCGCGCGCAGGAGCGTTTCCTCGGCACCGAAGACGTGAAGATGCCCTACATCATCGGCGTCGCGGGGTCGGTGGCGGTCGGCAAGTCGACCACCGCGCGCGTATTGCAGGCGCTGTTGGCGCGCTGGCCGAACGTGCCGAAGGTCGATCTTGTCACCACCGACGGCTTCCTCTTTCCGAACGTGATCCTCGAGCGCGAAGGCTTGATGGAGAAGAAAGGCTTTCCGGAGAGCTACGACCTGCCGGCGCTGCTGCGTTTCCTCAACGAGGTGAAGGCCGGCAAGCGGCCGGCGCGGGCGCCGATCTATTCGCATTTGATCTACGATGTGGTGCCGAACCAATGGGTCGAGGTCGACCGGCCGGACATCCTGATCGTCGAGGGGCTGAACGTATTGCAGACTGGGCGCCTGCCGAAGGATGGCAAGGCCATTCCTTTCGTGTCGGACTTTTTCGATTTCTCGGTCTATATCGATGCCGACGAGGAGGTGCTGAAGGCCTGGTACATCGATCGTTTTCTCACTTTGCGCGGTACGTCGTTCCGCGATCCGAAGTCATACTTCCATCGCTATTCCAGCCTGTCCGATACGGAAGCGATCGAGACCGCGACCTCGATCTGGGAGCGCATCAATCTCTTGAACCTGCACGAGAACATCCTGCCGACGCGCCAGCGCGCCGACCTCATCCTGAAGAAGGGCGAGAGTCACTTGGTCGAGGAAGTGGCGCTGCGGAGGCTCTGAGCCGTTCGGACGGGATGGAGTTGCGCCGCACTCCGCTCATTCCCGCGTAAGCGGGAATCCAGGAAATGAAAGTGCTGGGTCCCCGCTTTCGCGGGGACGAACGGCATCTACTACGCCGCCCGGCGGCTCAGGTCGAAGTGCTCGAGATACTTCTGTTTGATCTCGGCAAAGGGCAGCACGATCAGCACGTCGGTGGTGCCGAATTCGTGGTCGACCACCGCGCCATCGCCGATATAGGCGCCGAGGCGCAGATAGCCCTTCACCAAAGGCGGCAGCGCGCGCAGCGCGTCCTTCGGGTCGATGGCTTCCTTCGACAGCCGGTTCATCTCGACATAACGCGCCGGCAGCGCGCGGGCGCGCCAGGCTTCCGGCGCGCGCGCGTAATGATGCAGGAACGACAGCGGCAGCGCGAGCCGATGCGGATCGGTGCCTTCCAGGCTGGCGCAGCCGATCATCACGTCGATGCGGTGATGCTGCACGTAAGCATGGATGCCGTGCCAGAGCAGTTCGACCGTACGCTTGTTGCGGTAGGGCGCGAGTACGCAGGAGCGGCCGAGCTCGAGGAATTGCAGCGCGTTGTGGCGCTCGATCAGACCGCCGATGGCGAATTCGCCGGCGGTGTAGAAGCCGCCATGGTCCTCGGCCAAAGGCTGCCGCAGCAGCCGGTAGGTGCCGACCACGGCCGGACGGTTGAGCGCCGAGCGGTCGCGCGATGCGTGGTCGATCACCAGCAGGTGGTCGCAGATCGCGTCATAAGTATCGACGTCGCGGCGGGCGAACAGCCGACCCGGGTTCGGGATGGCGGTGCCTTCCTGGTAGAACACCCGGTAGCGCAACTTCTGCGCCTGCCGCACCTCCGCCGCCGTCTGCGCCAGCCGCACCTCAAGCGAACCGAGGCGGCCGAGCGTCTGCGATGGCCGGTGAGCGCGCGCGGCGAAAGCCTGCAGCCCGCTATAGGCCTGGAAGGTGGTGATCAGGCCGGGAACGCCGGCCCCGCCGTTCGGCACCGGACGAAAGCGGCCAAACAGGTTGCGCGAAGGGTTCAGGCGGCTAGCCATGGGAGTTCTACGTCCTAAGGGCGAAAAGGCGTGGGTTTGCCGATCTGCGGTCGAATCAGCAGCTTAAGGCTCCGCCCCACCCCTACAGCATGGGCCGAATACCGAATTATGACAATCTGGGGAAGGTTCCGTTACGCCGCAAGAGATGCGCTGCCCCGCTGGATACCGTCCAATAGCCCCGCCAACCGCTCGCGGTCGAGGGGCTTCACCAGCAGACCATCCATACCGGCAGCGAGGGCCGCGTCACGGTCTTCGGCCTGGGCATTGGCGGTGAGGGCCAGAATGCGGGTCGGCCTTTGGCCGACATCGCTGGCTGCTTCCTGGGCGCGGATGCGCCGCGCCGCTTCAAGCCCGTCGACACCGGGCATTTGAAGGTCCATCAGCACCAGGTCGTAAGGTTTGGTTTCGATGCGCGCGCGCCGCCAGGCATCGATCGCCGCCGCGCCGTCGCCCACCATGGTCGGCCGGTGACCGAGGCGCGTGAGCAAAGCGCGGACCAGCAGCGCGTTGATCTCGTTGTCCTCGGCGACGAGGATCGACAGGCCCCTGCCGGCCGCTTTGTCGATCGGTGCTCCGGCAGGCGCCGCGTCCGGCTCGTCCTCCTCGAAGCGCGTTACGCCGTCGAGCCGCGCGGCGAGCGAGGCCGCGCGCACCGGCTTGACCAGATAGCCGGTGAAGCCGGCGGCCTTCAGCGCCGGCAATGCGTGGCGCTCGCTCGGCTCGATCAGCGCGATGCGCTGCGTCGCGGCAAGCGACGCGAGATCGACATGCGCGGCAATGTCCTTCGCCAGCGCGGCATCGATCAGCAGCGCGTTCCATTGCCGCTCGGGTAGCAGCGTACACGCGGCATGGGTGTTGAGCATGAGATAAGGCGTCGCGCCCCAGGCGCTGAGCCGGCGGGCGAGCAGCGCGGCTTCGATTTCGGTGGCGGCGACGATCATCGTCGCCTGGCCGGCGAGATTGGGTGTCGTGACAGATGGCGCGTTGGCGTCGTTCGCCGCCTGTAATGGCAGCGTCGCGGTGAAGGTCGCGCCGGCATCCGGTGTGCTGTCGACCGTGATGTCGCCGCCCATGCGCTCGACGATGCGCTTGGAGATGGCCAGGCCCAAACCGGTGCCGCCGAATTTGCGCGTCGAGGAGTCGTCCGCCTGCTCGAACTCGCGGAAGATGCGATGCATGTCGTCGGGTTTGAGGCCGATGCCGGTGTCGCGCACCGCGAAGCGGATGCCCTGCTCGCCCGGTTCGACGATGACCGTTACGCCGCCTTGTTCGGTGAATTTGATAGCGTTGCCGGCGAGATTGAGCAGTACCTGACGCAACCGCGCGGCATCACCGATGAGCGTGCGCGGCAGCCGGTCGTCGACGAAGGACGCGATCTCGATGCCTTTGGCCTGCGCGCGCGGCGCCAGAAGCTCGACCAGGTCTTCGACCAGCGCCGTCAGCGTGAAAGGCCGGGCGTCGAGATCGAGCTTGCCGGCCTCGATCTTGGAGAAATCGAGGATGTCCTCGATCAGTGCCAGCAGCGTCTCGCCGGAGGTTTTGGCCGCGGTGGCATAAGTGATCTGCTCGGGCGTCAACGGCGTATCGAGCAACAGATCGGCCATGCCGAGCATGCCGTTGAGCGGCGTGCGGATCTCGTGGCTGACCATAGCGAGGAAGCGTGATTTGGCGCGGTTGGCGCTTTCCGCCTGATCGCGCGCCAGCGCCAGCGCCTGTTCGGCCGCGACACGGTCGGAGACATCGCGGCCGACGGCCTGCACTTCGCTGCCGTTGTCGCCACGCACAAGGACCTCGCGCCAGGCGATCCAGCGGGCGCCGTCGATGGCGGTGATCTTTTGGTCGTGAATGCGCGTGCCGTCGGTGAGCACGCTGACCGGGCCTTGCTCGACGATGGACAACGCGAACGGCCTGCCGATCAGCGCTTCGCGCGGCGCGCCGGCCAGCGCGCACATGGCATCATTGGCATAAGTGACGCGGCCTTGCGGGTCGCGGCGCAAGATCACGTCGCCTTGCGCTTCCAAGAGGCTGCGCGCGCGTTCTTCTGCTTCACGCAGCTCCCAATTGCGATCGTCGAGCTCCTCGACGCGCCGTTCCAGCACACGGCGCTTCTCGGCATTGATGCGGCGCCTTATCAGCAGCAAAGCGATGATGGCGCAGGCGCCGGCGAACAGGGCGCTGGCGCCGATGGCGTAAGCATGCGGATCGTAATTGCCGCTTTGCAGCTCGATGCCGGTGAGGAAGCCGAGCGCCGCCGAAATCAACGCGAAGGTCGTGAAGACCGCGCGGCCGAACAGGATCAGCGCCGCGGTGTTGCGTCCGTGTGGTTGGCGAACGGTTTCTTTTTTCGCGCGGGGCATGCCGAATTCCAGAGCCGGGCGCGCGCCGAAGGGCGCGATTTCGCCGCTTAATGTGGCATCTGGAAGCTTGCCGGTTTACTGCCTGGGGTGACGAAACCGCCCTTTCGCGCGCAACGTAGTGAAAGGGCCGTTAACACTAAAATATGGCTGCCCGCCATTAACCACAGTTACGGGGCGTTCACTCTTCTTCTCGATAATGCCCCGCCGGAATTTTGAAATGCGCCAGGGCAGAACGGGGGTCTCTTGTCCTCCGGACGTCATCCCGGCGAGGGTGGGGCAGCCAATGCTGGCGGACTCGGAAGAAACACGCCGTATCTCGAAAATGCGGTCGATGGCGACGATTCTTGTTTTCGGCCTGGTGATGGCCGTCGGGATCTGCGCCGCAGTCGCCATCACGGCGGTGTCGCTCAGCAAGATCCGCATCGGCGGGCAGAGCTACAGCAAGATCGTCGAGACCAAAGACCTCATCGCCGATATCCTGCCGCCGCCGCTTTACGTGGTCGAATCCTATCTGATCGCCAACCGCGCGCTGCAGGGCAGCATGACGGTGGCCGACGCGCAGGCGCGCATCGTCCAACTGCACAAGGAATATGACGACCGCCGAACCTATTGGAAACAGTCCGAGCTCGAGCCGGCGTTGCGCGACGAGCTCACTGAAACCTCCAACGAGCACGCCGCGAAATTCTGGGCGGCGCTCGAAGGCAAATTGCTGCCGGCGATCGAGCGCAAGGACACGATCGCGGCTTATGCCGCCTATGACGACGTCACCGCGAGCTACGAGGCGCATCGCAAGGTCATCGACGACATCGTCAGCAAGGCGAACGACCTGAACAAGGCCGTCGAGGCGCAGGCCGGTTCCGAGGGCACGATCGCTTTGTGGGCGGTGGGCGCGGTCGACGGCGCGCTGTTCGTGCTGCTGGTCCTGGGCATCGCCGTGATCGCCAGGCGTCTCGTTCGCCCGCTGCTGGTGTTGGGCACGGGGCTTGAGCGGCTCGCCAAAGGCGACCTGACCGCCACGATGACGACGAAGTTTCCGCCCGAATACCGGCTGCTGCAGGAAAACTTCAACAGCGCCGTCGCCAATCTCCAGACCATCATCGGTTCGGTGAAGGCGTCGGCGCGCGAAGTGACCAGCGCCTCGGCCGAAATTTCGCTGAGCACCACCGACCTGTCGGAGCGCACCGAGGAGCAGGCCGCGAGCCTCGAGCAGACATCGGCGTCGATGGAAGAGATTTCGGCGACCGTCCGACAGAATGCCGAGAATGCCCGGCAGGCCAGCGAAACGGCCGTGACGACGCGCCAGGTCGTGGATCGCGGTGGCGAGATCGTCGGCAAGGCCGTCGCGGCGATGGGCAAGATCGAGGAATCATCGCGCGAGATCGCCGACATCATCGGCGTGATCGACGAGATCGCGCGGCAGACCAACCTGCTGGCGCTGAACGCGGCGGTGGAAGCGGCGCGGGCCGGCGAATCCGGTCGTGGCTTCGCGGTGGT
>JANLJK010000163.1 GCA_029255525.1 Pseudolabrys sp.
GGCCCGCGCGGCAATAGCCCTCGAAATCATTGTCCCGCGGCAAAGGTCCGCCCGATAAACGCGGCCTGACGGCTCAGTGGCTCAAGGCCGACAAAGACAGCGTCTCGCCGGCTGAAACGGTGGTACCGGGCTCTGGCGCGGTGCCGGCGACCGGATCGACCTTGGCCTGCGGGATGCGGAAGATGCCGGCCGCTTCCGGCGAGGAATCGGTGCTGCTGATGAGCGTGGTGGTTTCTGCCACGGGCGGCGGGACCGGCGCCCCCTCCGGCGAATTCAGGAAACCAGCGATCTGGTCCATGCTTTCGCGCGCGATCTTCTTGAGCATGGCGCCGTCAGCGGCGGTCCAGGCATCGCGGGCGCGGCCTTTCGTCGTTTCCTCGCCGGCAATACGCAGCGCGCGCTGCTCATTGCGGTCGAACACGTCCCATACCCAGGAGATCGTGGTGCGACCCTGGATCACATGAGCGGCGAGATAACCGCGCACGCGATAGACCGAGCTCTGGTCGCGCGAGATCACCGCGAGGCGACGGGACTGCGCTTCGTCGTTCAGATTCTGCACGAGGGTGTTGAACTGGCCGGGCGGCGGTCCGTCGATCGACTCGAAGGCGATGGTAGCGCCGCGCGGCTGCGCCGCCGACAGGCTCTGTCCGACATTCTGGTTACAGCCGGCCAGCGCGACCGCGAAGAGGGCGGCCAAGAGTGCGTGCGGTCCTTTGCCCAAATAGGCGGGCACGCGCGACGCTCGGTGGCACAAGCTCCAGACCATCGACCCCCTGCGACCATTGTTCGAGGCTGCACTGCCCCGGTGGCCATGATCGTTAAAATATCTTTAACGGCCCGGCTGTGTCCAGTCGAACATGGCGCGCGGTATCACAGGAAGAAGATGGATTATTCGCTCAGCGCGATCGCGTTGATATGGCGGCCATAGTCCGGTTCGCCACGCTGGGTCGTGCGGCGATAGCTGTAGAAGCGGTCCGGTTCGGCATAGGTGCAGAGGCCGAGATCGGTGAAGTTGTCGACGCCGGCGCGCTGCACGCGATCGGCGATATAGCCGTTCAAGTCGAACATTGCATGGCCGGGGCGCTGCGCGTCGGCGAAGAAGCGCGCATTGTCGACGTCGGCGGCGAGAAAGCGTTCGACGAATTCCGGCCCCACTTCATAGTTCGGCTGGCTGATGGTTGGCCCGAGCGCGACCGCGATGCGCGAGCGCTCGGCGCCGAGCTTCTCCATCGCGGCCAAGGTCGCTTCGATGACGCCGGTGAAGGCGCCGCGCCAACCGGCATGCGCCGCGCCGATGACGCCCGCGTCGTCGTCCGCGAACAGCAGCGGGCCACAGTCGGCGGTCGACACGCCGATGGCGAGACCCGGCGTGCGGGTAACGACGGCGTCGGCGCGTGGGCGCTCCTCGTGCGACCATGGCGCGTCGGCGACGGTCACGTCGGCGGAATGAATCTGATACGGCGTGATCAGCCGTTGCGGCGCGACGCCGAGCGCCGCGGCCATGCGCGCGCGGTTCTCCGCGACGCGGTCGGGCGCATCGTTCGAGCCGACGCCTCCATTGAGTGAGGCGTAGATACCGTCCGATACGCCGCCACCGCGTGTGAAGAAGGCATGTCGCACACGCGCGAGTTTGCTGAGGGAAGGCGCCTGCAACATTGGTATCGGCTGACCTAGATCAATGACCTGACGGTAATCGTGTTCACAAGATAATAGCAGGCATAGGAAGTTTCTACCGACCAAGGAGACAAAGTGATGCGCTGGCCGATTATGATGATCGCTGGAGCGCTGGTCCTGCCGTTCGTCCTCCAAGGGACGACGCCCGCTGAGGCGGCGCCCGCATCCGCTTTGAAAGATGTCTCGCTGCTGCCGCTCATCGATGTGCAGGGGCCGCCACCGGGACCGCGCGTGGGTGGTGACCGTCCGCCTCGTGCGGGTGGTGGTGGCGGTCGCCCGCCGCGCGCCGGCGGTGGTCCTCGCGGCGGTGGTGGCTACCGGGGCGGCGGCGGTTACCACGGCGGCGGTCATCACCGTGGTGGTGGCGGATGGGATGACGGCGGTGGCGTCGCGGCGGGCGCGGCTCTGGGCTTGTTCTTCGGCGCGATCATGGCGACCGAGGCGCAACGTCAGCAGGGCATCGAGTACTGCATGCGCCGCTACCGCAGCTACGATCCGCAGAGTCAGACCTTTGTCGGCCGCAACGGCCGGCGCTATCGCTGCCCGTAAGAGGTTAGCGGTCGAAGGCGGGCGGCGCGCCGAGCGAGGGATGCGCCAGCGCGATCGCCTTGAACAAAGTGCCCATTTCAGTGCGGCCGTGGCCGGTCAGCCGCGCCAGCGCATCATCGACCTTCTGCACCGCGCTCGGCAGCGCGCGCGCCTTCAGTGTTGCTGCGCGCGTTTCGATGCCGAGACGGCGCAGCAGCTCGCCCTGCTCGAGCGGTCCATAGCCGACGGCGCCCATGGCCTCCGCGGCGCGCAGTAGCGCCTGGAAGTCGACATGGGCAGTAAGGTCGACCTCGCCCGGCCGCGTCAGCACGTCGGCATAGGCATGGCCGCCGACCGCCTGCAACGTGTCGCCGACATCGCTGTGGGCATGGCCGTAATCGATCACCAGCGCCGCGCCACGGTTTTTGGCGATACGGCGGCCGAGCGTCATAGCGGCGCGCTCGTCGCGCCATTCATAGATCGCGCCCGTCGGCGCCTTCTTCACCGCCGGCGGCAGCAGCGCCTCGAAATGCGGCAGCGGATCGGGTGCCTGCGTGAAGGCGAAATGGCCCTCGGCATCGATCTCGATGCGACGCTCGTGCCAGCCGCGTTCAGTCTTTACCGCCTGATTGATCGGCAGCGCGTCGAAGAACTCATTGGCGATGATGATCTGCGGCCCTTCCGGCACTTCGTCGAGCGAGGCAAACCAGGATACCGGCGTCGGCTGGCCGTCGAGCATGCGCTCCTGCTGCGCGCGCAGGATGGGATTGATCTCGACCAGATGCACGACGATGGCTTCGCGGAAGCCGGGCATGACGTTGAGCGCGCGCAGCGCGTCCTTCATCAAGGTGCCGCGGCCGGGACCGATCTCGACCACGCGCACGTTCTCCGGCGAGTCCATCTTCTTCCAGGTCGCCGCCATCCATAGCCCGATCAACTCGCCGAACATCTGGCTGATCTCGGGCGCGGTGATGAAATCGCCGCGCGCGCCGAGCGGATCGCGCGTCGTGTAATAGCCGTGTTGCGGGTCGCTGAGGCAGAGCGCCATATATTCGCTGACCGGCATCGGTCCCGCCGCCGTGATGCGGCGGCGAATTTCTATTTCGAGCGGCGAGGGGTCGGTCATGCAGGGCTCCGCGCCGGATGCTTCATCGCGTAAGCGATAAAGGCAAGCCCGGCGAGCGCCAGCGGGATGGACAAAAGTTGTCCCATGGTGGCGCCGCCCCACAGGAAGCCGAGCTGCGCATCGGGCTCGCGGAAGAATTCACAGGTCGAGCGTGCGATCGCATAGAGGACCGCGAAGCTGCCGATGATCAGGCCCGGCCGCTTGAGCGCTCCGGCGCGGATCATCAGCGCCAGGATAATGAGCAGCACCAGGCCTTCGAGCGTCGCCTCGTAAAGTTGGCTCGGATGGCGTGGAAACGGTCCGCCGGTCGGAAACACCATGGCCCAGGGCACGTCGGTCGGGCGGCCCCACAATTCGCCATTGATGAAATTGGCGAGACGGCCGAGGAACAGGCCGATCGGCCCGACCGCGCAGGTAATGTCGCCGAGCGAGAGAATGGAGAGGCCGCGGCTGCGCGCGAACAGCACGACCGCGACGACGCAGCCGGTGAAGCCGCCGTGGAACGACATGCCGCCGTTCCACAACTGGAAGACTTCGAGCGGATGCGCGACGAAGTGCGGCAGGTTGTAGAACAGCACGTAGCCGATGCGGCCGCCGAGAATGATGCCGAGCGTCACCCACAGCACGAAGTCGTCGAAATCGGCAATGGTGAACGGCGCTTTGCCGCCCCACAGTCTTTCGGAACGGATCAGCACGCGGGCATAGGCCCAGCCGAGCAGGATGCCGAAGATATAAGCGAGCGCGTACCAGCGGATCGCGAGCGGGCCGAGATGGATCAGCACCGGGTCGAAGGTCGGGTAGGGGATCACGAGGAAGGGCATTCAAACAATCCGGATGAGCGGCGATAAGCGCGCGCCCCCGCGCGTCGCCGAAAAAGGAGTCGCCATGACGTGCACTCGTAGCACGTCGCCTCTTGCAGCGGGATGACCGGATCGCCATTGTGCGTATCTAACGCTCCGGAGAATACCGATGACGCAGACCAGCAACCGCCTGTTTGACGAAATGGCGCGCCTGATGAACGACGCCGCTGGGGTCGCCACCGGCGTGCGGCGCGAATTCGATACGCTTTTCCGGACCCAGGCCGAACGCATTTTGCGCGACCTCGACGTGGTTTCGCGTGAGGAATTCGAGGCGGTCAAGGAAATGGCCCGCCTGGCCCGTGAGGAGAATGAGGCGCTGAAGGCCCGCCTCGACGCCTTGGAAGCCAAGGGGCCGGCCAAGAAGGTCAAGGCCGCGGAGGGGGCCGCCGAGCCCCCCAGCACCCCGCCGCTGGGGAAGTGACAGTTACGCGACGCCTGTAGGCGGCCCTCATGGTGAGGAGCCGCGCGGAGCGCGGCGTCTCGAACCATGGGGCCGCCCGTCCTTCGAGACGCGGTCCTTCGGACCGCTCCTCAGGACGAGGCGAATTGAGCCTCGCAAGCGCTCGCGGGGGAGGGGAGTCGAAGGCCAGCTTTCCTTGCCCTTTTAGGCCCTCGCCGCTATAACCCCGGCCGAAACGTGGCCCCCGGCACCCCTGGAGGCTTGCCGCGTTCATGGGCGGCCGAAAAAGCCGCCTTTTTCCATTGGCTTAACCGAGGATACTCAAATGGCGACCGTCCACGAATTGAAAGCGACGGCGCGTCCGAAAGGCGGCAAGGGGGCCGCCCGGGCAGCGCGTCGCACCGGCAAAGTGCCGGGCGTGATCTATGGTGACAACAAGCCCCCGATGATGGTCCTGTTCGACCATGACGAACTGCGCAAGCGCATTTATGCCGGGCGCTTCCTCACCACCCTGTTCCACGTCGATGTGGACGGCACCAAGCACCGCGTGATCCCGCGCGACTTCCAGCTCGACGCGATCAAGGATCTGCCGACGCATGTCGACTTCCTGCGCGTCGCCGAAGGCGCCTCGATCCGCGTTAACGTGCCGGTGCACGTAATCAATGCCGAAACGTCGCCCGGCGTGAAGCGCGGCGGCGCCGTCAACATCGTGACCCACACCGTCGAGCTGCTGTGCCCGGCCGACGCCATCCCGGGTTCGATCGACGTCGATATTGGCAACGTCGACATCAACCACTCCAAGCATCTGTCCGACGTGAAGCTGCCGCCCAACGTGAAGGTCATCGCCCACGGCGATATCACGCTGGTCACGGTGGTGCCGCCATCGGGTTACGCGGAAGAGCAAAAGGCCGCTGCTGCTGCGGCCACGGCCGCCGCTACCGCGGCTGCGGCTCCTGCCGCCGGCGCCGCGCCGGCCGCCGGTGCTGCTCCTGCCGCTGGCGCCGCGGCTCCGGCCGCGGGTGGCGCCGCCAAGAAGTGAGGCGTCGGGCCTGCGATCGCGTAAGAGGACGGCGAAGCCATGCTGCTATTCGTCGGCCTCGGCAATCCAGGCCCGCGCTATGCCGGCAATCGGCATAACATCGGTTTCATGGCGGTCGAGGCTATCGCCCGCCGCCATGACATCGCTCCCTTCAGGCGCAAGTTTCAGGGCGTTGCCGTGGAAGGCGCGATCGCGCGCACACGCGTGATGCTGCTTCTACCCGGCACCTTCATGAACGAGTCGGGACGCGCGGTGGCCGAAGCCGCGCGTTTCTATCAGATCGGCCCGTCGGACATCATCGTGTTCCACGACGAGCTCGAGCTGTCGCCCGGCAAGCTGCGCGTGAAGACCGGTGGCGGCAATGCCGGCCACAACGGCCTGCGTTCGATCAGCTCGCATATCGGCAACGACTACAAGCGCGTGCGTCTCGGCATCGGCCATCCGGGCCAGAAACATCTGGTCGAGTCCTACGTGCTCAACGATTTCGCCAAGAGCGAGAAGCCCTGGGTGGAAGCGTTGTGCGACATCGTCGCAGACAACGCCGCGCTGCTGGCCGAGGCGAAGGACTCGACGTTCCAGAACAAGGTTCACCTCGCCATGGTCGCGAAAGGCTTCGGCGAGGACAAGGAGCCGCCGGCTCC
>JANLJK010000164.1 GCA_029255525.1 Pseudolabrys sp.
ATTCGTAGAAGCGCACCTTGCGCTGCGGCAGCGTGACGATCGGCTGCAGATACAGATCGATGCGGTTTTCGTCGACGGCCTTGGCGATGACTTCGGCGACGCCGTCGCGCGTCAGGCCGCGGAACACGCGGGCGCCGGTGACGGCATCCTTCTCGCTCAGCACCAACGGCATGTCGGACGAGGCAGGCGCAACAGGTTGCGGCGTCGACGCCACCAGAACGGGCGACCGCACCGGCAGCGCGCCCTGCTCCTGCAGGAGTTCGTCATGGGCCGCCACGGTGTCCGCCAACTGGCGCACGAGGCCGCCGAGTTCGCCGATCTCGGCCGCGATCGGATCGACCGCGCCGCGCGCGCGGTTCACGGTATCGGTGACATTGGTCTCGACCGAGTTCAGCCGCCGCGAAATCTCCGCCACCTGGCGGGCGAGGTCGGCGGTGCCGCGCGACAGGTCGGCGATCTGATCGCCAAGATCGCCGCGATCGCGCAGCCGGCCGCTGACCATATTATAGAGCGCCAGCGCCATGAGCACCGCGAGGGCGGTGATCGCCGCGGTGCGCCCGTCCACCTGGAATGCAAGAAAGAGCACACCGCCGACCGACGCCGCGATGAGCACCATGCAGACCGAGATGAAGATGGCACTGAGCCGACGCATGCTTTGTCCCGGGCGGGAGGCCCCCTGTGTTCCAGGCCCCGCTCCCTCTGGTGATTCGCGCGAATGACCCCCAATGTTCCCGAGGGGACGGGCGCGTGCAACAGCGAACACCTGATATGGTAACGAGGGGACGTCGTTTATTCGCAGGAACTTGAGCCCGTTGGAACCTTCCGCCCGCCGTCCTTCTTTCGCCGCCTGGGTCGCTGAAGCGCCCGGCCGTGCCCTGGCCGCCATCTTAGGCCTGCACGCGCTGGTCTGGACCGCTCTGCCGACCGCCCTCTACCCGAACCTGCCGCTCGACCTGATCGAGGCGCTGCTCTACGGCCGCGAGTGGCAACTGGGCTACGACAAGCTGCCGCCGCTGCCCTGGTGGTTGATCGAAATCGCCTACCGGATCGCCGGCCAGGACTTCGCCTATTACCTCCTTGCCCAAATCGCCGTCGTGGCGGCGCTGGCCGTCATCTATTTCATGGCGCGGCCGCTGACCGGCCCCGTCGGCGCGCTGGTGGCGGTGCTGATCGTCGACGGCCTGCACTACCTCAATTACACCTCGGCCAAGTTCAATCACGACGTCATCCAACTGCCGTTCTGGGCGCTGGCCGGCTACGCCATCCATCGAGCCCTGCGCGTTGGACGGCTGCGCGACTGGATCCTGCTCGGCCTCGCTATCGGCATCTCGCTCTGGGCGAAATATTTCGTGGTGGTGCTGGCCGCGCCGATCGGGCTGTTCGTCCTCGTCGACCGCGAGGCACGCGCGAGCCTGAGGACGCCCGGGCCTTATATCGCCGCCGCGGTCGCGCTCATCGTCATGGCGCCGCATCTCATCTGGCTGGTGAAGAACGACTTCCTGCCCTTCGCCTATGCCGAGCATCGCGCCGTGCTGTCGCGCGGCTGGTACGATCATCTCTGGCACCCCTTCCAATTTGCCATCAGCCAACTGTTCTTCCTGATCCCATCACTGCTGATCGCCGCGCCTTTGTTCATGCCGCGCCGCAAAGCCGACGAACCGCCGATCGCCTCGCTCGCCGATGCCTATGACAGACGCATCGTTACATGGCTCGCCTTCGGGCCGCTGGTGACGGTGCTGGCCATGTCGGTGGTGACCGGACGCGGCACCGTGGCCATGTGGGGCTATCCGCTGTTCTTGTTTTCCGGCGTCTGGCTGGTGCTGACCGCCCGCCGCGCACTGGAGCTCAAGCGGCTCGCCCGCATCCTGATCACCTGGGCGATTGTGTTCATCGGCCTCGCGACCGCCTTCGTCGTCAGCTACGACGTGCTGCCACGCTACGATCATCGCTATCGCGCGGTGTTCTTCCCCGGAAACGACCTCGCCCGCGAGATCACCGACCGCTATCGCGCCGTCACCGGACAAAAGCTCGCTTACGTGATCGCCGGCATGTGGGATGGCGGCAATGTGGCGCATTACTCGCCCGACCACCCGCGCGTGCTGATCGACGGCAAGCCGGAGCGCGCGCCCTGGATCGACCTCAACGACATGCGCGCACGCGGCGCCGTCGTGCTGTGGACCGAAGGCGACCTCAAAGCGGTGCCGATCCAGTATCGGAACATCGCCGTGGACGCGGCGGTGCAACCGCCGTTCCTGTTGCGCGACCGGCGCGGCGATTCCGCCGTCAATGTCGGCTGGGCGATCCTCCTGCCTCGGCCGGCTTACGCTAGGGTGATGCCGCCAGCCGATGCAGATCGTCGCTGACGATCCGCCCGTCCAGCAGCTCGATGTGGCGATCCATGCGCTCGGCGAGGCCGAGATCGTGCGTCACCGCCACCACCGTCTTGCCGTGTTCGTGTACGAGCGCGCGCAGCACGTCGAACACCTGCCCGCTCGACTTTGAATCGAGCGATCCGGTCGGCTCATCGGCGAGGATCACCGGCGGCTCGTTAGCGAGCGCGCGCGCCACGGCCACGCGCTGACGCTGGCCACCGGACAACTGGTCCGGCCTTTTGGTGAGATGATCGCCGAGGCCGAGCGCGCCGAGCAGATAACGCGCTCGCTCGCGCTGCGCCTCCGTCGAAAGCCGCCCGAGCGCCCGCATCGGCAGCATCACATTGTCGAAGACAGTGAATTCCGGCAGCAAAAAGTGGAACTGGAAGACGAAGCCGAGCAGCGACAGGCGGGTGAAGGCGCGTTCCTCCTCGTCCATATGCGTGGTGTCGCGGCCGCGGATCAGCACCTCGCCCGTGGTCGGCAGATCAAGCAGACCGAGCAGATAGAGCAATGACGACTTCCCGGAGCCGGAAGGCCCGGTGATCGCGACGAACTCGTTCGCCTGGATGCGCAAGGTGACGTCCTGCACCAAAGTAGTCGGCACGATGCCCGGCAGGATACGCGTCACATTGCGCGCCTCGATCAGAGCCTCGCTCGGCGCAATCTCGCTCATGTCGCACCCCGGATGATCTCAACCGGATGGAGCCGCGCGGCCTTACGCGCCGGCCCGTAGCCAGCGGCGACCGACGACACCAAGGCCACCATGCCGGCGAGCAGGTAATGCAGATAACTGTAGGCGAGCGGCAGATGGTCGGAATCGAGAAACGGGTTGGTGATCTTGATCGAGCCGAGCGCGACGCTCATCAAATAACCAAGCAGGAAACCCATCAGCCCACCGGCGATACCGATGATCATCGCCTCGATCACGAAAATGGTGCGGACCGTGAACTCGGACAGGCCGAGCGACTTCATGATGGCGATGTCGCGCGCCTTCTCATGCGTGATGGTGGAGATGATGTTGTAGGTGCCGAAGCTCGCCACCAACAGGATCGCGCCAACCACCGTATACATGATGATGTTACGGATGATGAAGGTGGACAACAGATCCTCGTGCGCCTCCTGCCACGACACCGATTTGTAGCCGGTCTCGGTCTCGATGCGCGCCGCCACCTCGCGCGAGACCAACGGATCGCTGAGCCGCAGGCGCAGTTCGTTGATGAGGCCGGTCTGCTGCGACAGGATTTGGCCGGTCTTGGTCAGCACATAAGCGGTGCTCTCGTCGACCTGGCGCACGCCGGAATGGAAGAAGCCGACAACCTGGGCGCTGATGCGCACACCCTCTGAGGTCTGCACGGTGATGTTGGAACCGATGCGCGCACCGATCTTTTCGGCGAGCCGGTCGCCGATGACGATGGCGTTGGTGGCGCGATAGAGCGCGTTCAATGTGGCGCCGCGCATCTGCTTGGGTAAGTCGGAAACCTGCGCCTCGCGGCGCGGGTCGATGCCGGTGATGGTGGTGGCGACGTCGTGGTTGGCGTAGCGGATGATACCCTGCACCTTCACCGACGGCGCGACGCCGCCGGGGATCCAAGCTTCGAGCGCGGCCATGGTGGCGAGCGGGTTCTTGATGCCACGGCGGCGCGCCTCCGGTGTCAGGCCGTAGATTTTCGCCGCCGGATACAAAGTCTCCGCCGGCTGCGGCGGCGGGGCGCGACGCTCGTCCGAGACGGTGATGTGCGGCAGCGTGTTGACCAGCCGGTTGGTGAAATCGTCCTGCGAACCCTGCATCAGCGCGGCCATCATGATGGAGAAGCCGACGCCGGTGGCGACGCCGGCGACCGCGAAGCCGGTTTGCCGCACGCGGGCGCGCACATGCGTCCAGGCGATGTCGAGCGTGAGGTTCATGGCGTAGCAGCGTGGTTTGGCGCTGGCACAAAACTCCGCTCATTCCCGCGCAAGCGGGAATCCAGCACCGAAAAAGCAACACCAACATAAGCCGTACTGGGGCCCCGTTTTCGCGGAGACGAGCGGATGAGGGTTTTCATGCGTGCTGGTGACGCGTACGCGCGCGCCGTCCGTCAGACCGGTCGCCGCCGGCGAGGCGACGCGCTCGTTGTCGCTGAGCCCCGAGAGCACGTCCGACATCCGCGTGCCCTTGATACCGACCTTGATGGCGCGTTTGCGCACATGACTGCCGTCGATGACGAACACCGCCTCGCCTTGCAGCGCATCGGTCGGGATCAAGAGCGCGTTTGGCTTCTCGCGCGTGATGATGTTGGCTTCGACGCTCATGCCGGGCTTGAGCGGCGTATCGTCCGGCAGCGCCACCTTGATACGATAGGTCTTGGCGTTGACGTCGCCCATCGGCGTGATCTCGCGCACTTTCCCGTCGAGCCGCCGGTCGGGAAAGGCGTCGGTGCGAAACAACACGGTCTGTCCGAGCGCGACGCGCGGGATGTCCTCTTCGTTGACCTCGGCCACCACCTGCAACGGCTTGGGCACGCCGATGCGGAACAGGATCTGCCCGGCCTCGGCGATCTCGCCGATCTCACCGTCGCGGCGCAGCACCACGCCGTCCATCGGCGCGACGATGGTGTAGTCGGAAATTTTCTCGGTCTGCACCGAGATCAATCCCTGCACCGTCTGCAGGTCCATGCCGGCGCGCTCATGCGCCTGGGTGGTGGCTGAGCCGCGCGCGATCAATTCGGTGACGCGCGACATCTCGCGCTGCAGGAAGGCCTCGCGCGCCTTCAGTTCCTTCAGGCCCGCCTGCGCCTCGCGGTCGTCGAGCCGGGCCAGCACCTCGCCTTTGGTGACGGACTTACCCTCGCAGTCGCATATCTCAATGATACGGTCGCGGATGACGCTGGCCACCTTGGCCCAGCGTACGGGCTCGACGCCGCCGGTGGCATAGACGATCTCGACCGCGGTGCCGCGCGTCGCCGCGACGGCCGCCACTTGCGGCGCCGTGCCGCGCCACCACCACCAGGCGCCACCGGCGATCAGCACCGCGACGATGGCGGCGGTCAGAAGTCTTCTGAGCTTCACGGGTTCCGGCCCTCGTCATGCTTGGCACATTGCAGCATGACGAATAATAGCCGGGTGCGGTAGCGGGTTGTTGAGATAGCGCAAGCTCTGTCGTCCCGGCCAAGCATCGCGCAGCGATGCGCGAGCCGGGACCCATAACCCCTGCCCTATCGAGACGGCACAGTGTATGGGTCCCCGCCTTCGCGGAGACGACAGCGGTTTAAGCCACCGCCTTGATGACCTTGGCGAGCTTGTCGAACAATTCGCCGACCTGCGCCTCGCTGACGATCAGCGGCGGCGACAACGCCAACGTGTCGCCGACGGCGCGGATGGTCATGTCCTGTTCGTGGAAGGCCCGGTCCATGGCCTCGTAGCCGCGTTTACCGACGGCATCCGGCTTACTGGCCAGATCGATGCCGACGGTGAGCCCCACCGGGCGGATGTCGAGCACGTTGGGCAAACCCTTGAGGCCCATCGCCGCTTCGCACCACTTCGGCTCCAGCGCGCGGGCGCGCTCGAACAGCTTTTCCTCACGATAGAGATCGAGCGTGGCAAGGCCCGCCGCGCAGGCGAGCGGATGCGCCGAATAAGTATAGCCGTGGAACAGCTCGACCGCGTGCTCGGGGCCCTTCATGAAGGCATCGTAGATGCCCTTGCGCACCAGCACCCCACCCATCGGCACGGCGCCGGAGGTCACACCTTTGGCAAAGGTGATGAGGTCGGGGACAACGCCATAGCGCTCAGCAGCGAAGGCGTAGCCCATGCGGCCGAAACCGGTGATGACCTCGTCGAAAATCAAGAG
>JANLJK010000165.1:0-1315 GCA_029255525.1 Pseudolabrys sp.
CGAGATGCTGTGCACTGGGGCGCGCGATTACGGGATGAGCGGCACTGGCATTGACATGAGCTAGTTGGTCACCGAGCAAGCGAAGCTGCGCGCTGAAGAACTCGGGGTCGCCGATCGAGTCGGGTTCATCCACGGCGACGCTGCCGGCTATGTGGCCGACGAAAAGGTCGGTGTAGCAGCCTGTCTCGGTGCCACGTGGATCGGCGGGGGAGTCGTCGGCACCATCGAGCTTCTAGCGCAGAGCCTCAACACAGGAGGGATTATCCTCATCGGCGAGCCGTACTGGCTGAAGTTGCCGCCCACGGAAGACGTTGCCAAGGGATGCCTTGCCGGTTCGATCTCCGACTTCCTCATGCTTCCATGGCTTCTCGCGTCTTTCGGCAAACTCGACTACGACGTTGTGGAAATGGTGCTGGCGGACCAAGACGGCTGGGACAGGTACGAGGCGGCCAAGTGGCTCACAATGCGCCGGTGGCTCGATGCGAATCCCGACGACGATTTTGCGAAAGATGTTCGAGCCCAACTGACCTCGGAACCCGAACGTTACGCCACGTATACGCGCGAATACCTGGGCTGGGGTGTGTTCGCGCTGATGGCGCGGTGAGGTAAGGCAGCGCGTAGCAGAGCGGAGCAAATCCGGGGGATGGGCTTCGCTGTTCTCGCATTTCGCTTCCGCTTCATGCGGGCTACAAAGTTACTCGAACTCCACCCTTAAATTCCGTCCCACCGCACTCGCCGCGCAGCGTCCCCAACGTCACCGACGTATTCGCCGGATCGAGCAGCCGATCAAGCTCACATCATCCTTCCGCCGCCTTCGTCCGCGGCTTGATCGCTTTCAACACGTCGCCGATCTCGCGCCGCCGCGCCATCAGGTCGTGGTCGGCTTGTAGTTGCAGAAAGAAGCCGTCGCTGACGCCGAAATAGCGCGCGAGCCGCAAGTCCGTGTCGGCTGTCACCGCGCGTTTGCCGAGCACGATTTCATTGATACGGCGCGGTGGCACGTCGATCGCGCGCGCCAGCGCGGTCTGCGACAGGTCCATGGGGGTGAGGAATTCCTCCAAGAGGATTCCGCCCGGCGTCGGATTGGGCAGAAGCTCAGCCGTGGTAGTCGACGATTTCGACATCTTCCGTTCCTCCATCACGCCAGTTAAAACAAATGCGCCACTGGTCGTTGATACGAATGCTCCATTGCCCGGCGCGGTCGTCCTTCAACGCTTCGAGACGGTTGCCGGGCGGCACGCGCAGATCGTCCACGCGCCGCGCGGCGTTGATGAGACGCAACTTACGCAGCGCCGCCGACTGGATATCGGCCGGC
>JANLJK010000165.1:1415-6165 GCA_029255525.1 Pseudolabrys sp.
GCCCGCCCGTCTATCAAGTGCGCCGCGCGCGGTAGTTTCATTAAGGACTGTTGCTCTGGATCAAGGCGCCGTTCGCCGATTCGATCATTGTGGCCGCATGGTCCACCCCGCGAAAGGCAAAGCAATGCTTACCGGCGCACCGAAAGTGAGCCCCGACCATGTGCCGAACATGGCGGCGATGACCGGCCGCCTGGGGCTCGATACCGTTCCGGCAGCGTGGCCGACCGGCGTGTCGCAACTGGCGCTCGCCATCAACGCTTGCCACCGTTGCGATGCCTTCGATGTCTGCAACGACTGGCTGGCGCGCGCGCCCAAGGTGATCGCGACGCCGCCGGCCTTTTGCCCCAACGCGCCGGAGTTCAAGCGCGCGAAGCAGGCGAAGGAGAAGTAGGTCCTTCGTCATTCCGGGGCGCGAGCTTTAGCGCGCGAACCCGGAATCCAGGAGCAATTTCGGAGTAAGTGTCTGGATTCCGAGTTCGCGCCGGAGCCTGCCATCGGGCCGCGCTTCGCGCGGACCCGTTGGGCGCGCCCCGGAATGACAAGTCATACCGCGATCGAATGCTTCTTCTGGCTGGCGGCGAGATAGGCGTCGAACGCCGCGGCCGCAATCCGCACATAGGGACGGCCGCGCTCGGTGATCGCAATACGCGCGCCGTCGATGGTCAACAGCCCTTGCTCTGCCAGCGGCACGAGCGCCGCCATTTCCCCCGCAAAGCGCGCCGCGCCTCCTGCGACAGTATCGAGATCAAGCGCCAGATCGCACATCAGCCGCTCGATGATGTCCGCCCGCTGGCGGTCTTCGTCGGTCAACGCAAGGCCCTTCACGGTGGCGAAGCGGCCGGCATCGACCGCGCGGGCATAGCCGGCGAGGTCGGGCGCGTTCTGCACGAAGCCTTGCGGCAGTTTGCCGATGGCGCTGGCGCCCAGGCCAATCAGCGCGTCGGCCGTGTCGGTGGTATAGCCCTGGAAGTTCCGGCGCAGCCGCTGCCCGCGTGCGGCAATGGCCAATGCGTCGTTCGGCAAGGCGAAATGGTCGAGGCCGACCGCCTGATAGCCGAGGCCGCACAATGTGTCGGCGGCCACCTGCGCTTGTTCCAGCCGCTCGGCGAGACCGGGCAGCGCGCTTTCGTCGATCAGCTTCTGGTTCGCCTTGAACCACGGCACATGCGCATAGCCGAACAGCGCCATGCGCTGCGCGCCGAGCGAGGCGGCGAGTTCCGCGCTGCGCGCGACATCGCGCACGGTCTGCGTCGGCAGGCCGTACATCAGGTCGACATTGAGATCGGGGATGCCGGCCGCGCGCAGCCAGTCGGCGGCGCGCTCGACCAGGTCGAAGGGTTGCAGGCGGCCGATGGCATGTTGGACATGCGGCGCGGCATCCTGCACGCCGAGGCTCGCGCGCGTGACGCCAATGGCCTTGAGCGAGCGCACCAGCGCCTTGTCGAGCCGGCGCGGATCAAGCTCGATCGCGTGTTCCTTCAGGCCGGAGAGATCGAACTGCGAGGCCAAGCGCGCGGCGATGGTTTCCAGCCATTGCGGGCCGAGGATCGACGGTGTGCCGCCACCCCAATGTAGGTGCGTGAGCTTGCGGCTGCCGAGCGGGCCGAGCAGCGCGATTTCGTTCAGCAGGCGATCGGCATAGGCGTCGATCGGCGCGCGCTGCCGCACCGCCTTGGTGTTGCAGCCGCAGTAGTGACACAGCTCGGTGCAGAACGGCACGTGGAGATAGAGCGACAAAGTCGCGTCGTTCGGCAAGGCCTCGAGCCAGCCGCGATAGGTGCCGGCGTCGATCGCGGCGCTGAAATGCGGCGCCGTGGGATAGGATGTGTAACGCGGAACATTGCGCTCCGCGAGCGCGAGCGATGTGTTCATGAATGCCGCGGAACCCAATGGTCGTCCGCTTTGGTGTAGCTGCGCTTCACGGCGGCCCAGGCGATCATATGCGCACGCCTTTCACGATCGATCTCGCCGGCATGCGCGCCATAGGCATGGTTGAAGGCCTCGCGGTAGATGTCTTGCGCATGATCGGGCAGGTGGCTTCGCACGGATGGCGGCAGCTCTGTGTTGCTGCGGTATGGCATTCTAAGGACACCCTCGCCCCCGCTGGGTAGCGGGAACAGTACTGACGCGACGCGGACTGACATTGCGCTAAATCAAACGCGCGTCCGTTGTTCCGGGGTGAGCAGCCAAAAAAACGCCGGGCGCGGGGCCCGGCGAGTTGCCTTGATTGAATTGTGGCGGGATCAGGCGGCGTTGGCGGCCTGCGGCGGCAGGGCCTCTTCCTCGCCGCCCTGTTCGCGCTTGAGGGCGGCCAGTTCGCGCATCACCCGCGAGAATTCCCTGCGCCCCGTCTCCAGAGCGCCTTCCGCTACCGCGCGCTGCATCTTCTCGCGTCGCAGCGCGGTGGTGAGATCTTCGACGGTCTGTTCGTTCGCTTCCTTGTCGGCGGCGATCGCCATATCCAGCGCGCCGACGCGCTCGGTCAGCGAAGCGATGGTTTCCTCGGCGCGGGCAAGGGCGACTTCCTTGATCGTGAAGGCGCGCGCCAGCGTCGCGCTGCGGTCCATCAAGGTGGCGCGGACCTGCTCGGCGTCCTGATATTCCGTCTCGCGGACGTAGCGGTTGGATTCAAGCTCGGCGACGCGCGCGAGCAGCGTATCGCGCTCCCGCGTCACGTCGGCATTGCGCCGGTCGAAGTCGCGGGCTTCCTCGGCGCGGGCGATCAGATGTTCGCGGGCCTCGATCAGGAGCTTCTCGGTCGCGGAGGCGCGCGCCTGCAAAGTGTCGAAGCGCATGCGCTGCGTCGACAGTTCGTGCTCATGACGCTCGTTGCTCTCGTCGAGCGCGCCGGCAAGGCGCGCGCGCTCGGCGTTCACCTCGGCGAAATTGGCTTCGATGTGGCGCAGCCGGCCGTTGGCCGCGGCGAGCGCCGCCTCGGTCTCGGCGAGCTTGCGCGACAGCTTGGCGGCTTCGGCGCTGGCGGTCGCGAACGAAGCCTGCTGCGCCTGCTTCTCGTCCTCCGCCATCATCAGCCGCTGGCGCGTGGCGTTGAGATCGCCTTCGAGCGCGATCACGCGCTTTTCGTTCGCCGCCAGCCGCTCGTCGAGGCGCTTGTTTTCGTCCCGGAGGATGCGGGCTTCGCCCGGTTCGTGCGTCAGGCGGGCTTCCAGGTCGGAGACCTGGGCGCGGCGCGCGGCAATGTCGGTGGCGATCTCGGCCTTGGTCGCTTCCGCCGTGCGCAGCAGGTTCTGTGTGATGGTCAGTTCCTGGCGCAACGCCTGGCAATCCTGTTCGGCGGCGGCGGCTTTCTTCTCGATCTCGCCAGCTTCGTTGCGCAGCTTGCCGTAGGCGGTGCGCGTATTGTTCAGGACGGCCTGCAGGCTGAGCTTTTCGGCCTTTTCGGCCTCGATGATGCGCAGGGTCTTGCCGACCGGCTCGACCAGACGGCCGAAGGCGGCCTTGATGGCGTCGAGCTCTTCCATCTTGGCGCTGGCGTCGACGAGGAGCGTGCGCAGCGATTCATTCTCGCTGCCGATCTGGGCGCCGATGGTGCTGAACAGTTCTTCGTCGAGTTCGAGCGGATTTTCGGGGAGGACGGTCAGCGGCAGCGGAATGGCGCCAGTTTCGTCTACCTTGTCATACAGGCCATTCTTACGGGCGAAAAAGCCCCCCAGTTTGCTCATCGACGTCCCCCAAGGGCCGATCCGCCCGGCCGCAGCGACGCCGAATCACCGAATTAACTTGTACTAACGGAGTCTGAACGGGCGAGGGTAAACGAGAGGTTAACCGGGGGTGTGATCGAGAAAATACCGAGAATTCAATATGTTGGTGGGACTGGCGTCGGATGCCTCGCTGGGCCACACTGTCTTCGATTCGTTAAGGAGCCACGGGGTCGAGCTGTGAATAAGTCCCCGGTGGGAATCCTCTACCGCTCGACTCAGGTCTCGAAGCCAGCCACAAATCCCGTTCGACTCGCGTTGAATTCAGGGGGGAGATGATGTCCCGTAAGCTTGCGATTTTCGCCGCCGCCATCGCGGCCTTTGCGTTTGCGACCCAGGCTGCGGAAGCCGGTGGCCGCAAGAAGATCGACCCGCGCATCAAGGTCGTCGAAGTCGGCGTCGGCGCGGCATCGACCGCGGCGTTCTTCGCGCTGAATAATTGGAATTGGAAATGGGATAGCGCCCGCAACGGCATCACCAGCCTGGGCGCCTGGGGCGTGACCACGGTGGGCTGCGCGGCCCTGTCGCCGATCGTGGCGACGGCCGTTATCAATCGTCCTCTCACCTATCGCGAGGCGCATGTCATGGTGGCCGACTGCGTGGTGCCGATCGTCGGCGGCTGGCTGGTGAACGAGGCGTACAACCAGCACATCCTGTGGGCGCCGGACGAGGCCCCGGTCGAGAAGAAGACCCGCAAACGTCACGCCAAGAAGTAAGCGCGCGCTTTTCGGTTAAAGATCGAAACGCCGGTGCCGATGAGGCGCCGGCGTTTTCATTTTTCCCATTGTCATTCCGGACGCGCGAAGCGCGATCTGGAATCCAGCCGTATCTCTGCCGATCATGTCTGGATTCCGGGTTCGCGGGCTAAAGCCCCGCGCCCCGGAATGACGGTTGGAGCTAAGCACGCCTGGCGATGAACAGGCCTTCGCACAGGTGGAAGGTGACGTCGCCGTCCGCGGTCGCGGGGTTGAGGAAGGCGGCGACGTCGGGCGTCACCTGCGTCAGCATCGCGCGCCACAGCGCCTGCATGC
>JANLJK010000166.1:0-2720 GCA_029255525.1 Pseudolabrys sp.
GCGCGCATGGTGGTGTGGACGGTCACCAATGTCGAAGACTGGGATCCGACGCAGACCATGCCGCGCACGGTGCTCACGCCGCCGGCCGGCGGCTCGCCGATGCCGGACATTCCGAACTGGTGCTGGCATGAATACGGCAACCGTGTCGGCTTCTGGCGGCTGTTGCAGGTCTATGACGACTTCAAGATTCCGGGCGTGATGAACATCAACGGCGTGGCGGTCGAAGCCTTTCCCGAACTGGTGAAGGCTTGTGTCGAACGCAAATGGGAGTTCGTCGGCCACGGCTTCACCCAGCGCAACATGCAGAAGGTCGAGAACGAGCGCGCCGACATTAAAAAGAGCGCCGACATCATCGCCAAGGCGACAGGCAAGCGCCCGCGCGGCTGGCTCGGCCCCGGCCTCACCGAGACCTGGGAGACGCCGGACATCCTGGCCGAAGAAGGCTACGACTATGTCGCCGACTGGGTGCTCGACGACCAGCCGGTGTGGCTGAAGACGCGCGGCAAGCCGATCCTGAACATTCCCTACACGCAGGAATGCAACGACGTCGCCATGATGCTGATCCAGCACCATAAGGCGAACGAGTTCTACGAGCGGGCGATGGACCAGTTCGAGCAGATCCACAGGGACGCCAAGGCGCTCGATTCCGCGCGGGTGATGGCGATCTCGGTGCACCCCTACATCATGGGCGCGCCGCACCGGGCCAAGTATTTCCGCAAGATCTTCGAGCACATCCGCAAGAAGAAGGACGTGCTGTTCTGGACCGGCTCGCAGATCGTGGATTGGTACAAGAAGGCCGGGCCGAAGGCGCCCTAACCCTCCCCCCGCGAAGCGAGGGGAGGGGAAAAGAAGCGCGTCCACAGCTCTCCACGAGCGCCCTTGGTTTCCGGGGCTCAGTGGACTATCGAGAGCCAAATAGCCCAAGCGAGTACCCCCATGACCGCCCCCAATACCTACCTCGACAAGAAGACCATCGCCGAGCTGACGGCGCGGATGTATCTCGACACCGGCGCGGTCCGCTTCATGACCGACAAGCCGTTCATCTTCACCTCCGGCTGGGCGAGCCCGGTCTACAACGACTCGCGCTGGCTGATCTCATTCCCAGACGTGCGCGCCACTTTGATCGACTTCCAGATCGCGTCCATCGATCGCGACATCGGCCGCGACAAGATCGACGCCGCGGCCGGCGGCGAGACCGCCGGCATCCCCTTCGCCGCCTGGGTGGCGGACCGCCTGCATGTGCCGATGCAATATGTACGCAAGAAGCCGAAGGGCTTCGGCCGCGGCTCGCAGATCGAGGGCCAGCTTCTGCCCGGCCAGCGCGTGCTGCTGGTGGAGGACCTCGCCACCGACGGCCGCAGCAAAGTGAACTTCGTCAAGGCGATCCGCGATGCCGGCGGCACCTGCGATGACTGCTCGGTGCTGTTCTTCTATGACATCTACAAGGACAGCAAGCGCGTGCTGGGCGATATCGGCGTCACGCTGCATTACCTCACGACCTGGTGGGACGTGCTGGCGGTGGCCAAGGCCAGCGGCAAATACGATCCGAAGCTGCTGGGCGAAATCGAGACCTTCATGAACGACCCCGCCGGCTGGTCGAAGGCCAATGGCGGCGTGGCCGAGGCGGCGGACTAAATTGAGAGCTGTCGTCCCGGGCGAGCGTCAGCGAGGCCCGGGACCCATAACCCCTGCCCTATCGACAGACTGCGGCGTATGGGTCCCCGCCTTCGCGGGGACGACAGCGGAGAGTAACCGCTACGAGGCCTGAAATTTTCGCTTCAACCGCACCACCGCCAGATCCAGCGCCGACAGGAACCGCGACAGATCCTGCCGTGACAGCGGCTTCGGACCCCGCGTCTCGGCGCCGGCCGAGCGCAAATCGGTGAGCAGGTCACGGGTGGCGAGCGCCATGCCCATGGAATTGTCATCGAAAAGCTTGCCGGTGGGCGACAGCACCGTCGCGCCCTTCTTCACGCAACGGGCGGCGAGCGGGATGTCGGCGGTGATGACGATGTCGTTTTCCGTCACCCGATCCGCGATCCAGCCGTCGGCCACGTCCGGCCCCTCCGGCACAATGACCCGCTCGATCAGGTCGCTGCGCGGAACCTGCATGAAGGCATTGGCGACGACGAAGACCTTCAACGCGTAGCGCTCCGCCACCCGGTACACCTCCGGTTTCACCGGGCAGGCGTCGGCATCGATGTAGATGCGGATAAGCGCAGGCTCTTCCATGCTGTCGGCCGCCATGGTCCAATTGGGGGAAACCGGGAGGGATCAATGGCGAAGAGCCGGAAGAAAGTCCAGGCGCAGCGCAAGCCGCCCGCCCGCAAGGCGAGCAAGCCCAGCGCCCGCCACGCGGTGAAGGCCAAGACCCGGCCGAAGAAGCGGCCGAAGCACAAATTCACGGTCAGCCATCCCCGCGAGAAGGACTTCGACCTGGGCCTACGCACTTATGCGAAATATCGCGATCTCGGCATCGCGCCGGCAACCGGCGGCATGGTGCAGGCGCACGTCATCCGCATGATCCCGCCCTATCGCGCCGAGGACGTGGCGACGCCGCATTATCACGACGTCGACTTCCAGATGATCTATGTGCTGAAGGGCTGGTACAAGACCGAGTTCGACGGCGAAGGCGTGCACACCTTCACGGAAGGCTCATGCTGGATCCAGCCGCCGAAGATCAAACACACCGTGCTCGGCTATTCCGACGACTGCGAATT
>JANLJK010000166.1:2820-6152 GCA_029255525.1 Pseudolabrys sp.
TCCAGCCGCCGAAGATCAAACACACCGTGCTCGGCTATTCCGACGACTGCGAATTACTGGAGATCGTGCTGCCGGCGGATTTCAAGACGGTGACGCTGGAGAAGTGAGACGCGCGCCGCTTGCGTCCCCTCCCCCTGAAAGGGGGAGGGTCAGGGAGGGGGTCTCTTTCGATCGCAATCGAACATGACCCCCACCCGATTGTCGTCGCGAAGCGACGACAATCGACCTCCCCCTTTCAGGGAGAGGTGAAGAAAAAATCACATTGCCCGCATCGCCCACAGCCCCGCCGTCACGATCACCAGGATCACCGCCGTCGAAGCAACCACCGTGGCGATGTGACGCCAGCCCAACCCAATGATGGTCTTCACCGAGGTGCCAAGACCGAGCGCGCCGATGGCGAGTAGCAAGCCCCAGTTGGAGGCTTCCACCAGCAAGGTCTTGATCGGCGCGTAGACCGGCACCAAAGGCGGCATGAAGGGAATGCTGCTGTTGATGAGGCACAGGATCAGGAACACGATGGCGAACACCGGCACCGGCACGCGCGCCTCACCATGGCGCGCGCCCTGGCGGGTGAAGTACCAGCCGACCGCGAGCACCACCGGCAGCAGCAGGAACACACGGAACAGCTTCACGATGACCGCGCTGTTGCCGACCGTGTCGGACACCGCATAGCCGGCGCCGACCACCTGGGCGACGTCGTGGATGGTGCCCCCTAACATCACGCCCGTGGTCTGGCTGTCGAAGCCGAACAAGAGGCACAGCGGCGGATAGGCCAGCATCGCCAAGGTGGCGAGCGCATTCAACGCCACCACGACAAAGGCGATGTCTGCTTGCTTGCCGGGATAATCGGGGACGACGGTGGAGGTGGCGAGCGTCGCGGACGCGCCGCACACGGCCGTGCCGACGCCGACCAGCGCACCGAAGCCCGGCGTGCGGCCGTACCAGCGCGCGACCACGAAACCCGAAGCGATCGTCGCGACCATCGAGACGATGATGAGCGCGGCGGTGCCGAGGCCGAGCGCGGCGATATCGGCGAGCGCGACGCGCAAGCCCAACAGCGCCACCGCCCAACGCAACACAGTGCGCACGCAGAAGGCCATGCCCGGTTTCACCGCCGGCCAGCCGGCCAGCGGATTGAGCGCGATGCCGACGATCAACGCGATCACCATGGCCGGGATCGGCAGCACGCGCGCGACGTAAGGCGCGGCGACATAGCCGATCACGGCGACGATCGCCGACAACAGAATGCCGGGAAAGAGATCGACCATCGCGCCCGGCATCGGGCGGCTGATCGGAGGCATGGGAGCAGCCACGTGAACGTCCTTAATTGTGAAGCGCAGCCACCCGAGCACCGACGCCGGCAACGCCGAGACCCGCGGCAACGGCCGGGGCGATTTGAGAAGGCGTATCGACGACAACGATGCCGGCGGCTTCCAAGGCCTTGCGCTTGCCGGCATAGCTGCCCGTATCGCCGGTGACGATCGCGCCGGCATGACCCATCTTCTTGCCTGCCGGCGCGGCGGCGCCGGCGATGAACGAGACGATCGGCTTCTTCATGGTCTTGGCGTACTCGGCCGCGGCTTCTTCCATGCCACCGCCGATCTCACCTACAAGAACGACCGCGTCCGTTCCACCATCCTTGTCGAGTGCTTCGAGCGCATCACGCGTCGTGGTTCCCAACATTGGGTCGCCGCCGATGCCGATGAAGGCCGATTGGCCGACGCCGGCGCGCGTGAGATTGAGGCAGATCAGCGTGCCAAGCGAACCACTGCGCGAGATGACGCCGACGCGGCCGGGCTTGAACACGCTCGGCACGAAGGCCGGCATGATGCCGACGAAGCATTCGCCCGGCGTGACCAGGCCGGCGGTGTTGGGGCCGACAATGCGCGTGCCATGCAGGCGGGCCGCGGCATGCATCGCCATCACATCCTGCGCCGGAATGTGCTCGGTGAGCACGACGAGCGTCTTCACGCCGGCTTCAGCGGCGGAGACGGCCGCCTCCTTCGCCATCGGCGGCGGGATGAAGCCGACCGCGACATCGGCGCCGACGGCCTTGGCCGCCTCGGCGGTCGAGGCGAAAATCGGCACGCCGACATGCGTCTCGCCGGCGCGCTTGGGATTGATGCCGGCGACCACATTGGTGCCATAGGCGATCATCTTCTCGGCCCAGAAGGTGCCCTGCTTGCCGGTGATGCCGAGGACGACGACCCGGTCTTTCTGACGAACGATCATTGCGCTGCCTTCACCGCCGCCTGGATGGCGTCTTCCATGAAATCGTAGGGTTCGATACCGAGCTGATCGCGCACCAGCTTGACGGCTTCCACCTCGCCGGTGCCGTGGATGGAGAAGAACACTGGCACCTTGGGCTTGAGCTTGTGCCAGGCCTTGACCACACCGTCGGCCATCACGTCGGTGCGGGCGAAAGCACCACAGAAATTGATGACCAGGCTTTTGACGCCCGGATTGGACAGCACCAGATCGAGCGCGATCTCGGACTTGGTGTAGGCCTCGCCGCCGATCTCGAGGAAGTTGGCGGGCCGGCCACCGAAATGACGGATGACGTCCATCGTCGTCATGGTGAGGCCCGCGCCGTTCGCCAGCACACCGACATTGCCGTCGAGCTGAATGAGCTTGAGGCCGGCATCGGCGCCGCGCTTCTCGAGATCGGTCATCGCTGGCGGGCTGCCGCCATTGGCGATGTCCGGCTGGCGGAATACCGAGGAATCGTCGAGCACGAACTTGCAGTCGAGCGCGACGACGCGGCTGTCGCCGAGCAAAGCCAGCGGGTTGATCTCCAAGAGCTCCCCATCGCGGGCGCGATAGGTCGCGTGGAGCTTCTGCAAGATGCCGACGATCTGCGGCGCGGCGGCGCCGAGATCGAGGCCCTTGAGCATGCCTTGGATGTCGGCCTCCGACGGCGTCGCGTCGATGTCGACCAACAGCTTGCGGATCGCGTCGGGCTTCTCGGCCGCGACCTCCTCGATGTCCATGCCGCCTTCGGTCGAGAACAGGATCAGTGGCTTGCGCGCGCCGGTGTCGTGGAGAACCGCCGCGTAAAACTCGCGCACGATCTTGGCTTGCTCCTCGATCAGCAAGCGTTCGACGGTGTAATCGCCGATGCGCATGCCGAGGATCTGGCCCGCGACTTGTTCCGCTTCCTGCGGTGTATTGGCGAGCTTGATGCCCCCGGCCTTACCGCGCTTGCCGGTCGGCACCTGCGCTTTCACCACGCAGGGGCCGATCTCTTGGGCCGCTTTGGCAGCCTCGGCAGCGCTGGTGACCAGAATACCGCGCGGAATTGGAATGCCGGCAGGCGCAAGGATCAGAGATTT
>JANLJK010000167.1 GCA_029255525.1 Pseudolabrys sp.
CCGGCTTGGCGCCCATCTTCGCGATCCAGTAGACGCTTTGCCCGGTGCGAATGCTGTCGAATGTCCAGCCGATGACGCTGCCGTAGAAGCGCATGGCGCGATCGACGTCGCGCGTCATCAGCTCATTCCAGTAGAAGCTTCCGTGCGTCCAGGACATAGGTGGCCTCCGGTCATCTGGCTCCGCTTGTCGCGCGCGGACCGGATGACGTTCGGCTCACGCGAGAAACGCTTCGAGCTTCATCAAGGCACCCGTCCAACCGCCTTCGTGGCCGGCACGCGCCTCTTCATCGAAGAACTGTTCGTGGCGCAACGTCATGAGCGTGCCGTCACCGTCGGCTTTGAACGTGACGGTAACGAGAGACTGTCGTTCGGGCGTTGTTCTCCACGCCCAGGTGAACACCAGCTTCTCGTTCGGCACGACCTCGCGATAAACGCCGCTGACATCATGCTCTTCTGGGGCGCCAGGCTTCTGTAAGATGATCCGGTAGCGGCCGCCGGCACGCGCATCGGCTTCGACCGATTTGGCCGCGATCTCGCCCGGCCCCATCCACTTCCTCAGCTTTTCGGAATCCGTCCAGGCTTGGAAGACCTTCGCCGGCGGGGCGTTGAAGCGGCGCTTGATGGTGAGGCTTGGTTTGGTGTCGCTTGGTTTGGTATCGGCGATGACGGACATGTCTCTTCCTCCTCCAGGAACGCGGCGAGTTGATCGAGCTTTTCAGTCCAGAAGCGCTGGTAGCGATTGAGCCAGTCGGTGGCCTCCTGCATCGGTGCGGCACGTAAGCGCACCGAAACAATGCGTCCGGTTTTGTTGCGTTCGACGAGGCCGGCATCCGACAGCACGTCGAGATGCTTCATCACCGCTGGCAGCGACATCGTGTGCGGCCGCGCCAACTCGCTGACCGACAGATGCTCCCGCTCGCTCAATTGAGCGAGCAACGCGCGCCGGGTGGGGTCGGCGAGGGCGGCGAAGGTGCGGTCGAGCGCTGCGGTTGAATAGTAAACCATATAGTTAAGTTTAGGCGTCCGGATACCGGAGTCAAGCGACCTGTCATTCCGGGGCGGCCCGAAGGGCCGAACCCGGAATCCATAACCCGCAGTGCTGCGGCGTATGGATTCCGGGTCCGCCGCTTTCGCGGCGTCCCGGAATGACGGGACGTCGTCGTTAACCCTTCGTTCACCACGTTTCTTAACGTTTCATTCACCATGATTTTTCGCGGTTTCTTGACCGGGTCCGGGCGACATTGGCGGTGTTATGGACCCGACTTCCCTCGTCTCCGCGTTGGCCGGTGCCCAGATGGGCAGCATTCAAATGGCCGTCGCCACCAAGATGCTGAAGATGAATGCCGACGCCGCCTCCTCGGTGGCGCAGCTTCTTGATGCCGCGTCGCAGAATTTCGACCAACTGGCGAATGTCGCGGCGGGTGTCGGCCAGAACCTCGACATCTCGGTGTAGCGGACAGGCACCGTCATGGACCCGGTCTCCTTCGCAGTCGGCATGATGAGCTCGCGCCTCGGCGCGGTGCAGATGGTCTCGGCCGTCCGCATGATGAAGAACGAGAACGCGGCCGCGACGAATACGAGCGCGACTGCCGCACAGCAGCCCGTCAGCAGCCGCGCCAATGTCGCCGACCACGTCGGCCGCAATCTGGATATTACGGTTTAACGGCGCAGCTCATTCAAGCGCTAGACCCGTCATCCTGAGGTGCTCGGCCGAAGGCCGAGCCTCGAAGGATAGACGGCCGGGCATTCAGTGCCCGTCCTCCTTCGAGGCTCGCTTTCGCTCGCACCTCAGGATGACGGATCGAGGGCAGAAAAGCCGCTCAGCTCTTCCCCAGCGCCGCCTGAATGAGCTTTACCGCGTCCTCGCTTGCCCATTCGGCGGGGCCGGCAATGGTGCCGATCTCGCAGCCGGCGGGATCGACAAGAAGCGTCGTCGGCATGCCGAAGGCGCGGCCGACCGCCTTGAGATCCTGGAACGTCTTGGCGTTGCCGTCGGCGTAATAGCCGAGCTTCTTGACGCCGATCTCGTTGAGGAAGGTCTTCGGCTTGTCGGGATCGCGAGTGTCGATGTTCACCGCCACCACCTGGAAATCCGGCCCGCCGAGCTTCTGCTCCAGGGCGTCGAGCGATGGCATTTCCTTGCGACAGGGGATGCACCAGGTCGCCCACAGGTTCAGCAGCACCGTGCGGCCCTTGAAGTCGGCCAGGTGGACCTGCTTGCCGGCGGCGTCATGGAAAGTGATGTCGGGCAGCTTGAGCGGGGCCTTGGCCATCTTCACGGCGGCCACCTCGCCGCGCACCAGGGGGGCGAGCCTCTCGGCCAGCGCCACCGCCGGGCGGCAGGCGCCGCCGTCGACCCCTGCATTGCGTGTCAGGGTGGCAATCCCGTATACCGCCCCGAGCCCGACGACGACCCCGGCGACGCCGCCTGCCAGGACCATGGCGAGGCGTTTTTTAGCGAGACTGGGGGAGGGTGTCGGAGCGGTCATGTTCGGCGAAACCTTAAAGTAAGCGAAGTCCAGAGCGGGTCACGATGAGCAACAAGATGTGGGGCGGGCGCTTTGCCTCCGGCCCGGATGCGATCATGGAGGAGATCAACGCCTCCATCGACTTCGACCGGCATCTTTACCGGCAGGACATCGCCGCGTCCAAGGCCCATGCGGACATGCTGGCCAAGCAAGGCATCATTGCGGCTGACGATGCGCAATCGATCGCTCACGGTCTAGACACGATTCTGTCAGAGATCGACGCTGGCAAGTTCTCCTTCCAGCGCGCGCTGGAAGACATCCATCTGAATGTCGAGAGCCGGCTCACTGATCTCATCGGGCCCTCCGCCGGCCGCCTGCACACCGCCCGCTCGCGCAACGATCAGGTGGCGACCGACTTCCGCCTCTGGGTGCGCGACACCATCGACACCATCGATCTGGCGCTCGCTGGCTACCAGAAGGCGCTCGCCGAGAAGGCGCTCGAGCATGCCGATACGGTGATGCCGGGCTTCACGCATTTGCAGACGGCGCAGCCGGTCACCTTCGGTCATCATCTTCTGGCTTATGTCGAGATGGCGGCGCGCGATCGCGGCCGCTTCGCTGACGCGCGCAAGCGCTTGAATGAATCGCCGCTCGGTTCCGGCGCGCTCGCCGGCACGTCGTTCGATCTCGACCGCGACATGACGGCGAAGGCGCTCGGCTTCGACCGGCCGACCGCGAACTCGCTCGACGCCGTGTCCGATCGCGACTTCGTGATGGAGACCTTGTCGGCGGCCTCGATCGCTGCCGTGCATCTGTCGCGCTTCGCCGAGGAGATCGTGATCTGGACCTCGCCGATCGTCGGTCTGGTCAAGCTCACCGACAAATTCACCACCGGCTCGTCGATCATGCCGCAGAAGCGCAACCCGGACGCGGCCGAACTGGTGCGCGCCAAGACCGGCCGCATCATCGGCGCGCTCACCGGCATGCTCATCGTCATGAAGGGCCTGCCGCTCGCTTATGCCAAGGACATGCAGGAGGACAAGGAAGGCGCCATGGACGCGTTCTCGGCCCTCTCGCTGGCCATCGCGGCGATGTCCGGCATGGTCGGCGACATGGTGCCCGACACCGCCCGCATGAAGAAGACGGCCGGCGAGGGCTATGCCACCGCCACCGACTTGGCCGACTGGCTGGTGCGCACGCTCAACATTCCGTTCCGCCAGGCGCATCACATCACCGGCCGCATCGTCGGGCTGGCGTCGGAGCAGAACGTGCCGCTGCACCGGCTGGAACTCGCCGCCATGCAGGCGGTCGAGCCGCGAATCACGGATGACGTGTTCTCGGTGCTCTCGGTCTCCAATTCGGTGAAGAGCCGGATCTCTTACGGCGGCACCGCGCCGCGGAATGTGCGGGCTCAGGCCAAGAAATGGCTGCGCCTCCTGGAAAAGCCGAAATCCTGACACGGCCAAATCGTAAGTTCGCTTGTCGCCCGGTATTTGCTAAGGTCCCGGCAGCAATAAGGTCCCTGTATGCAAGTCGTGTCCTCCCGCCCTTTTCTGCGCCTCGCCACGATCGGCGCCCTTGTCGCCGCGCTGGGCTTGGCCGCCTGCGGCCGTAAAGGCCCGCTCGACCCGCCGCCCGGCGCCTCCGCGGTCGAGCCGCAGGCGCAGCAGCAGCCCGGCCTCATCAGCCCGGTCGGCGTGACGCCGATCGGTGGCGGCTCCGGCAGCGCTGCCGGCAGCAACGACAACGGCGCCGGCATCGACGCCGCCGGCCGTGCCCAGGCGCCGAAGGGACCGAAACGACCTATTCCCCTCGACGTCCTGCTCAATTGAGCGCGGGCCTCGCGCAGTCGGACTTTTTAGGATGCATCACTTCGATTATCGCGACGGCGTGCTGCACGCCGAGGGCGTCGATCTGAACGCGCTCGCGGCCAAGATCGGCACGCCGTTCTATTGCTATTCCACCGCCACCCTGACGCGGCACTATCAGGTCTTCGCCGGCGCCTTCGCCGATATCGACGCGCTGGTCTGCTACGCCATGAAGGCGAATTCCAACCAGGCGGTGATCAAGACCTTCGCCAAATTGGGCGCCGGCGCTGACGTCGTCTCCGGCGGCGAATTGAAGCGTGCGCGCTTGGCCGGCATTCCGGCCAACAAGATCATGTTCTCCGGGCTCGGCAAGACCGAGGCCGAGATGGCGCTGGCGCTCGACGAAGGCATCCTGTGCATCAACGTCGAGTCCGAGCCCGAGCTGCATCTGCTGTCGAAGATTGCCACGGCCAAGGGCCGGATTGCGCATGTCTCGGTGCGCGTCAATCCGGACGTCGACGCCAAGACGCATCACAAGATTGCCACTGGCAAGGCCGAGAACAAGTTCGGCATTCCGATCAGCCGCGCGCGCGAGGTCTATAAGCACGCCGCCGCGCTGCCGGGTCTCAAGGTGTCCGGCGTCGACATGCATATCGGTAGCCAGATCACCGACCTCGATCCCTTCGGCAATGCCTTCGCGCTGCTGGCCGAGTTCGTGCGCGACCTGCGCGCCGACGGCCACGCCATCAGCCATATCGATCTCGGCGGGGGTTTAGGCATTCCTTATCACGACGACAACGAGCCGCCGCCGCATCCGGACGAATACGCCGCGGTGGTCAAGCGCGCGACGCGTGATCTCGGCTGCAAGCTGATCTTCGAGCCGGGCCGTCTTCTCGTCGGCAATGCCGGCATCCTGGTGACGCGCGTTCTGTTCATGAAGCACGGCGACGTGAAGCACTTCGTCGTGGTCGACGCTGGCATGAACGATCTCATCCGCCCGACGCTCTATGATGCCTTCCACGCGATCATGCCGGTGACCGAGCCGAAGGCCGACGCCAAGCGCCTGCGCGCCGATGTCGTCGGTCCCGTCTGCGAGAGCGGCGACTTCCTTGCCAAGGGCCGCGATATGGTCGAGCCGAAGAACGGCGATCTGTTGGCGGTGATGACCGCCGGCGCTTACGGCGCGGTGCAGGCCGGCACCTACAACACGCGCGCTTTGGTGCCGGAGGTGCTGGTCAACGGCGACCAGTGGGCCTTGATCCGCCCGCGTTTCGAGGTGGAGCAGCTCATCGCGCTCGACCGGTTGCCGGAGTGGCTCTGAGTTAGCCCCGTCATCCTGAGGTGCTCGGCCGAAGGCCGAGCCTCGAAGGATGAACGGCCAGACTCCGCGGCCGTCGCCCTTCGAGGCTCGCTGCGCTCGCGCCTCAGGGTGACGGGACGAAGTCAGCAGCGTATCCTCGCCGTCGAGAGGCGCGACGATGACCGACGTCACCCGCATCACGCAAAATCCCGCCGTCATGGGCGGCAAGCCTTGCATCCGCGGCATGCGCGTCACCGTCGGCATGATCGTCGGCCAGATCGATGCGGGGCGCAGCATCGAAGACTTGCTCGAGGACTACCCTTATCTCGACCGCGACGACATCCTCGCGGCGTTGCGTTACGCTGGCCGCGCATGAACTTCCTCGTCGACATGGGCGTGCCGCCGAGCTGGGCGGATTTCCTCACCGGCGCCGGCCACACCGCGGTCGACTGGCTCGACGAAGGTCATCCCGACGCGACCGATGCCGACGTGATGCGCTGGGCGGCGGAGCACGATTATCTCGTCTTCACGGCGGACCTCGACGCCACCGCGCTGTT
>JANLJK010000168.1 GCA_029255525.1 Pseudolabrys sp.
GACAGCCGTCATCCTGAAGGACGACGCCAAGGTCACCGAGGAAGAGCTGGTGCGTTATTGCGAAGGCAAGATGTCGTATTTCGCCATTCCGCGCTTCGTCGAGTTCGTCACCACCCTGCCGCGGACCGAGAACGGCAAGGTGCAGAAGTTCAAGCTGCGCGACCGTGGCCGCTCCGAGGCGACCTGGGACCGTGAGAAGGCGGGTGTTATCCTGAAGCGCTGAGCAGGGGGCGATGCGCATGAGCACGTACGACGCGATCATCATCGGCGCCGGCCACAACGGTTTGGCTGCGGCGGTCCATCTCGCGGCCAAGGGCTGGAAGGTCGCGGTCGTCGAGCAGGCGCAAGAGCCTGGTGGCGCGGTGAAGACCCGCGAGGTCACGCTTCCCGGCTTCAAGCACGATCTGTTTGCGATGAATCTGAGTCTGTTCGCGGGCTCGCCGTTTTTTGCCGCCTACAAGAACAAGCTCTTCGCCAACGGCATGGGGATCGTCGGCGCGACCGACACCTTCTCCAGCGCCTTCCCGGACGGCACCTGGCTCGGCGTCAACAACGATCTCGACGTGACGGCAAAGCGCATCGCTACCTTCTCGCCGCGCGACGCCGAAGCTTGGCGAACGATGGTCGCGGATTTTGCGAAGGACGCGCCGCACATCTTCGCGCTGCTCGGCTCAGCCATGCCGTCCTGGGGTTCCGCCAAGGCGCTGTGGGGCGCCTACCGCGCCAAGGGCATGGCGGGTGTCGGCGAACTGGCCAAGCTTGTTCTATCGTCGCCGCGTGAGTTCCTCGATGCCAATTTCGAGAACGACAAGCTCAAGGTCATGATGGCGTGCTGGGGCATGCATCTTGACTTCTCGCCGGACGTCGCCGGCGGCGCGCTGTTTCCCTACCTGGAGTCGATGGCGAACCAAAGCTTTGGCATGGCGCTGGGCCAGGGCGGCGCGGCGACCATGATCAACGCACTGGTCGCCACGCTGAAGTCGCTCGGCGGCGAGGTGCATCTCGGTCGTGCGGTCGAGCGCATCGAAACCTCGGGCGATCAGGCGACCGGTGTACGCTTGGCCGGCGGTGAGGTGTTGTCGGCGCGGCGCGCGGTGATCGCCAACGCGCATCCCAAGCTGGTGTTTGGTCGACTGTTGGTGGCGGACAACACGCGTGCGGCTTTCGACGCGAAGGTCGCCGCGTTCCGCGCCGGCCCTGGCACGATGATGATCCATCTCGCGCTGTCCGGTCTGCCGGACTGGACGGCCGGTGAGGAACTCAAGAAATTCGCTTACGTGCACTTGGCGCCGACATTCGGCACCATGGTCGCCGCTTATGCGCAGGCCTCGTCCGGCCTGCTGCCGAAGGAGCCCGTCCTGGTCGTCGGCCAGCCGACCGCGCTCGACCCCTCGCGCGCGCCGGAAGGCAAGCATGTCCTGTGGATCCAGGTGCGCGTCCTGCCGGCGATGATCCGCGGCGATGCGGCGAACGAGATCACCGCCACCGATTGGGACGCCGTGAAGGAGCTCTATGCCGAACGCGTGCTCAAGCTGATCGAGCATTACGCGCCGGGCTTCTCCAGCAAGATCCTCGGCAAGGCGGTGTTCTCGCCGCTCGATCTCGAGCGCGAGAACCCGAACCTGATCGGTGGCGACAGCCTGTCCGGCAGTCACCACCTCGACCAGAACTTCGTGTTCCGGCCGGTGTTCGGCTGGTCGCGCTACAAGACGCCGGTGAAGTCGCTTTACATCTGCGGTGCGTCGACCTGGCCGGGCGCCGGTGTCGGCGCAGGCTCCGGTTTCATGCTCGCCAAGATGCTGGCGGGCGCGCCCTAACGGGCCTTGGCGCGCTCCGCCGCGATGGTCTTCGCCATGGTGCGTGCGGTGATGTCGAAGTGGCGCCATAGATCGGGGTCGATCGGATTGGGCGCGCCGAAATAGCCGTCGGGCGTGACGGCCTTGGCCTCTTCGCCGCCTTTGCGCCAACGCTCCAGGTCCTTCATCGTCAGGTTGGTTGGCGGCAGGTCGCGCAGCTTCTCGTAATCGACCAGCTCGGGCTGGAAGCGCACGATGGCGGCGGTCTCGTACTCATCGGCATGCACGCCGAGAATGCCGGTGGTCCTGAACGCTTCAATGTTGGCCGGCGGCTCCCACGGCAGCCACACGGGCTCCTGGCCGGTATGGCCGAGGCGACCCATCAGCCGCCAGCGTACCGGCGCATAGGCCCAGCGCACGCCTTTGCGGCCGCGGGCCTGCTGCTCCTCGACGCCGGCCAGCAACATCTTATTGTGCGCGAGATCGCCGTGATGGCTGACCAGGAGCACGTCGTTGAAACCATTGTCGACCAGCGTGTCGATGACGTCGCGCAACAGCCCGCCGGCGATCTCCGGGCGAATGCGGAACGAGAAGGGCAGGGCATCGAGCACCTGATTGATGCCCCAATAGAACGGCGGCGCGATCAACAGCTCGACGCCCTCGGCGGCGGCGTAGACTTGCGTCATCTTGCACAGCGAGCCGGCGATATAGGCGTCGGTGCCGATCGGCAGATGCGGGCCGTGGTTCTCCATCACGCCGATGGACAAGAGCACGCCGGCGCCGCGTTTGGCGGCCTCGACGATCTTCGGCGCGGTCATTTCGGCCATGGTGCCGGCGAACAGATTGGACGACATTCCGCGCACTCCTCTCAGACGGCGATGAGCGATTTGGTCTTGTCGAAATCGGCTAGCAATTCGCTCGCGGTACCGCTATGCACAATCTTGCCGCGGTCGAGCACGATCGCATGGTCGCTCAAAGCGAGCGCATCCTGCGCATGCTGCTCGACGATGATGAAGGCAAAGCCGAATTCGCTGCGCAGTTTCTTGATCGCGTGCTCCAACTGCTCGACGATGACCGGCGCCAAGCCCTCGAACGGCTCGTCGAACAGCACCAGCACCGGATTGGTCATCAAAGCGCGGCCGATCGCCAGCATCTGCTGCTCGCCGCCGGACAGCCGGTCGCCGAGATTGCGGCGGCGTTCCTTCAGGCGAGGGAACAGTTCGTAAGCGCTGTCGAGATTGAAACGTCCTGGCCGCTGTGCGACCAGCAGGTTCTCTTCGACGGTGAGGGAACGGAAAATGTCGCGCTCTTGCGGCACCCAGCCGATGCCGAGGGCGACGCGGTCGGGGGCGGGGACGCTGCTGAAGTCTTCGCCCTTCCATTTCATGCGGCCGGCGAATTGGCGCGTATGGCCCATGATGGCGCGGATCAGCGTGGTCTTACCGACGCCGTTGCGACCGAGCACGGCCAAGCCTTTGCCTTCGTCGATGGAGACACTGAGGTCTTCCAGGATGACGGCGTCGCCGTAGCCGGCGGTCAGTCCTTCGATCTCAAGCAGCATGGCCGGTCCGCCGTCCGAGGTAAATTTCCTTCACGCGATCGTCGCTGGAGATTTCAGCGGGCGTCCCCTCGACCATGACCTGGCCGGCGACCAAAACGCTGATGCGGTCCGAGAAACGGAACACCAGGCTCATGTCGTGCTCGATGAACAGCAGCGTCAGGTCCTGCGGCAGCGCATGAATGCGCTCGAAGATCGCTTGGCTTTCGCTGGACGGCACGCCGGCGGCTGGCTCGTCGAGAATGAGGATGCGCGGTTTTGTCGCCAGCGCGATGGCGATCTCCAGCAGGCGCTGGCTGCCATAAGGCAGGTCGCGCACCGCGCGGTCGGCGTGCGGCGTGAGATTGACGAAAGCGAGATGCTCGCGGGCCTCGTCATGCGCGCGCTTGTCGGCTGCTGCCGAGCGCCAGAAGGCTAAGGTCTTACGGTCGCGCTCCATGATGGCGAGCACGACATTGTCCAAGACGGACAGGCCGCGGAACAGTTGGTTGATCTGGAAGGTGCGGGCGAGGCCGCGCCGCACGCGGTCCTTTTCCGACAGTCTGGTGATGTCCTCGCCGAAGATCGCAATGGAGCCTTCTGTCGGCGACAGGCTGCCGGTGAGCGCATGCACGAGCGTGGTCTTGCCGGCGCCGTTCGGGCCGATCAGCGCATGTCGCGCGCCGGGACGGACATTGAGGTTGACGCCGTCGACCGCGCGGAAGGCGCCGAAGCGGACGGAGAGATCCTTGGTGCTCAGCGCGGCGGTCATGCGCTTCTCCGGAAGCGAAGACGGTCGAGGAGACTGCCGATGCCGCCGCGCGCGACGAACACCGACAGCATCAGCACGATGCCGAGGCCGAGTTGCCAGTATTTCGGGCTCACGGTCGACAGCACGTCCTTGAGCCAGCCGAAAGCGGCGGCGCCGACGCTCACGCCGACCATGTGGCCGGAGCCGCCCAAGGTGGCCACCATCATGATCTCGGCCGAGCGGTCGAAGCCCAGCATATCAAGCGAGGCGAAGCGGCTGGTCTGCGCCAACACGGCGCCGGCGATGCCGGCGACGCCGCCTGACAGAGTGTAGGCAACGGCCAGGTGCCGGCGCACCGGCGAGCCGATCGCCGGCATGCGCCGCGCATTCTCGCGGATGCCGCGCAGCGCCAGTCCGAACGGCGAGGTCACCACCCGCCACAGGAACATGTAAGTGAGGGCGAAGACCGCGAAGGAATAGATGAAGGCGGTGCGGCCCTCGAAATCGAAGCGATAGAGGCCGAGCAGCGGCGCGATCTCGAAGTCGGGCAGGCCGTCGGCGCCGCCGGTCAGCCAGCGCATGCGGTTAGCCGCCTCGTAGACGAGCGAGGCAACACCGAGCGTCACCAGGAGGCGGGTGAAGTCGTTGCCGCGGACGATAATGGGGGTCAGCACAAGTGCAACAAGTGCCGATACGATGGCCGCGAAGACGAGGCCGAGGAGTGGGTCGTTGTAGCCGGTGCGCGCCAGGATCGCGGCCGCATAGGCGCCGAGGCCGAAGAACGCCGCGTGGCCGAGCGAGACGATGCCGCCGTGGCCCTGCAGCAGGTCGTAGGACAGAGCGAACACCATCAGCACAAACAGTTGCGTCAGCAGCGCCAGATGCTCCGGAAACAGGAAGTAGCTGGCGATCGAGCCGGCGAACAGGACAAGCGTCACGCCCTGGATGCCGATGCGGCTATAGAAGCCGCCTTGCGTTGCGCTGGAGGTGCTCATGCGGTGCGCCCTCTCAACCCGTTCGGGCGGACAACGAGCACCGCCACAAGCACGCCAAAGATGACAAAGGAGCCGGCTTCGGGGAGGAAATATTTGAACAGCGCATCGACGACGCCGAGAAAGAGCGCCGCGAGCAGCGAGCCTTCGATCGAGCCGGCGCCGCCGATGGCGACGATCATCAGGAGCATGGTCAGGTACTTGAACGCGAAGGTCGGATCGAGACCGAGCATTTCAATGGAAAGAGCGCCGCCGACGCCGGCGAGCGCGGAGCCGATGGCGAAGGTGGTGACGAAGAGGCGATCGACCTTGATGCCGATGCCTTCGGCGGCGACACGGTTGTCGACTGCTGCGCGGATGCGCGCGCCGAACAAGGTGTAGTCGAATAGATAAGCGAGCGCGGCGGCCGTGACGGCGCCGGACACGACCAGAAACACGCGGTAGCCGGAAATCTGCAGGCCGAAGATCGAGATGCGACCCAACAGCCAGCTTGGGATCTGCACGCCCTGTTGCTGCGGCCCAAATACGATGGTGGCGATCGCGCTCAGTGCGAAGGCAAGGCCGATCGAGAACAGGACCTGCTGCAAAGCGCCGCGATCGTAGAGATGGCGGATGACGCTGCGCTCCATGACCGCACCGACGGCACCGGTCGCGATGAAGACGAGGGGGAGCGCGAGCAGGAAGGGCAGGCCGCCGCTGTTGACGAGAACAACGGCGAGGTAGGCCCCGCCCATGGCAAAGGCACCATGGGCGAGGTTGATGAACCGCATCAGCCCGAGCGTAACCGACAATCCGACCGCGAACAGGAACAGCAGCATCCCGTAGGCGATGCCGTCGACGGTCACAGTGATGAGGTTCGACATTCGTAGTGTTTCGTAAGAGCGACAGGCGTGAGGATCAGCGCGCCGGGGTCTTACCCGGGTCCTTCACGTCTTTAAAGGTCTCGAACGGAACATTCTGCCAATGTCCGTCGACCTTCTGACCCTTGCGGATATAGACGTTCTGGATAACGTCGCGCGTGTCG
>JANLJK010000169.1 GCA_029255525.1 Pseudolabrys sp.
ATGCGCCGAGGAGCGCGACGCGATGGTCTCGATATGGATGAAATCGAACGCCGCATCGTCCGGCGGATCGCCGTAAAGATGAAACAGAGGGAGCGCGGTCGTGGCCATGGGGCGCAGCATAAGCGAGGTGCCGCGCGCCGCGCCACTGCGGCCGCCATGCACAAGGGAAAAGCCACCTCGCAGGAAAAGCCCCGCCGTGACGGCGGGGCTTCCCAATCGGCCAAGGTGCTTGCAACCAACGTGCTCGAAATGTGCTTGCGGTATGTGAAGCGACGGTTCGCTAGCGGCTCTGGCCGCCCTGCTGCTGACCGCCTTGGCCGGGACGCTGCTGCCCACCCTGACCGCCCTGCTGCTGCTGGCCGGGCTTCTGCCCGCCACCCTGCTGCTGGCCGCCTTGGCCGCCCTGGTTCTGCTGGCCTTGCTGGTTGGGGTTCTGATTTTGGTTCTGGTTCATTGGGTTTCCTTCCGTGCGTTCGGCATCGGTGCTGTGATGCTCCCCGGCCCGACGCTCCCAAACAACGTCCGGATGACCCGCTTCGTTCCCTTTGCAGGGCCCGCCCCCGGCGCGGAACCTCGGGCTTATGCATGGAACGGAGCGCCGCGCGGCGACAATCCCCTTGGTAACAAGCCCCTTGCGGCGATTGCCGCTCCCGCGGTGCCCTGTTAAGCCTTTGTGACGATTTGGTTGTCGGCCGGGCGACCTTGTGAAGGCGTAAGGGGACGGAATGGAAGTCTTCTTCCAGCAGCTCATCAACGGCATTACGCTCGGTTCGATCTATGGCCTCATCGCCATCGGCTACACCATGGTGTTCGGCATCATCGGCATGGTGAACTTCGCCCATGGCGACGTGTTTATGGTGTCGGTCTTCATCGCCCTGATCGCCTTCCTCTTCCTCGTCACCTGGCTCGGCATTTCCTCGATCGCGCTGACGCTGTTCGTCGTGCTGATCGTGGCGATGGTGTTCACCGCGCTGGTCAACTGGGTGATCGAGCGTGTCGCCTACCGGCCGTTGCGCGGCTCGTTCCGCCTCGCGCCGCTGATCTCGGCGATCGGCATGTCCATCTTCCTGTCCAACTTCGTGCAGGTGACGCAGGGCCCGCGCAACAAATCGATCTCGCCGATGGTGCAAGGCGAGTTCGTGCTGTTCACCAAGAATGACTTCCAGGTCACCCTGCCCTACAAATATCTCATCATCTGGATCGTCACCGCCGTCCTGCTCGCCTGCTTCTGGTATCTCGTCGCCAAAACGCCGCTCGGCCGCGCGCAGCGCGCCTGCGAGCAGGACCAGAAGATGGCGGCGCTGGTCGGCATTGACGTCGACCGTACCATCTCGATGACCTTCGTCATCGCCGCAGCGCTCGCCGCCATCGCCGGCACCATGTACCTGATGAACTACGGCGTGGTGAGCTTCGCCGATGGCTTTACGCCGGGCGTGAAAGCCTTTACCGCCGCCGTGCTCGGCGGCATCGGTTCGCTGCCCGGCGCGGTGATCGGCGGCCTGCTCATCGGGCTGATCGAGACGATGTGGTCGAATTACGTGTCCATCGACTACAAGGACGTCGCGGCCTTCTCGGTGCTCGCGATCACGCTGATCTTCCTGCCGCAAGGATTGTTCGGCCGCCCGGATGTCGAAAAAGTCTGACATGACGACCGGCGCGACCGAAGCACGCGTCGATTTTGTGCACGCACTCAAGGATGCGGGCCTCACGGCCGCGCTCGCCTTCGCGCTATTCCTACCGCTGATCGGCTTTCTGACCGTTCAGGACTTCAGCAACAACCTCGTCCTCGTCACACGCTGGCCGCTGCTGTTCTTGATCGTCGCCGTTATCGCCGCCGGCCGCCTCGGCTATTCACTGGTGCTCGCGCCGCGCCGCGCCGCTCGCGCACGCAAACCCAGCGCCACCAAGACGCCGGCCTGGCGCGCCTTCGCCGGCCAATGGTTTACGCCCTTCGCCATCGGCTTCGTGATCGTCTATCCGCCCCTCGTCATCATGACGGCCGGCTGGGGCGGCGCCGTGAAGTGGCTCGACAATTTCGGCATCCAGATCCTCATCTACATCATGCTCGGCTGGGGCCTGAACATCGTCGTCGGCCTCGCCGGATTGCTCGATCTCGGCTACGTCGCCTTCTACGCGGTCGGCGCCTACTCCTACGCGCTGTTCGCCAAGGAGTTCGGCCTGTCGTTCTGGATCCTGCTGCCGATTGCCGGCTGCCTTGCCTCCTTCTGGGGCGTCCTGCTCGGCTTCCCGGTGTTAAGGCTGCGCGGCGATTATCTCGCCATCGTCACCTTGGCCTTCGGTGAGATCATCCGCATCGTCCTGGTGAACTTCGTCGACCTGACCAACGGCTATGCCGGCATCAGCAGCATCCCGCGGCCGACTTTCTTCGGCATTCCGTTCACCGCCAATGATGACGGCTTCGCCGCGACCTTCGGGCTGGAGTTCACGCCGCTCTACCGCACCATCTTCCTCTATTACGTGATCCTGGCACTGGCGCTTTTGACCGCCTTCGTCACCCTGCGGCTGCGCCGCCTGCCGGTCGGCCGCGCCTGGGAAGCACTGCGCGAGGACGAAATCGCCTGCCGCTCGCTCGGCATCAACACCACCAACACCAAGCTCACCGCCTTTGCCATGGGCGCCATGTTCGCCGGCTTTGCCGGCTCGTTCTTCGCCGCGCGGCAGGGCTTCATCTCGCCCGACAGCTTCACCTTCATGGAGTCGGCGAGCATCGTCGCCATCGTCGTGCTCGGCGGCATGGGCAGCCAGATCGGCGTCGCCATCGCCGCCATCGCCATGATCGGCGGCACCGAAATCATGCGCGACCTGGATTTCCTCAAGCACATTTTCGGCCCGACCTTCGACCCGACGCAGTACCGCATGCTGCTGTTCGGCTTCGCCATGGTGCTGATCATGATCTGGCGGCCGCGCGGGCTTGTCTCGACGCGCGATCCGTCGGTGTTCCTGAAGGAGCGCAAGAGCATCTCATCCGACCTCGTAGGAGAAGGGCACGGTTGATGGCAGCCGAGCGCGACATCCTGCTCAAGGTCGAGCATCTGCGCATGCGCTTCGGCGGCCTCGTCGCCGTCGACGATTTTTCCTTCGAGGCGCGTCAGGGCGAGATCACCGCGCTGATCGGCCCGAACGGCGCCGGCAAGACCACCGTGTTCAACTGCATCACCGGTTTCTACAAGCCGAGCGAAGGCCGCCTCGCCTTGCGGCACGGCGATCCATCGGTGTGGGATGCCATCGGCACGCTCACCGACAACGGCCAGCGCCGGCTGACGCGCGCTAACGGCGCGCTCTATCTGCTTGAGCGCATGCCGGACTATCTGGTCACGCAGCAGGCCCGCGTCGCGCGCACCTTCCAGAACATAAGGCTGTTCGCCGGCATGACCGTTCTGGAAAACCTGCTGGTCGCCCAGCACAACAGCCTGATGTTGTCGTCGGGCTACACACTGCTCGGCGTCCTCGGCTTCCCCTCTTACGCCCGCGCCGAACGCGCCGCCATCGAGCGCGCGCGCGAATGGCTCGACCATGTCGGTTTGCTGGCGCGCGCCGACGATCCGGCCGGCGACCTGCCTTACGGCGCGCAGCGGCGGCTCGAGATCGCGCGCGCCATGTGCACCGATCCGGTGCTGCTGTGTCTCGACGAACCGGCGGCCGGCCTCAATCCGCGCGAGAGCGCCGAGCTCAACGCGTTGTTGCTCAAGATCCGCGAGCAGCACGGCATCTCGATCCTCTTGATCGAGCACGACATGTCCGTGGTGATGGAGATCTCCGACCACGTCGTCGTGCTCGATTACGGCATGAAGATCGCCGACGGCGCACCGGACGACGTGCGCAACGACCCGAAGGTGATCGCGGCCTATCTCGGCGTGCCGGACAAGGACATCGAGAAGGTCGAGGCGGAGGTGGGGTTATGAAGATCGTCGTCATTCCGGGACGGCCCGAAGGGCCGGGCCCGGAATCCATAATCCGCAGCGCTGCGGCGTATGGATTCCGGGCTCGCCGCTTCGCGGCGCCCCGGAATGACAGAGAGGAAATGCCATGACCTCCCTCCTCTCCGTCCGCGGCGTGCACACCTATTACGGCCGCGTGCAGGCACTCAAGGGCGTCGACCTCGACGTCAAGGCCGGCGAGATCGTCACGCTGATCGGCGCCAATGGCGCCGGCAAGTCGACATTGATGATGACCATCTGCGGCAATCCGCGCGCGCGCGACGGCGCCATCGTGTTCGACGGCCGCGACATCACCCGCATGCCGACGCACGAGATCGCCCGCCTCAAGCTCGCGCAGTCGCCGGAAGGCCGCCGCATCTTCTCGCGCATGACCGTGCTTGAAAATCTGCAGATGGGCGCGACGGTTGCCAACGAGGGCACTTTCGACCTCGATCTCGAACGCGTGCTCACCCTGTTCCCGCGCCTGAAGCAACGCATCGGTCAGCGCGGCGGCACGCTGTCGGGCGGCGAGCAGCAGATGCTGGCGATCGCCCGCGCGCTGATGGCCCGGCCGCGCCTGTTGCTGCTCGACGAGCCCTCGCTCGGCCTCGCGCCCTTGATCGTGCGGCAGATCTTCGACGCCATCAAAATGCTCAACGCCGAGCACGGCCTCACCGTCTTTCTGGTCGAGCAGAACGCCTACCACGCACTCAAGCTTGCCCACCGCGGCTACGTCATGGTCAACGGCCGGATCACGCTGTCGGGCACCGGCAACGAGTTGCTGGAGCGGCCCGAGATCAAATCCGCCTATCTGGAGGGCGGCCGATGAACGAGATCGCCACCGCTTTCTCGATCCCGGAACTGCTCTACGAGGAAGGCTCCTTCGGCGTCTTCGCGCTGGTGACGCTGGTGCTCGGCGGCGGCGCGGCTTGGTTGACCGGCCGGGCGATCGCGCAGACCTGGCGGCGTCCGTGGCAGATCGTCGCTTACACCCTCATCCTGGGGATGGCAGTGCGCTTCATTCACTTCAGCGTGTTCGGCGGCACCCTGCTGGCGCCCTATTATTACGCAGTCGACAGCGCGATCTGCATGGGATTCGCCTTCCTCGGCTTTCGCACCGCGCGCGTGGCGCAGATGATCAACCAATACGGTTGGATTAACGAGGCCGGCGGCCTGCTGCGCTGGCGCCGCAAAACGCTCTGACGTAGACTTACACCTAGATTTGAGACTGCCGGCTCACCTGAAGGGGAAAACAGATGAAGAGGATTACCACACTCGGCTTAGCGCTGGGCTTTGCGTTCGCGGCTGCCGGAACAGCCGCCGCGCAGGTCAAATTCGGCATGCAAGGCCCGATTACAGGGTCCAGCGCTTCTTTCGGCGCGCAACTCAAGAATGGCGCCGAACAGGCCGTCGCAGACATCAACGCCGCCGGCGGCATCCTTGGTCAGAAGGCTCAACTCCAATTCGGCGACGACGCGGCCGACCCCAAGCAGGGCGTCTCGGTCGCCAACAAATTCTCGGCCGACGGCGTCAAGTTCGTGGTCGGCGCGTTCAACTCCGGCGTCTCGATCCCATCGTCGGAGGTCTATCAAGAGAACGGCATCCTGCAGATATCGCCGGCCTCGACCAACCCGACGCTGACCGAACGCAAGATGTGGAACATCTTCCGTGTCTGCGGCCGCGACGACCAGCAGGGCACGGTCGCGGGCGAGTACATCCTCAAGCACTTCAAGGGCAAGAAGATCGCGGTCGTCCACGACAAGACGACTTACGGCAAGGGTCTCGCCGACGAGACCAAGAAGGCGATGAACAAAGGCGGCATGAAGGAAGTGCTGTATGAAGGCGTCAACACCGGCGAGAAAGACTTCTCGGCGCTGGTGTCGAAGATCAAGCAGTCGGGCGCCGACCTGATCTATTGGGGCGGCCTCTACACCGAAGGCGGCCTGATCGTGCGCCAGATGCGCGACCAGGGCGTCAAGGCGCCGCTGATGGGCGGCGACGGCATCA
>JANLJK010000170.1 GCA_029255525.1 Pseudolabrys sp.
ATCAACCCGGCGACGGATAGCCCGGATCGTGCTCATGCGCTCATGTCGATACTCGACGAGATCAGGACGAAGCTCGACATCCCGACGCAATCCTGCGTGCTGGCGCATATCACCACGACGCTCGCTCTGATCGGCCGTGGTGCACCGGTCGATCTGGTGTTCCAGTCGATCGCCGGCACCGAGGCCGCCAACAAGAGCTTCGGCATCGATCTGGCGTTGCTGCGCGAGGGTCGCGAGGCGGCGCTGGCGCTGAAGCGGGGTACGGTCGGCGACAACGTGATGTATTTTGAGACTGGCCAGGGCAGCGCGCTGTCGGCCAATGCGCATCACGGCGTCGACCAGCAGACTGTGGAGGCGCGCGCTTATGCTGTGGCGCGGGCGTTCAAGCCGCTCTTGGTCAATACTGTGGTTGGCTTCATCGGTCCAGAATATCTGTTCGACGGCAAGCAGATCACGCGCGCCGGGCTTGAGGATCATTTCTGCGGCAAGCTGATGGGTGTGCCGATGGGTGTCGACGTCTGTTACACCAACCACGCCGAGGCCGATCAGGACGACGCCGACGCCTTGCTGGCGCTGCTCGCGGTGGCGGGCGTCAATTTCGTCATGGGCGTGCCCGGCGCCGACGACATCATGCTGAATTATCAAAGCACATCGTTCCACGATGCGCTGGCGATGCGCGATCTGTTGGGCAAGAAGCCGGCGCCGGAATTCGCCGCGTGGCTGGCGCGGCAAGGGTTGCTCGACGGCGCGGCGCGCATCCGGCCGCGTACATTACCCCAGCACTTCCAGGCGCTGTTGCCGGCATGAGCGACGATCTCATCAATGATGGACCGTGGGCGGGCTTGCGTCGGCTGACCGCCGCGCGCATCGGCCTCAAGCGTAGCGGCGCGTCGTTGTCGACCGCGCCATTGTTGCAGTTTGCGCTGGCGCATGCGCGGGCGCGTGATGCCGTGCATGAGGCGCTCGACGCGGAAAAGCTCGCCGCCGATCTTAGTGTGTTTGATTTGCCGGTGGTGCAGGTCGCGAGCGCTGTCGAGAGCCGGCAGCAATATTTGATGCGGCCCGATCTCGGCCGTCGTCTCGCGCCCGGCGCGGAGGCGATGCTGACGTCCAGTAATAAGACACATGACGTTGTCTTCGTCATCGGCGACGGCTTGTCGGCGCGCGCGGTGCAGGCGCATGCGGCGCCGGTGCTCGAGGGCGTGCTGCGCCTTCTACGCAAGGAAGATTGGCGCGTCGCGCCGTTGGTTATCGCGCGCCAGGGTCGCGTGGCGATCGGCGATGAGATCGCCACATGTGTGAAAGCCGAGGCCGTCGTCATGCTGATCGGCGAGCGGCCCGGCCTGTCGTCGCCCGACAGTATGGGCGTTTATCTGACGTGGCAGCCGAACGCGCAGACGACCGATGCCGAGCGCAATTGCATCTCTAACATCCGCCCGGAGGGCATCGGCTATGCCGACGCGGCCTTCAAGATCGTCGCGCTCTTGCATGCGATGCGGACGCGGCGGCTGTCCGGCGTGCTGCTCAAGGACGAGAGCGATCGGCTGATGCTGGAGCAGCGTTCATAGTCTCCGTTCGTCCCCGCTTTCGCGGGAATGAGCGGGGTGTGTGGCAACGCTGGCCGCGATTACAAGTTTTCCTTCACATCGGCGACTTCGCCGCCGGTCATACGCACGAGCTCTGTCGGCGTGGTGCGGAAGACGTGTTGCGGCGAGCCGGCCGCGGCCCACACCGGATCGAGTGCCATCAGGTCGGCGTCGATGAAGATACGCGGCGCCGCGAGATGTCCGACCGGCGATACGCCGCCAATGGCGAAGCCCGTGACATCGCGCACCCAGCGGCCATCGGCGGATTTCACGGGTTGGCCGAGCAATACCGCGATCTTCTTGGTATCAACGCGATTGGCCCCGGAGGCGATCACCAGCACCACCCGCTCGCCGGCGCGCAACACGATCGATTTGGCGATCTGCGCGACGTCGCAGCCGACGGCATTGGCGGCGTCCTGCGCGGTGCGCGTGCCTTCGGGGAAGGCTGTGATCGTATCGGCGTGACCCTGCGCGACCAGAGCTGCGCGCACACGTTCGACGGAATCGCTCATATTGGATGACCTTCAATACCCTGCGGCCAGCGCGCCGCGCGTGCGGGTGTCGGCGGCGCCGATAACGGCGTTCGGCGTAACCAGAATCGAGTTCACCGCAGTGCCTGGCCGGGCCGGCGTCAACGTGTGGCCGCGCTGGCGCAGCGCCTCGATGACGGCGGGATCGAAGCCGGGCTCGATGAAGGTGTCTTCCGGCTGCCATTGTTGATGCAGCCGCGGCGCGGTGGTGGCTTGTTCGACCGGCATTCTGAAATCGATGACGTTGGTGATCATCTGCAGGACCGCGGTGATGATGCGGCTGCCGCCGGGCGAGCCGGTGATCAGGAACGGCTTGCCGTCCTTGAGCACGATGGTGGGCGTCATCGACGACAGTGGCCGCTTGTTCGGGCCGGGCAGGTTGGCGGTGAAGCCGACGAGGCCGAAGGCATTGCTGGCGCCGGGCTTGGCGGTGAAATCGTCGAGCTCGTTATTGAGCAGCACGCCGGTGCCTTCGGCGACCAGTCCGAGGCCGTAGGAGAAGTTGAGCGTGTAGGTGTTCGACACCGCGTTGCCGTCGCGGTCGATGACCGAGTAATGCGTGGTGTTGCGGCCCTCGTAATCGGCCGGCTGGCCGGGGCGGACTTTAGCCGACGGCGTGGCGCGGTCGGTGATGCCTGCGCGCAGGCGCGCGGCATACGGCTTGGAGGTGAGGCCGGCGATCGGCATCTTTACCGCGTCGGGATCGCCCATATAGACGGCGCGGTCGGCGTAAGCGCGGCGCATCGCCTCGATCATCAGGTGCAGTGCTGGCACATCGCGGCCGAGCTTGCCGAGATCGTAGCCCTCCAGGATGTTGAGCATCTCGATCAGATGCACGCCACCCGACGACGGCGGCGGCATGGAGACGATATCGTAGCCACGATAGCTGCCGCGCACGACCGGCCGCTCGACGGCGTGATAGTTGACGAGATCGGCCTTGGTCATGATGCCGCCGGCCGCCTGCACGGCCTGGGCGATGCGATCGGCCGTGTGGCCTTCATAGAAGGCGCGGGAGCCGCCGCCGGCGATGGCGCGTAATGTCTCGGCGAGATCGGGTTGGATCAGCCGGTCGCCTTCGCGCAGCGGCGCGTCACCGTTGAAGAAGATGCTGCGCGTCGATGCCCAGCGGCCGAGCCGTTCGTGCGCGACGGGTAGCGAGTCGGCGGTGTCGTCCTCGACTGGAAAGCCCTGTTGCGCAAGCCGGATCGCGGGGGCGAGCAGCTCGGCGAGCGTCAGCCGGCCGGAGCCGTATTTTTCATGCGCCAGCGCCAGGCCCGCGACGGTACCCGGCACGCCGATGGCAAGGCCCGAGTCGCGCGACTTGAGCGGATCGGGATTGCCCTGCGGGTCGAGGAACATGGTGTCGCTTGCCGCGGCGGGCGCGCTTTCGCGGTAGTCGATGGCGATGTCTTTGTTCTCTTTGGCGAGATGGATGACCATGAAGCCGCCGCCGCCGAGATTGCCGGCGCGGGGGTAGGTCACGGCGAGCGCGAAGCCGGTCGCGACCGCGGCGTCGACGGCGTTGCCGCCACGGTCGAGGATCTCGACGCCGATGCGGGCGGCGCGACTCTCCTGCGCCACCACCATGCCGTTGTGCGCGAGAATACCCTGCGCCGGCGGGATGACCTGCCGCGTCGAGGCGAGCTGCGGCCCCGATTGCGCCAGTGCGAAGGCGCTGAAGAGAAGTGCGAGGGAGAAGGAGAGGACTTGGGCGAGGCGGTGCATCATTCACTCGTCATGCCCGGCCTTGTGCCGGGCATCCACGTCTTACAGCTTTGCCACGTAAGAGACGTGGATGGCCGGGACAAGCCCGGCCATGACGGCTGAGAGGCATCACCTCGCCTGCCCGTGATATTCCGTGTTCGGCCGCATATCGGTGGCGGTGGCGACGCGGTTGGACATGTTGAAGAAGCCGACGACGGCGGCGATGTCCCAGATGTCGCGGTCGTTGAAGCCGGCACGGCGCAATTTCTCGCGGTCGCCGTCCTCGACGCTCCAAGGCGAAGCGGTCAGCTTGACGGCGAAATCGAGCATTGCGCGCTGTCGCTTGGAAATACGCGCGGCGCGATAGTTCATCACGATCTGCTCGCCGAGCAGCGGGTTGCCGGAATATTGGCGCACCGCGGCGCCATGCGCGGTGAGGCAGTAATAGCAGCGGTTCTGCGACGACACCGCGACCGCGATCATCTCGCGCTCAAGCTTGGACAGGCCGGAATCGCCGAGCATGAGGTCGTTATAGAGGGCGACGAAGGCTTCCAGCTTCACCGTATCGAAGGCGTAGGCCACCAGCACATTCGGAACAAAGCCGAGCTTGTCCTGACATTTCTGGAAATAAGCGGTCATTGCCGGCGACAATTTCGCCGGTCCGAGATCGAGCGCGATCACCGGCGTATCATCCGTCGCCGCGGGCACGCTTTTCACCATCGCCTTCGACGATTTGTCCGGGCGCACCAGCGCCGGCCGCGTTGTCGCCGCCGCCTTGATCATGGGCTTGGTCTCGGCCTTGGCGGCTTTGCCGCCTTTGATCGTGCGTAGAGTCGGTTTGCCCTTGGGCCTCGGTGGCTTATCGGCATTGCCCATGCGGCGTCCCTTTGGCTGTTTTCCTTGAGACGAAGCCTACATGGTTCTAGGCTTGTGCGAAACGCATCGCGCGGCCTCGGTTTCGCCTTCAAAATGAGGAACTTACTCAATCGTGCAGCACGCGCGTCAAGAACCCGTCGCGCGTCTGTCACCAAACGGTGTGTTGCTCTCGACCGGCCACCCCGGAATGTGAGAACTCCCGTCCTGCTCTGATCGATTCTCGTCCACCCGCGAGGTCTTATGGCTCTCGAATTGCCCAGCAGCGAGGAAGACGTCCTCGCCCGCACCACCCTCGACCAGGCGCGTGAGACGCTGGCCGAAAACCGCCCCGACGTGCCCGCCGATTTCATCAAGCAGGTCTTCGGCCGCACGGTGCCCGAGGATATCGTGCATTACGGCGCCGCCGATATCGCGCACCTTGCCGCGCGGGCCTGGGATTATCTCGCCGAGCGCACCGAGGGCAGGGCCAAGATCCGCTGCGAGACCGTGCCGCTGGCGGCGTCCGGCGAGCGCACGGCGATCACGGTGATCGAGATCGTCAATGACGATATGCCGTTCCTGGTCGACTCGGTGATGGGCGAGCTGGCCGAGCGGCATCTGGCGGTGCGGCTGGTGGCGCATCCCGTGTTCGGCGTGCAGCGCAACGAGGAGAAACTGACCGGATTGGTGACGCCGGAGCGCGGCACGCGCGAGAGCTACATTCAGATCCACATCGAGTCGATCGGTGGCGAAGCGCGGGCCGAACTGGTTGCGGCACTGGAGAACGTGCTCGGCGAGGTGCGCCTGGCCGTGCAGGACTGGCGGCCGATGCGCGCGCGCGTCCAGAACATGGTCACCGAGCTCAAGGACAATCCGCCGCCGCTGCCGGTGGACGAGATCGCCGAGGCGATCCAGTTCATGCAGTGGCTGCTCAGCGACAATTTTACCTTCCTGGGCTTGCGCAACTACACCTTCGACGGCCACGGCCTGGAGCCAGATTACGATTCCTCGCTCGGCATCATGCGCTCGCGTGACCTTCGCGTGCTCAAGCGCGGCAGCGACCTCCTGGAATACACGCCGGAGATCATGGCCTTCCTCAAGGAGCCGCGGCCGCTGATCGTCGCCAAGGCGAATATTCATGCCCGCGTGCACCGCCGCGTCTATCTCGATTACGTCGGCGTGAAACGTTTCGATGCCGCCGGCAATCTGGTCGGCGAGTAC
>JANLJK010000171.1 GCA_029255525.1 Pseudolabrys sp.
TTTCGTGAACTATCGCGGCGGATCAGGGCGCTTTTACGGCGCGGTCCCCTCTGAGGGATTCATACAGCAGCCCAATGACCCCGGCAACGATGGCTACATCGGCGAGGTTAAAAACGTACCAGTTGAACCGCCAGCCGGCGGTCGAGACATGGAAAAAGACGAAATCGAAGACCCAGCCATAGGCCGCCCGGTCGATGGCGTTGCCGAGGGCCCCGCCAATGATCAGGCCCAGCGACAGGGCGGTAAGCCGGTCCGCAGCCCGGGCCAGCCAGACCCAGAGGGCCACCACCGCCGCAGCCTTCAGGCCCAGCAGAACCCATTGGCCCAGTGCCCCCTCGGTCTGAAACAGGCCGTAGCTGATGCCGGTGTTCCGCGTGAAGACGAAGTCGAAGAAGGGCCCGAGCCGGACCGGGTTGGCGGCCAAGTCATGGACGAACATCAGGTAAAGCTTGCTGGCCTGATCGAGCAGACAGGCGACAACCGCCACGGCCAGGCCAAAGCGGGTCATGGGGCCGGTGAGGTAGGGGGAGCGACTCATTTCCTGTCGTCCCCGCGAAGGCGGGGCCCCAGACGCCGCAGCCTATCGAGGCGCCGGGGAGTATGGGTCCCGGGCCGCGCTCGCCATAGCGCGTCGAAGACGCGCGTAAACGCGCTTGTGGCTTGCTCGCCCGGGACGACAGAGAACATTGTCGTCCCCGCGCAGGCGGGGACCCATACGCCGTGTCGCCACGAGACGGAAAAACCACGGCCGTCAGCAGCCAGGGCGACATTCATCCGATGAGATGGCTCAAGTCGCGCCATTCGAAATTGTCCTCTTCGATCAGCCGAATCTTCCAGTCGCGATTCCATTTCTTTAGCTGCTTCTCGCGGCGGATGGCATCTTCGGCGTTTTCATATGGCTCGACATAGACGAGACGGTGAACCTGGTATTGCTTGACGAATTCGGACCCTTGTCCCGCGCGGTGCAGTTCCAGCCTTGTGCAAAGGTTGTTGGTCACGCCGATATACAGCGTACCGTGACGACGGCTGGCGAGAATGTAGACGTAGTACATGACGCTGTCGTCCCCGCGCAGGCGGGGACCCATACGCTGTGTCGTCTCAGTAGTGTGAAGCCGTTGTTGCGGCCCTCCGCCTTCATCATACCGTAAGCGCGGTGGTTATGGGTCCCCGCCTGCGCGGGGACGACAAAACATAATCGCCTTGCGACGCCTACTCCGCCGCCTTGCGCAGGGTTTCCCATTCGCGCAGCGCCTGAGCGTCGCGTGGGCTAACGTCGGGATATTCGGGGTCGGCACCGATGGTGGCGAGGATCTTCCACGAGCGCGCGCACTTGGTGCCCTCGGCGAGATTGGGCACCACCGCCACGCCGGAGACATCCGGCAGGCGGAACGCGCCCTCGGGCCCCTCACCTTCGACCAGCGTCAAAGCCGAGGTGATGCACACCTCCGCCATGTCGACATCGAGCACGGCTTCGTACAGCTCGGCGTTGGACACATGCACGATCGGATGCGCCTCCAGGGATGAGCCGATGCGCTTCTGCGCGCGCTCGATCTCCAAGGCGCCAGTGACGACGCGGCGCACGGTACGCACCTTGCGCCACTTCTCGGCGAGCTTGTCGTCGCGCCAGGCAGCGAGCACCTTCGGGAAATCCTCCAGATGCACCGACTTGGCCTCAGTGCCGTATCGCGACAGCCACGCCTCTTCCGCCGTGAAGCACAGCATCGGCGCGAGCCACGTCACCGTGCAACGGAACAGATAATCGATGACCGTCAGCGCCGCCTTGCGCGTCGTCGACGAATAAGGATCGCAGTAAAGCGCGTCCTTGCGGATGTCGAAATAGAAGGCCGACAGGTCCGACGTCATGAAGGCCGACAGAGTCGCGAAGATCTTCTTGTAGTCGAAGTCGGCGTAAGCCTGCCGCACCACCGCGTCGAGCTCCACGAGCCGATGCAGCATCAGCCGCTCCAGTTCCGGCATCTTCTCGACCGAGACGCGCTCGTCGTCCTGGAAATGCGCCAGCGAACCGAGCATCCAGCGGATGGTGTTGCGCAGCTTGCGATAGGTGTCGGCCGTGGTCTTGAGGATTTCCGGGCCGATGCGCAGGTCGTCGGCATAATCCGAGGCGCAGACCCACATGCGCAGGATATCGGCGCCGGAATTCTTGATGACGTCCTGCGGCGCGACGACATTGCCGAGCGACTTCGACATCTTGCGGCCGTTCTCGTCGAGCACGAAACCGTGCGTCAGCACGACATCGAAGGGCGCGCGGCCGCGCGTGCCGCAGCTCTCCAGCAGCGACGAATGGAACCAGCCACGGTGCTGGTCCGAGCCTTCCAGATACATCACCGTGTCCTGGCCGCCGTCGACCTTGCGCTTGATGCCGGCGAGCGAGGGGAAATGCTCGGGGTCTTCCAACACGAAAGCGTGCGTCGAACCGGAGTCGAACCAGACGTCGAGAATGTCGTCGACCTTGCGCCAGGCATCGTTCGCCAGCTTGCCGAGGAAGCGCTCGCGCGCGCCTTCCTTGTACCAGGCGTCGGCGCCTTCGGCCTCGAACGCTTCAACGATACGGACGTTCACTTCCGGATCCTGCAGGATCTCGACCGAGCCGTCCGGATTTTCCTTGATGAAGACCGCGATCGGCACGCCCCAAGCGCGCTGACGCGAAATCACCCAGTCGGGCCGGCCGGCGATCATACCGTTGATGCGGTTCTCGCCGGCGGCCGGCACCCAGCGCGTCGCCTTGATGGCCTTGAGGGCGCGGTCGCGCAACGTGTCGCCGGGCTTGTCCATAGCCGCGGGCCTGCCCGCGGCGTCCAGAGCAATGCCCTTATCCATCGCAATGAACCACTGCGGCGTGTTGCGGAAGATGACCGGCTTCTTCGAGCGCCAGGAATGCGGATATTGGTGCTTCAAGCGGCCACGCGAGATGATCATGCCGGCCTCGATCAGCGCCTTGATCACCGCCTCGTTGGCGTCGCCTTTCTCCCCTTTATCATTGATGACGCGTTTTCCCGTGAAGCCGGGCGCGGCCTCGGTCAGCGCGCCGTTCTCGTCAACGGTGTAGGGGATCGAGGGGTTGATGCCGCGTGCTTCGAGATTGGCGCGGTTGGCGGTCCAGACGTCGAAGTCCTCGCGGCCGTGGCCTGGCGCGGTGTGCACGAAGCCGGTGCCGGTGTCGTCGGTGACGTGATCGCCTTCCAGAAGAGGCACACGAAATAGGTAAAAACCAGCTCCTCCTTTCGGAGCCAACGGATGCGAGCACGTCATAGATTTTAGTTCTTCAGCTTTGATGTCCCAAAGCCGTTGGCTTTTCTCAACTTTGGCTTGGTTGAATACATCCGCAGCAAGCTTGTCCGCGAGAATGTATTTGTCACCAATCTTAGCCCAGTTGCCTTCCGGTGCTGCTGTGACTTCGTAAAGGCCATAGCTGATTTTTGATGAGAACGAAATCGCGCGATTGCCGGGTAGCGTCCACGGTGTCGTCGTCCAAATAACTACCGAGGCTGATTCCATAGCGGCGCGCTTTGCCGCGTTGTCGCCTTCGTCGGCGCTGGTCATGAACGGCTTTAAAACCGGAAACTTCACCCACACCGTATCTGAGGTGTAGTCCTCGTACTCGACCTCGGCCTCAGCCAGCGCGGTCTTCTCGACGACCGACCACATCACCGGCTTCGAGCCGCGATAGAGCGTGCCGTTGGCGGCAAACTTCATCAGCTCGCGCGCGATCTGCGCCTCGGCCGGGAAGCTCATCGTCGTATAAGGATGCTGCCAGTCGCCCTCGACGCCGAGGCGCTTGAATTCGTCGCGCTGCACATTGAGCCAGCGCTCGGCATAAGCGCGACATTCCTGCCGGAACGCCACCATCGCTTCCGGGTTGGAGAAGTTCGGCTTGCCCTTGTTCTTGGAACGGTAGTTCTCTTCCTCGATCTTCCACTCGATCGGCAGGCCGTGGCAGTCCCAGCCCGGCACGTAGTTGGAATCGTAGCCGAGCATCTGCTGGCTGCGCGTCACCACGTCCTTGAGGATCTTGTTGAGCGCGTGGCCGATGTGGATGTTGCCGTTGGCGTAGGGCGGGCCGTCGTGCAGGACGAACTTCTCGCGCCCCTTCCCGCTCTCGCGCAGCTGCTTGTACAGGTCGGTGTCCTGCCAGCGCTTGAGGAGCTCGGGCTCCTTCTGCGGCAAGCCGGCACGCATCGGAAAATCCGTCTGCGGCAGGAACAGGGTCTCGGAATAATCGCGCTCTGGTTTCGACATGGGACGGGCTTGTAGCAGGCTGATTTATGAGGGGAAAGGCCGGTTTCCAGCCTCAAATCATGCCCAACACCGGAAACGCCCCGGCCGACCGCGCCAGCGCGTCCTTGGCCTGCGCCACGTCGTGCGCCATGTGGCGCTTGAGCGCGTCAATGCTGTCGAATTTCTGCTCGGCCCTGATCCAACCGATGAAGGCAATGTCGACCGTCTTGCCGTAGAGATCACTGGCGAAGTCGAACAGGAAGACCTCCAGGAGCGGCGCGCCATTATCGAAGGTCGGACGCCGGCCGAAGCTCGCGACCCCGTCGTAACGCACGCCGTCGACCGCCATGCGCACCGCATAGATGCCGTGTTTGAGGCCGCAGGCGGGATCGAGCCGGACATTGGCGGTGGGAAAGCCGAGCTCGCGGCCCCGCTTCTCGCCATGGATGACCTCGCCGGAGACGAACCAGGGCGCGCCCAGGAGTTCGGCCGCCTCCACCACCTTGCCCAGGCTGAGCGCGGTGCGGACCGCACCGGACGACACCGGCCGGCCCTCGTCCTCGAGTGGCGGTACGATGTCGACGGCAAAGCCGAGCTCGGCGCCTTGGCCCGCGAGATAGGCCGGCGAGCCCATCCGGTTCTTCCCAAAGTGGAAATCGAAGCCGATGGCCGCCCCGCCGATGCCGAGCGAACCGATCAGGATGCGGGCGATGAAGTCCTGCGCCGAGGTGGTGGCGAGCGCTGCGTCGAACCGCAGGATCACGGCACCGTCGAGTCCGGTGGCCGCCAAGAGCCGCAATTTGTCGCGTTCGGGCGACAGCGTGAACAGGCCGTCGTCCGGCCGGAAGAACTGGCGCGGATGCGGCGCGAAGGTCAAAGCCGCCGCTTTGCGCCCGAGCGCCCGGGCGCGGGCCTGCGCCGCGCCGATCACCGCCCGGTGGCCACGATGCACCCCGTCGAAATTGCCGATAGCGATCACCGCGCCGGCCAAAGCACCGGCGGCGACGCCGTCGGCCGCGCCATAGGCCACGTGGAATTTCGCCGGTTGAAGAGGTTGGTTCATCGGGGACGAGAGCTCATGGGGAGCGTGTTCAAAGCTTTCCCCGCCATTTCGTCAAGCAGGCGGTTTCGTCGGGGGGATGGTTAGCGCGGCGTTAAGAAACATACAAATTAACGGAGTATTCAACGACCGCTGTTACTTTCTGCCACCTTTGCGAGAGGGCCCCGACGCGGGCACATGTTATGGCTGTAGACCTGTCGATGTCGGTACTGGTCGTAGATGACTACAACACCATGGTGCGGATCATCCGCAACCTCCTGCAACAGATCGGCTTTAAGCAGATCGACGACGCCAGCGACGGTGCCGCCGCGCTCGGCAAGATGCGCGAGCGCCGCTACGGCCTGGTGATCTCCGACTGGAACATGGAGCCGATGACCGGCTACGCCTTCCTGCAGGAAGTGCGCGCCGACCCCGATCTATTCGACACGCCGTTCATCATGGTGACGGCCGAGTCGAAGACCGAGAACGTCATCGCCGCCAAGAAGGCCGGCGTCTCGAATTACATCGTCAAGCCGTTCAACGCGCAGACCTTGCGCAACAAGATCGAAGCGGTCTTCAGCGACGTCGAAGCGCCGGCGGCGTAAC
>JANLJK010000172.1 GCA_029255525.1 Pseudolabrys sp.
ATCCGGCCATCGTGCATGGCCAGGCCATCGGCGCGCTGGTGCAAGGCCTCGGCGGCGTGTTCCTCGACCACCTCATCTATGACGCGGAAGCGCAGTTGCTCAACGCCTCGCTCGCCGACTATCTGCTGCCGACTTCGACCGACTTCCCCAACGTGCGCGGCGTGACGCTCGAATTGCGGCCCTCACCGACCAATCCTCTCGGCGCCAAGGGCGCCGGCGAAGGCGGCATCGTCGCAGTCGCTGCGGCGGTGGGCAATGCGGTGGCCAACGCCCTCGTCTCCCTGGGCGTCGAGCCGACAGAGCTGCCGCTCACGCCTCCCAAGATCTGGCGGCTGGTGCAGGACGCCCGCGCCAAGAAGGCAAGCAAGACGCCATGACCGTCGATATCCATGCCCATTACGTCCCTGCCGAGCTGATCGCCCGCATCAGGGGCCATAAAGCGACGCTTGGGGTCGAGGTGATCGACGGGGCGGCCACGCCCGCTTTGGCCTTCGACTATGGCTTCAAAGTCCGGCCGTTCTTCCCGAAACTGGTCGAAACTGCGGCGCAACGCATCGCCTGGCTCGATTCTGAGAAGATCGACACCCAATTCGTCGCCACTTGGCCCGACATCTACGGCTACGGCTTGCCGCGCGAGCAAGGCCTCGCTTGGCATCAAGTGCTCAACGACACATTGGCTGCCTGGTGTGCCGAGCATGCCAAGCGTTTCGGCTTCATCGCCTCGGTGCCGCTGCCAAACGCCCAGGACGCTGCCGACGAGCTCGACCGCGCTCTCGGTCTCGGCGCCTGCGGCCTGATGGTGTCGGCCAATGTCGAGGGCACCAATATCGGCGAACTGCCCCTCGACGCGCTGTGGGCCAAGGCCGAAGAGCGCGCCTGCCCGGTCATCATCCACCCGGTCCTGGTCGGCCCGGCGCCGCGCGCGGCCAAGTTCGGCCTGACCCAGAGCACCCAGTACACGTTCGACACCACGATGGGCGTCGGCTCGCTGCTGTTCTCCGGCGTGCTCGACCGCTTTCCGCGCCTCACCGTCGTGCTGTCGCACGGCGGCGGCGCCTTTCCCTATCTGGCCGGCCGCTTCGACATCATGCACGCACGCATGGATCGTCAGGCGCAAGGCGACGTGGCCCAACAGAATCCGTCGCAATACGCGTCGCGCTTCGCCTATGACAGCATCCTGCACGGCGCGAAGCAGCTTCGTTTCCTGGCCGATTTGGTCGGCATCGACCGCATCATGCTCGGCACCGACTATTCGTTTCCACCCGCCGATCTCAATCCGCTTCAATCATTGAAGGCTGCCGGCTTCAGCGCGGCCGAGATCGAGACAATCGCCGTCGAGAATCCGCGCCGGATGTTCAGCCCGCGCCGCTGATCGGTCGTGACGACCTAGTGCTGCTCGCGCGCGTACTGCACCAGCGCGAGGAAACGGTAGATGCCGTGCACGAACTTACCGTAGGGCATCGTCAGGAACAGCGCGAAGACGACGCCGAGATGCACGGCGAGCAGCATGCCCATCGCCGGGGTCGCGCGTAGCACCAGCAGCGCCAGGCCGGTGAGGCTCGTCATGAACAGCATGACCAGGAAAGCGACGTCCATGCCGAAGCGCGTCTCGTCGACCAGCACGGGATCGCGCCGCCATTTCGCCATCAGCAGGCCAGCCGGGCCGACGATCAGGCCGATGCCACCGAGCGTGCCGAGCAACACCGGCAGATCGTACCAGGCATAAGGCGCCTCGCGGCCGAGTAGATAATGATAGAGCGTCGCAACCGATGTCGACGCAAGACAGAGCATGAAGCCGTAGAAGGTGGCGTGGTGATAGTGCTTGCGCCGGTCGGTCGGACGCTCGCCTTCGTTGAAGCAGCCACCCTTGCCGCCATCGAGATAGCGCAGACGGCCAGCGTCTTTCATCGCCTGCCAAAACGCTGCAATGCCGCCGCCCGGCGTGCCCGAGGCGATGTCGCGCCAAAATGCGCGCGCGCTCATGACGATGGCGACAATCGCATAAAGGAAGACGATGCCGAACAGCAGCGCCATCGCATTGTGCGGCATCAGCCGATAGAAGGCGCCGGGGCCACCGTGCGCGCCGAACAGCACCCCTGGATCGCGGAAGGCGACGAAGCCGAGCACAAACAGCGCCACGCTCAAGGCCGCGACGAGGCTGATCGCCAGCCCGTTGCGCGCGAACATGCCGGAGAAAGCGCGTGGCCAGGCATAGGCCTGATACGAGTCGTTGCGCACCTGCGCCAATGTGCGCGGCACATTGACCTCGAACTCGTGCGGCGGCGAGAACTGGCAGTCGGAGTAGCAAGCCCCACAGCTATGGCAGAGATTGGCGAGATAGTTCAGGTCGCCGTCCTGGAACAGGCGCCGCGCCTCCATAGCGGGGAACACCGCGCATAGGCCCTCACAATAGCGGCAGGAGTTACACACCACCATCAGGCGGTCGGCTTCGGTGAGTGCCGCCGTCGTGTGCGGCGCCGTGGTGTGCATGTCAATTGCGCGCATTGTTCGCGGCTCCGCGTCCCGCAAGGCGTCCGGAGACGCAACCGATGGTCATGCCGATGCCTGCGGCATAACCGCGGCCGAGCACATTGCCGGCCATGATCTCGCCGGCGGCGAACATGTTGCCGGACACCTGCCCTTCGGTCATGAACATGCGCGACTCCTCGTTCACACGCACGCCCAGATAAGTGAAGGTGATGCCCGGCCGCACCGGATAGGCATAGAACGGCGCCTCTTCGATCTTGCGCGCCCAATGCGACTTCGGCGGCGTGAGCCCCTCCGTGCGGCAGTCGTCGAGATCGTTGTGGTTGAAGGTGCCGGGCCGCACCGCGGCGTTGAAATCCGACACGGTTTTGTCGAGCACGGCCGGGTCGAGCGCGAGTTTCTGTGCCAATTCCGGGATGCTGCCCGCGGTGATCGGCGGAAACAAAGACGGCATGAACAGCTTCAACGACGATGCGTCGAAGACGATGTAGGCGATCTGGTCGGGCTGACCGGCGACGAGACGTCCCCAGATGGCGTAGCGTTTGGGCCAGATATCCTCGCCTTCGTCGTAGAAGCGCTCGGCCTTCTTATTGACGACGATGCCAAACACGACGCAGTCGAGGCGTGTGATGATACCGCCGTCGTATTACGGGGCGCGGGCGTCGATGCCGACGGCATGACACTGCGTCGGAACGCCGACCTCATGCACGCCTGCATTGAGCGACAACTTGAGCACCGTGCCGCGGATATAAGGCGTGCAGCCGCAGAGAAAAGAGTCGGCGGCCGGCCCCCAATATTCCTTCATCCATTCGATGTTCGATTCAAAGCCGCCCGCGGCCGCGACCAAGGTCCGCGCCTTGACGGTCGTGGTCTCGCTCCCGCGTGTCGCGGTGGCGGACAGGAACATGCCGTCCTGTATGTCGAGCGCGGTGACGGGGGTGTCGTAGAGGATGTCGATGCCGAGATCCTCGGCGGTGCGGTAGAGCGCGTTCAGCATGGCGCGACCGCCGCCAAGGAAGAAGGCGTTGGTGCGTCCGAGCGTGAGCGTGCCGCCCAGCGACGGCTGGAAGCGCACGCCTTGTTCGCCGAGCCAGCCGAGCACTTCCTTGGATTCATGGATGACGTGGCGCGCGATCTTCTCGTCGGTGTGGCCGCCGGTGATGCGCAGGAGATCGTCGAAGAACTCTTCCTCGCTGTAGGGACCGGTGAGAGTCTCGGTCGCGCTGTCGTGGGCGCAGCGGAAGTTGCGGGTGTGGCGCGTGTTGCCGCCGCGATAGAACTTCGGCGCGCCTTCGAGCACCAGCACCGAGGCACCCTCGCGGCGCGCGCTGATCGCCGCGCACAGCGCGGCATTGCCGCCGCCAACGACCAAAACATCATATTGGCGTGTCAGATCGGCCATCCACCCCTCGAAACAAAGTTGATCGCGCAGCCGCGTGCTATCATTACTTAATTGCCTCCGTCACGCGCCTGACGGCAGGCGGGCACACCAATAATTCCACGCGCGCGACAAAGTCGCCTCGGGGAATTTACCCGCAAGGTCGATCTCGTCGTCGGTAAAGCTGTCGATCGGGCCGTAGCTGCGCGCGCGCAACTGTAACTCGGCATCGCGGCAGGAGTAGATCGAGCGGAAGGCCAGCTCGCGCAGGCTGGACCCGACCACCGTTGCGCCGTGCCGCTTCATCAGAACGATCCCGTTCGTTCCGAGACACCGTGCGAGCGACGCCGCTTCGTCGGCGCGCGTCACCAGGTGATTGGTGGCGCCGAACTCGGTGCGCTGGTCCCACAGCGGCACCTGTTTGCCGATGGTCGCCCCCAACTGGGTGACGACGCGCAAGGTCAGATCGGCGAGGCAGAACGGCAGCACGGCCGGCGCATGATGATGGCAGATGGCGTTGACGTCGGGCCGGACCTGATAAATCCCGCCATGGATCACGCGCTCGGAATAAAGCGCGACGTCGCAGGGGCCGACCGGCTGCGACGCCAGGTCGAATTCGAGGATATCGGCCTCAGTGACCAACTCCGGTGCCAGCGAGCGCGCCAGATAAAAGCGGGTCGGGTCCGTCGGGTGGCGCACGCTGACATGGCCGAAGGCGTCCAGCACGCCCTCGCGGGCGAGGATGCGGTTGGCGGTCGCCAGGGCGGCTTGGGGACTTTCGGGGACGGTCATTGGCGGGGTCTGAGGAAACCGGAAGATGGAGACTTGTAATATTATAGGGCTCTGTACTAAAAATGAAACAGAATTGATTTTCGTCCGACCAAAAGCGTCCAAAGGCCTGTCTTATAGGCTATCTGGGCACCGGCCGGGGTGTATCGAAAGTGGAAAAGGGGGCCGCCAGGTCCCGGTGCCGATGTCGAATACGTTACTGACGCTGTTCCATACCGACCGCTACCAGGAATATTACCGCGCCGGTTTCTGGCGCGATGATACGGTCTATGCGCTGGTGCGGACCCATGCCGAGCGCACGCCGGACCGCATCGCGGTCCGCAGTGCGCAGGGCGACCTCACCTACCGTGAGCTGCTCACGCAGGTGGACGTCTTCGCCAGCGACCTCGCCACCAAAGGCGTGGTTGCCGGACAGCGCGTCGCCGTCTGGCTGCCGAGCCGGACGGAAACGGTCATCGCCCTCATCGCCTGCAGCCGCAACGGTTATGTCTGCTGCCCGTCATTACATCGCGACCACACGGTCGGCGACATCATCGGCCTGCTCAAGCGCATGCGCGCGGCCGCGCTGGTCGCCGAGGTCGGTTACGGCGCCGATGCCGGCAAGCACGACCTGTTCGCGCAAGTGTCGGATGTCGAGACGATCCGCCACGTCTACCGGCTCGAGAAGAACGCTCCCGGCCGCCGCCCGGCCATTGTTGCGGCAGCGCCCGATGCCGTCGCACCCGCGGCGACGCAGAACGCCAACCGCATTCTCTATCTCGCCTTCACCTCCGGCACGACCGGCGTGCCCAAAGGTGTAATGCACAGTGACAACACACTGCTCGCCAATGCGCGCGCCTTGTCGTCCGACTGGAACATCAACGATCAATCGGTCGTCTATTCGCTCAGTCCGCTCAGCCACAATCTCGGCTTCGGCGCCATGATCATGGCGTTGGCGGTCGGCGGCCAACTCGTCATCCACGATCTACCGCGCGGCGCCAGCCTGGTCGATCGCCTGATCGACACCGGCACGACCTTCCTGGTCGGCGTGCCGACGCATGCGATCGATCTGCTCGCAGAAGTCAAAGCGCGCAATCTCTCCGGCATTGGCAAGCTGCAGGGCTTCCGCATCTCCGGCGCCTCGGCGCCGGCCGAGTTGGTCGCCGACCTCATCAAATACGGCATCATCCCGCAGAGCGGCTACGGCATGACCGAGACCTGCTCGCACCAATAC
>JANLJK010000173.1 GCA_029255525.1 Pseudolabrys sp.
TTTTCGCTGGATTCCCGCTTTCGCGGGAATGAGCGGAGTGTGTGGCAGCGCCTCAACTCACCGCGAACAGACCGAGCGCGGCGGCGGCAACCACGAGGCCGAGCTGCTTGCGGCCGTTGAGCTTCTCACGGAAGAGAAGCACGCCGACGAGCGCGGTGAACACGAAGCTCATCTGCGCGACCGGCACCAGCACGCTGGCGGCACCCAGCGCCAGCCCGTGCATCAGCAGCACGAAGCCGACCAGCAGCGCGATCGCGGCCGGCACCGAATAGGGCCAGGCCCAGGGCGTCAGCCGCAGGCGCTTCTCCTGCATGACGGCGAGCACGGTCGCCAGCGATGAGAAGGCCCAGGCCTGCGCCGCGACCATGGTTTCCGGCAGGGCACCGTGTTGCAGGCCTATCTTGTAGAACAAGTTCGCGAAGGCCATCGCCACCGTGGCGATGAGCACGCGGGTGAGCGAGGCGAGTTTGATGCCGCCGCGCGCCGCGCCGGGCTCGCCCAAGAGCAGCCACACCGCGACCAGCGCGCAGACGAGCGCCCCGGCCTTGGCGAGTGTCAAAGTCTCACCGAGCAGGACGATCGCCAGCAACGCGGTGAGGGTGAAGTTGAGTCGGAAGATCGGCGCATTGGTCGAGACCGCGCCGTCCTTCAGGCTGCGCGCGAAATTGTAGAAGGCGACGAGCGAGAACAGGCCGGCGAGCGAGCCCCAGGCCGCCGACCAGTGAACGTCGAGCGTGCCGGTTGCCCAGGCGTAGAGGTTGATGGTGGGCGCGAACACCCAGGCCTGCAGCATCACGAACTGCGCGGCGCCGATGCCGCTTGCCGCGGCGCGCTTGTAGATCAGGTCGCTGGCGCCGAAACAGAGCATGGCGCCGAGAGCGAAGAGAAGTCCGGGTGTCATGGAATGCCGCGCGGAAAGGAGTACCGCGCGGGCTTAGCGGGTGGGACGGCAGAAGTATAGCCCGCCTGGCGCGGAACTCCCGCCCGGCGCTTGCATGGGCTTAGGGCTGCTTTTTCTGCTTCTGCCAGTCGTCGTAATATTGCTTGATGACCGACACCAGTTCGCTGCCGATCTTCTCGTAGGCCTCATCCGGCAGGTTGGCGAGCGAGGCGCGTACCGACCAGAGTGGGCCGTCGAAGCCGTCGCCGTTGAGCAGCACCGTGCCGTATTGCTCGGCGAGCCGCACCAAAATGTCGATCGGCTCATAGTTCTTCTGCATGTAGTCGACGAACGCGTCGCCGAGCGCCTTGTCGGCGCCGATCAGCATGTCGACGGTGGAGTAATAGCCGGCGCGCAGCGGATCGGCGGGCGGAATGATGTGGAAGCCCGCCCAGAACTTCTCGAAGCGCCGGCGCACGATCTGCCGCGTCAGCTCCTTATAGGCGTTTTTGACGTCGGTCAGGCCGAACAGCGAGAACAGCATCATCTGCGTCTGCTGCGGCAACGACAGGCCTGCGGTGTGGTTGAGCGCGACGCGGCGGCTGTCGGCCACCATGCGGTCGATGAACTTCATCTTGGCAGGTTCGAGCGTCAGCGAGCCGTAGCGCTTGTTGAGCGCGGCTTTGTCCGCCTCCGGCAGCGCAGCGAGCATGCGGTCGTAGATGTTGTCCTGATGCACGGCGACAACGCCGAGTCGCCAGCCGGTGGCGCCGAAATATTTCGAATACGAGTAGACGCCGATAGTGTTCTGCGGCAGGTCGGCCATCAGCGAGCGGAAACCCTCGACGAAAGTGCCGTAGACGTCGTCGGTAATGATGATGAGGTTCGGATTCTTGGTCTTCACGATCTCGACGATGCGATTGATGGTCTCCTGCCGCACGGCGGTCGAAGGCGGGTTGCTCGGATTGACCAGGAAGAAGGCCTTGATCGACGGGTCGGCGAGCTTGTCGATCTCATTGTCCGGATATTGCCAGGAATGCGTGCCGACCCAGCGCAGTTCGCTGGCGTCGACCCGCACGACCTGGAGTCCGTACTGGTCGAGTTGCGGCATCTCGATATAGGGCGTGAAGATGGGGGCGCCGATGGCGATCTTGTCGCCGCGCTTGAGCAGGCGGTTGATTTGCAGGCTGTCGAATATGTAGCACATCGCGGCGGTGCCGCCTTCTACCGCGAACAGATCGAAGCGGCCTTTGGGTGGTTTGTTGCCGCACATCTCCTGCATCAGGTAGGCGTGGGCCACGGCCTCGGCATGTTTGAGCATGCGGTCGGGCACCGGATAATTGTCGCCGATGATGCTGTCGGTCAGTTCATGCACGAAGGCGTCGCGATCGAAACCGAGCGTCGCGACGCCATAGGCCACCGCGGCCTTGAGCATGCGGGCGCCGTCGCTCTCCGGCTGCTGGCTCATGAAGGCATCGAAGCGCGCGGCGATGCCGTCCTTGGCCGGCATGCCGCCGAGATCCTTGTCCGTCCAGACGCGCTTCGACTCCGTGAGCGCGAACTGGCCGAGCAGGAAGAAGCCCTCGCGCGGCGTGGTGGCGATCCAGGTCGGATTGCCGCGCCCGGCATTGAGCATCTGGCTCGCGCCCGCCATCTGCGCGCGCTGTTGCGCGATCTTGATGAGCTTGTCTTTCAGTTCGAACGGGCTCAAACGCTCGAGCGCCTTCTCTTCGGTCACTTCCATGTGCTTGATGTCGGCCGCTGACGTCATGGTGTTCACTCCTGTTCGAACCAAATGTGGACGCGGCCGCTCACGCGAGCAGCATGATGATGACCATCCCCCAGATCGTCAGCAGCGTGTTGCCGACGGCGTAGGTCACGGTGTAGCCGAGCCCCGGCACCTGGCTCTTGGCGACTTCGCAGATCATGCCGAGCGCGGCGGTGGTGGTGCGCGCGCCGGCGACGCAGCCAAGCAGGATGGCGGGATCGAAGCGGAAGACGTAACGCGCGATGAAGATGCCGATGATGAGCGGCACCGTCGTCGCGAACACGCCCCACAGGAACAAACTGATGCCGAGCTGCTGCAGGCCGGCGACGAAGCTCGGGCCGGCTGAGATGCCGACGACCGCGATGAAAACATTCAGTCCGACCGAGTTCATGAACCAGACGGTCGAAGAGGGAATGCGGCCGAAGGTCGGGTGGATCGAGCGGAGCCAGCCGAACACCAGCCCGGAGATCAGCGCGCCGCCGGCCGTCGACAATGTCAGCGGCACCGAGCCGATGTTGAGCGTCAGCGCGCCGACCAGCGCGCCGAGCGCGATCGCCGCGCCGATGAAAGCGACGTCGGCCACGGTGCTGGGCTTGTCGATATAACCGATGTGCTTGGCGGCGCTGGCGATGTCCTGCGTGCGGCCGACCAATGTCAGAATGTCGCCGCGGTGGATCTGCGTCTGCGCCATGACCGGGATGTTGGTGCCGGTGGCACCGCGCGTGATCTTGCGCAGGAAGACGCCGCGCGCGGCCGGGCCGAGCGAGGCGTCGGCCAATGTCTTGCCGTCGAGCGCCTTGTTGGTGACGTAGACGTCGACACCTTCCAGGCCGACGCCGAGCAATTCGGGATCCTCGATCTCGATCGCGGTCTTGCCGACGACGTCGACCAGAATCTCGCGTCGGCCGGCAAGCGCAACGATGTCGCCGTCCTGGAACACGGTGTCGGCATGTGCCTCGATGATTTTGCCGTCGCGGCGAATGCGCTCGACGAAGACGCGGGCGGGCAGCGCCAGCTTCTCCGCGGCCGCCGCGGTCATGCCGACGACCCGGCCGCCGTGCCGCACCTGATAGGCGCGCAGCTCGAATTGGTGCCAGCCGCCGCCTTCCTGATCGGCGACGCCGCCCCCGCCACCCATCTGCTGTTCGTAGCGTTTGCATTCCGCGGCCAGATCGAGCCCGAGCAGGCGCGGGCCGACCTGCGCCAGGATGATCGCGGAGCCGACGGTGCCAAAGATGTAGCTCACCGCATAGGCGACCGGCATCGCGTCGAGCAGCCTCTTGGTTTCATCGGCGGAGAGATGCAGGCGGTTGATAGCGTCGGTGGCGAGCCCCATCGATGCCGAGATGGTCTGCGAGCCGGCATAGAGGCCGGCGGCATAGCCGAGGTCGTAGCCGGCGAGCTTTGCCGTGAGATACGCCACGGCGAGGCAGATCAGGCACTGCACCACGGAGAACACGGCTTGCGGCACACCATCCTTGGCGATACCGCGCACGAATTGCGGGCCGACGCCGTAGCCGACGGCGAACAGGAACATCAGGAAGAAGATGCTCTTGACGTTGGCGGAGACGGTGATGTGCAACTGGCCGATGATCACCGCCGCGATCAGCGTCGAGGTGACGGCCCCTAGGCTAAGCCCTTTCCACGATTTGCCGCCGACCCAGTAGCCGATGCCGAGTGACAAGAAGATCGCGATCTCGGGATGCTCGCGTAAAGTCTCGACGAACCATTTCATCATCGGCGCGCCCCTCAACACGGCGGTTCGGCTGTACCACCGGATGAACCTGTGAAAGGATGGAGCGCCACCGTGGCCAGGCGCACATTGATTTCGGTCAACCGTAGGTTTTGTAAGGACCGGCCTGCCCTAGGCGGCCGGGGGCGGTGCGGTTATCAACGGACCCATGCTCAGGCACCCGATTCGCATTCTCGGCATCGATCCGGGCCTCCGCCGTACCGGTTGGGGGCTGATCGAGAGCGACGGCAACCGGCTGATCCACGTTGCCTGCGGTTCGGTGGAAACCAGCGAGAAGGCGCCTTTGAGCGAGCGGCTGGTCGTCATCCATGACGGGCTGATCGCGGTGATCGAGCAATACCGACCGGTCGAGGCGGCGGTGGAACAGACCTTCGTTAACGCCAATGCGCAGGCGACGCTCAAGCTCGGCCAGGCGCGCGGCATCGCCATGCTGGTGCCGGCGCGCGCCGGGCTGAGCGTCGCCGAATACGCCCCCAACGTCGTGAAGAAGACGGTCGTCGGTGCCGGCCATGGCGACAAGACGCAGATCCGCATGATGATCGGCGTGCTGCTACCGAAGGCCGATCCGCAGAGCGAGGATGCCGCCGACGCGCTTGCCATCGCCATATGCCATGCGCATCACCGGCAGAGTCTGATGATGAGAGTTGCGGTTCGATGATCTGCCGCATGCACTGCCTGCTCCCTCCCCCCTTGCGGGGGAGGGGACGCAAGTTTCGCACGCTCAACATTGTGGCGAAGTAGATCGTCATGGCCCGCAAGAAGAAATCCCAAGGCAAGCCGGACTACCGGATGGCGTGGTTCCTCGCCGTGCTCGGCGCCATTGCCTTCGGCTTCGGCGCCTGGGGCGCCTATAACGGCTGGCTGACGCTGAAGTGGCCGCGCGCGGAGGCCGAGATCGTCGACACCAAGCTGACGCAGCACGAGCGCGAGACGCGCGACGTGCAGCGCCCCGACCGCTGGGCCACGTTCGACGTGCATTATCTCTACCGCATTGGCGGCAAGACCTATCTCGGCGGCGGCATCGAGCCGTACGCCTTCAACATGCAGAACTCGGCCGGCGCCAGGAAGATGGCCGACACGTTCCCGGTCGGCGCCAAGGCACCGGTCGCCTACAATCCGCAAGATCCGGCCGAGGCCTATCTGATGCCGGGGCCGAGCTCGTTCTCGCTGCTCCTGCTCGCGATCGGCGGCGTGTTCTTCCTGGTCGCACTGTTGGCGCGGCGCATGATCCGCGTTGGGCCGGGCGAAGACGAAGAAGACGGCGACAAGATCGCGCCGGCGAAACCAGTGGTTCTCGATCCGAAGATTGCCGATTACTATCGCAAGCCGGAAGGCAAGACATCATGATCGGCAAGCTCAAGGGCATCATCGACTCTTACGGCGACGACTACGTCATCCTCGACGTCGGCGGCGTCGGCTATCAGGTGCATTGCTCGGCGCGCACCTTGCAGGCGCTGCCGGCGCC
>JANLJK010000174.1 GCA_029255525.1 Pseudolabrys sp.
CGCGGCCATCTTGGCGTAGAGCGCGAGATGCTCGCCGTCGGCCGCGTAATGGTCCGGCAACGGTAAAGGCCAGCAACCGCGCTCGGCCGCCGTGACGTGTTCGACATAGAAGCCCGGCAGCGTGCCGGCGGCCGTCATGGGATCGGCGAGCAGGTTGCCGTCGATGAACTTCTCCACGGTGACGATGGTTTTCTCGGCGGCGTGCGCCATGGTCGCCAATTCACGCTGCCGTCCGATCCACACATTGCCGAAGCGGTCGGCCATCGGCGCGTGGAACAGCGCGACGTCCGGCCGCAAGGCCGGTAACAAGACGATGGGATCATCGTTACCGAACGGGTTGTCTATGACCTTCCAGTCGTCGCGATATTTCAGGATGTCGGAGCCGATCAGCCCGCGCAGCGGCATGAAGGGCACGCCCTTCTCGGAGGCCTGCAAAGCCGCATGCAGCGCCGGGCAGGTAGCGTCCTTCATGTGAAATGTGCCGCCGGTGACACCAGCGGAAAAGCGTGGCGCGGGCCCGAACTCGCCCAAGCTCACGGCGCTGGTCTCTAATGTCGCCACGCAGCCCGCGCCGATCAACAGATCCGCCTGCAGGCTCGATGTGGGCAGCGCCACGAGATGCAGGTTGCGCACGCCGCGCTTGATCAGCGCGCGCGTCGCCGCCATGGGCACGCCCGATACTTCGCGCGGCACGACGAGCATGCAGCCATCAGTGATGGGCGAAAGCGCTTCCTCAAGCGACATCGTCATCGGCCTCGTACTCGCTTTTTTGGGATGCAGCCCACTCGCCGCATCCGCTTAGTTTTGTCATTCTTGCACTTGCCAGGTCCAGCCAATTTTGCGACCTGCAAGACATGGCAAACCTGCAAGACAAATTGAAAGCCGGCCATTTCGTCCTCACCGCCGAAGTGACACCGCCGGTGTCCGCCGATCGCAACGAGCTCATCGCCAAGGCGATGCCGTTCAAGGGCCTTGCCGATGCGGTCAACGTCACGGACGGCGCGGGCGCGCGGCCGCATCTCGGCGCGGTCACCGCGGCGGCGCTGCTCCTGGACAGCGGCATCGAGCCAATCCTCCAGTTCACCTGCCGCGACCGCAACCGCATCGCGCTGCAGAGCGATCTCATCAGCGCGGCCGCCTGGGGCGTGCAGAACCTTCTCATGCTGCGTGGCGACGATCCGAGCGCGGGCGACCAGCCCGATGCCAAGGCGGTGTTCGATCTCGATGCGCGCCAGCTGATGGAGACGGCGCGCCGCCTGCGCGATACTGGTGAATTGCCCACCGGCAAAAAGGTCGCGGGCAAGGCGTCGTTCTTCATCGGCGGTGCCGATAGTCCCATCGATCCGCCGGCGGGGTGGGAACCGAAAAGCCTCGCGGGCAAGGCGGCTTCCGGCGCGCAGTTCGTGCAAACGCAGTTCTGCATGGATGCCGGCATCGTGCGCCGCTATATGGCGCGGCTCGCCGAGCACGGCCTTGCCGACAAGCTGTTCTTCATCATCGGCGTGGCACCGCTGCGCTCGGCGAAATCGGCGCGCTGGATGAAGGAGAAACTCTATGGCACCATCATCCCGGACGCGATCGTTGACCGCATGGAGCAGGCCAGCGATCCGGTGGCGGAAGGCCGACGTATCTGCGTCGAGGTGATCGGTGAGCTTGCCGACATTCCGCAAGTCGCCGGCTGCCATATCATGGCCCCGAACAATGACGCGGCGGTGCCGGAGGTGATTGTCGAGGCAAGGAAGAGCGTGAGGCGATAGCAACATCGCTGTCGTCCCCGCGAAGGCGGGGACCCATACGCCGTGCGCTATCGATAAACTGCGGCGTATGGGTCCCGGGTCTCGCTTCGCTCGCCTGGGACGACAGATCAGAGAATCGCCCGCACCGCATTCAACAGCTCGCGCACCTGCTTCTCCTCAATCCCCCGCGTAATGAATACCACGCGGTTGGTGCGATCGCCGTCCGGCCACTTTTCCAGTTCGACCGGCGGCGGGGCGAGGTGCTGCACGAACTGCACCAGCACCGGCCCTTTGCAGTCTTCGATATTCAGGAAGCCTTTGACGCGCAGCAGGTCCGGGCCGCGCAGCGCGATCAGCGTATCCATGGCCTTGGCAAAGGCGGTCCATGGCATCGGTTTGTCGTCGGTGAGCACGAAGCTGCCGATGCCGTCAGAGTGCTCGGCTTCCGCCACGAAGGCGTTGCGTTGAAGGGCCGCCGGTTCGGTGAAGCGGCTGGGATCGAGGGTACCACTAGCGGCCGTAACGATCTCCGCGCTCGCGTTCAGTGCGCGCAGCCGCGCGGAAAGTGCATCGGCAGCCCCCGCAATGTCGGTCTTGGTGACGACGAGCCGGTCGGCGAGGATCGCCTGCTTGCGCGCCTCAGCCGAGCGGCGAAGCGTGTCGAGCCCGGTCGCGGCGTCGACGACCGTTAGCACGACATCGACATGAAATGTATCGCCGAGCGCGCGATCGGTGGCAAAGGTTTGCAGGATGGGTGAGGGATCGGCGAGGCCGGAGGTCTCGATCACAATGCGCTTGAAATCCGGGATCTCGCTGCGGTCGCGTTCGATCACCAGGCGGCGCAGTGCCTCCTGCAAGTCGCTGCGCGTGATGCAGCACATGCAGCCATTGCCGATGAGTACGGTCTCGTCGGCGCTCGCGCGCAGCAGCGCGTCGTCGATGCCGGCGGCACCGAATTCGTTCACCACCACCGCGGTGCCTTGCCCTTCCGGCGACGCCAGGAAACGCTTGATGAGCGTCGTCTTGCCGGCACCGAGAAAGCCCGTGACGACCGTCACCGGCACTTTGGCGCCGCGTTCGCGCTTCAGCCGGCGCCCGAACGGCCCGGCGGCGGGGGAAGGGAAGGGGGAATTCATGGTGCTATATTAGCACGCGCGGCCACAAACGCGCTTCACCTCTCCCCGTTGGGGAGAGGTGAAAAGGCGCGCGGAGAGGGACAATCAAAAATCCATCTCCAGCACATACAAACCGCCACTGAACCGATCGACGGTGTAAACGATCTGTCGCTCGTCGACGAACACGTCATTGAGCTGGATCGCACCGACCGGTGATCCCGCTGGCGCTGGCGGCACGAAGGTCGCGATCTCCTTCGGCTGATACGGATTGGCGATGTCGTAAGCGCGCAGGCCGCCATTGAAAAACGTGCCGATCACGATCTGGTCGGACTGCCACGCGGTCGGCAGCGGCACGTTCTCATGGATGTTGTGCGCGCCGAAGCGGCCGCCACGGTCCTTATAGGCATCGACCGGCGGCAGCGGGCAGGTGGCGATCGACACCGGATGCGTCTCGTCACGCATGTCGAGCACCCAGATCAGCTTCGGCCAGTCTTTGCCGTTATTCTCTGTCGACTCGTCCGTCACCAGCATCAGGTTGCGGTCGAACAGCGGCACCGCTGTGTGCATGAAGCCGGTGTAAGGCGGCGAATTGGTCCAGTGCGAGATCACCTTCGGATTGGCCTTGTCCTTGATGTCCATCACGAACATGCCGCCGTCGATGTAGCAGAGATAGAGCCGGTCGGGTCGTTGCGGATAGCAGTTGGTGTTGTGCGCTCGATAACCCTTGTCGAGCGGATGCCTCGGCGGCGGCTGAATATTGTCGGTGGCCGAGGTGCCGGGCATCCACCAGCGGCCGATTTCGACCGGTTTCGATGGATTGCGCACATCGATGCAGCGGTAAAACTGGTCGTCGAGCAGATGGCTCGGTTTGAAGTCCGGCGCGCCGGCGGCCATGTGCACGTATTCACCGTCGCAGAACCACAACTGATGCACGCCGCGCGAATGCGGGCCCGAGCAGTCGAAGAACGAGATCGAGCGCGGCTTCTCCGGCACGGAGCAGTCGAACAGCTCAAGACCGGCCGGCTGTTGGCCTATTTTCTGTGTCTGATAGGCGACAGCGAGAATGTCGCCGGTCATCTCCAGCGAGTTCGAGCGCATGTAAGGCTGCGGCAGCTCGGTCTGCACGATGACTTTGGGGTTGCGCGGGTCGCTCACATCAACACCGGTGAAATTCTTCGGCGCGCTCTCATGCGCCAGCCAGATGATGCGCCGGCCGTCCTTGGCGATCTGCACGGCCATGCCTTCGCCCATGCCGCCGAAGCCGCCGAGATCGTTCTGCGCCAGCAGCTTGAAATTCCAGGCAATAGACTCGCCGTTTTTGGTGAGCGGATGGGTGGCGGACATTGGCGTCTCCATTGTTCTTATGTCGCATGCATTTCGTATAGCGAAAGCAGCACGTTATCTCCCGTCGAGTCCGATATCACATCGGACAACGACATTTCTTCATTAAGCAAGACGCGAAAGGAGCGCACAAGTCCAGCCATAACGAATCGCGATCGAGCGCATTAAATCTTCTTTACGCGCTCGCCTGCTTCAAGAACTCCGTGCGCAGCGCCTTATCCCAATCGGGGATCGCCTTGATCTTCTTCTCCTTGAGCAGGATCTCCGCTTGCGTTTGCATGTAGGGCTTGATGTCGGCCGGCCAGCCGAGGCTCACCTCGACGCGGCCCAAGGCCTTGCTGAAGGTGTCCTTCGACATCGTGTAGCCCTTGGAGGCGTAGAAGCCGAAGATGGCGTCCGCGACCTTGTTCGGGCTCTCCTTGAAGTCCTTGGCCACTTCCAGCCAGGCTTTGAGATAGGCGACGATCGTGGGCGCGCTTTTCTCGACGAAGTCGGGTGTCGCCGCCATGAACACCGGCATCTTATCGAAGTCATAGAATTCGGAGATCGTGTTGGCGATGCCGTCGGCCTCGGCGATGGCGTTGTAGGGCTCGACCGCCACCATGGCGTCGACGGTCTTCGCGACCATGGCGGCCACCATGTCGTCGACGTTCATCCGGATTTCCTGGTAGTCGCCTTTGCGCAGGCCGGCCTTGGTGGCGATCTGGTCGACGAAGATATTGCCCGTCGACGCGCCGGTCTGGTTGGCGACCTTGAGGCCCTTGAGCTGTTCGACCTTGGTGATGCCGAGCTCCTTGCGCGCCATCACCCGCGCCGTCTTGCCGACATATTCGATGACGGCGATGCCGACGAGGCCGCCTTTGTCGTGGCCGAGCACCAGGGACGGGCCGGCATAAGTGCCGAGATCGACCTGCCGCGCCACCATCTGCTGCATGGTGAGGTTGCCGGACGGCACGGCGAATTCCTCGAACTTCAGCCCCTGCTTCTCCAGGAGGCCGGAGCGCAGCAGGTAATAAGTCGGCATGCCCCACATATTGGTCTGGTAGCCCTGCCGCACGGTGTCCAACGCAAAGGCGGGCTGCAGGCCCATCCCTGCTGCCAATACGCCGGCGCCACCGGCCGCCAAGGCGTGGCGTCGCGTCATTCCGTTCTTCAGAATGCTCATGGCCGATCCTCCCCTTCTGTCATTCCGGGACGGCCCGCAGAGCCGGGCCCGGAATCCATACGCCGCAGCGCTGGTGATTATGGATTCCGGGTTCGCTCGCTGCGCTCGCGCCCCGGAATGATGCTCACTTCAATGCGCCGGCTCGTGCCCGAGCTGGCGCAGCAGGTCCTTCTGACAATCGAGGAATTCGACGCTGAGCGGATCGCGCGGCCGCGGCAGGTCGATCTTGATTTCGGCCTTCACGGTGCCGGGATGCGGACTCATGACGATGACGCGATCGGCGAGATAAACGGCCTCGGCGACGTTGTGCGTCACATAGATCACGGTCTTGCGCGTCTCGCGCCAGACGTCCGCGAGCAGGCGCTGCATGTCGTCGCGCGTCATGGCATCGAGCGCGGCGAAGGGCTCGTCCATCAGCAGCACCGACGGATTATAGGCGAGCGCCCGGGCAATGGCGACGCGCTGCTGCATGCCGCCGGAGAGATGATGTGGAAACGAATTGGTGAACT
>JANLJK010000175.1 GCA_029255525.1 Pseudolabrys sp.
AGTTCGCTTCGGAGCAAGCTGGTAATGCGGGCGAACTTCCGAACCGCGACACTAGCGCAGGAATGCGTAGCCGGGGAACCCGCATTCGACGTGAGGTTTCATCTGCAACGAAGGCTTGTCTCGCGGGCCTTGCACGCCGTCGGCTGCTGCGGCACTCAGGGTTGCAAGACGTCACTGATAACAATCAGCTTTCAGGGGATGAAATGCGAACCATCGACGTGCACACGCATGTGCTGACGCAGGAAACCGCTGCGCTGCTCACGAAAGAAGCGCCACAGGCGCCGGTGACGATTACGCCGCTCGATGCCGCGAGCGCGACGCTCGATGTCGCGGGCATTGCCTATCGGCCGTTTCCGCGCGGCGGCTTCGACTTCGATCATCGCTTGCGCGACATGGATGCAGCGGGCGTCGACGTGCATGTGCTGTCGGCCACGCCGCAGACCTATCTCTACAATTTGGAGCCCGCGCGCGGTGCCGCCACCGCCGCGATCCAGAACGAGCAGATGGCTAAGCATGTCGCGGCGTATCCCGAGCGCTTCATGGCCATCGGTACCTTGCCGATGCAGGCGCCGGACAAAGCCGCCGACGAACTTAAGCGCGCGATGACCAAGCTCGGCCTCAAGGGCGCGATGTTCGCCTCCAACATCCTCGGTAAGAACCTGGACGATCCAAGCTTCGAGCCGCTGTGGGCGACCGCCGAAGAGCTCGGCGCCTTCATGTTCATTCACCCGAACAACATCGCCGGTGTGGACCGGATGAAGGCGTATTATCTCGCTAACCTCATCGGCAATCCGCTCGACACCACCATCGCCGCGGCCTGCCTCGTTTTCGGCGGCGTGCTCGACCGTCATCCGAAATTGAATTTCATTCTGGCACATGGCGGCGGCTTTACGCCCTATCAGGCGGCACGCTGGGAGCATGGCTGGGCGGTGCGGCCGGAGCCGAAGAAGAATGTGCCGGCGCAGCCGAAGAACATCGCGAAGCGTTTCCACTACGACACCATCCTGCATTCGGTCTCGGTTTTGGAGTTCATGATCGGTCATGTCGGCGCCGATCGTGTGATGCTCGGCAGCGATTATCCGTACGATATGGGCATGATGGATTGCGTCGCGCATGTGCGCGGGCTGAACATTGCCGACGCCGACAAGGCGTCGATCCTGAATGCGCGCGCGGAGGTCTTGCTGAAGGGGCAGGCATCGTGAACGCGCCCGTCAAAGCCGGTCGCATTCCGGCCGCCGCGGTGCGCGGCCTGATCTGCGACGCCATGGCGAAGGCTGGGCTGCCGCCCGACGACGCCGCCAGGGTGGCCGAGCTGATGCTCGAGGCCGATCTGACTGGCGCCGATGCGCATGGCGTGTTCCGCCTGCCACAATATGCATCGCGCTTGAGGCTCGGCGCGATCAATCCGCGTCCCGTCATCAAAGTCGAGCGCACGGCGCCGGCCACCGCATTGGTCGATGGTGATAACGGCATGGGTCATGTCGTGGTCGCGCGCGCGGCCGAGGAGGCGATCGCGATGGCGCGCGAATGCGGCGTTGCCTGGGTCGGCTGCCGCATGTCGAACCACGCGGGCGCGGCCGGCGTCTATGCCGCGCTGCCGCTCAAGGCCGACATGATTGGGGTCTATTCGGCGGTGGCGAGCGCCAACCATATGCCGCTCGCCGGCGGTGCCGAGCCGCTGCTCGGCACCAATCCTTTGGCCATCGCCATTCCCGCCGGCGCGGAACCACCGGTGGTGCTCGATATCGCGACTTCCGTCGTTTCCTATGGGACCATCAAGAACCATCGCCTGCAGAACAAGCCGCTGCTGGCCGACTGGATGGTCGATCCTGCGACCGGCGAAGCCATTACCGATCCGTACAAGAGCATGGCGGCGCTGCTGCTGCCGATGGGCGGCTACAAGGGCGCGGGGCTCGCACTGATGCTGGGCTTGCTCGCGGGCACGCTCAATGGCGCGCTGTTCGGCCGCGACTGCGTCGACTTCAATGCGGAGCCCGACCGTGTGACCAACACCGGTCAGTTCGTGGTGGCGCTCGACCCGAGCCGCTTCCAGAAGCTCGACACTTTCAAGTCCGAGGTGGACCGCCACGTGCGGTCCTTACGGAGTTCAAAAACGTTGCCCGGCCAGAGCGTGCGTCTGCCCGGCGATGAACGCGCCAAGCGCCGCGCCGATCGGCTGACTAACGGTCTCGCGGTGCCGCCGGAGCTACTCAAGCAGCTTGACAGTATGGCGGGGGAGTTGGGGGTCAAGCCGCTGCGCGAGCGTGTATAACGGGCTGTCATCCCGGGCGAGCGGAGCGAGACCCGGGATTTAGTACGCCGCAGATCGTCGATAGGGCACGGCGTACGGGGCCCCCGCTTTCGCGGGAACGACACGCGGTAATTACGCCACCGCGCTCACATCCTCATCGCTCAGTGGCAGCTTCACCGGCGCCTTGCGCTTGGCCGAGAGATCGAGCGCCTTGGTCAGCATCAGGTTGCGGTGGGCCTCCTCGACGGTGGCGGCCGGCGTCGACAGGCCGAGCGCCACGCGATTGAGCCAGCTCACCGTCTCGTCCGCCATCGGTCCGCGCAACTCGCCGAGCGCCATATCGCCGGGCGGATAGCTGCCCATGAAGTCGACGAGCCGCGTGGCGTCTGGGTTGTAGCCCTCCGACTGCGGCTTCGACACCGCCAGCACGATGTCGCGATGCGTGTCGTCGATGGTGAGCACGCCGGTGGTGCCGACGATGTCGACTTCGAGCGAATAGACCGCCCCCGGCCACGTGACCGGCAGCGCCCACGAGATGTTGAGATGATAGACGGTGCCGTCGTCGAACGTGATCATGCCGGCGGTGGCGTCGATGCCCTGATAGAGCGGGCATAGACCTCGACCGGCGTCTTGCCCTCTAGGCACCATAGGCAGATGTCGAGCGCGTGGGTGCCGGAGATCACCATCGGCGAGATGGTGGAGGGATCGTCGGTGCGCTTGTAGTTATCGATCGCCACCAGCCGGTTCATGAAGGCGCGCGAGGTGACGAGTGTGACCTCGCCTAAGGCACCGGTACGGCACTTCTCCTTGGCGGCCAGCCAACGTCGGCGGAAGCGCTGTGTGTAGCCGACCACGGCGTCGAGCTTGGCCTCCTGGATCAGCTTGAGCACGCGCGCCGACTCTTCGAGCCGTGTGGCGAGCGGCTTCTCGATCAGCATCGGGATGCCGCGCTCGATGCAGGCCATGATCGGGTCGACGTGCAGGTGCTCGTCGGTGGCGATGATGGCGCAGTTGACCGCCGGCCGTTTGATCAGCTCGACATGACTCTGCGTCACAAAGTCAGCGTCGATTTTGGGGCCGACCGCGCCGGCGCGGTTCGGGTTCTTCTCGGCCAAGCCAATCCACTCCACCGACGGATGGCGCGCCGCCACCTCGCCGCGGAACAGCCCGACGCGTCCGCCGCCGATGATCGCGAGGCCGAGGCGCTTGGGGTTTCGTTTCATACCTTGCCTCTTGTGTGTCCCGGACGCGGTGCAGCGTGAGCCTTTGGCGAACGGTGCACCGCAGATCCGGGACCCCGCTTGCTTCTTAGATTGTGAACCGGGGTCCCGGGTCTGCAGCGCATCACTGTCGTGCTGCGCTGCGCCCGGGACACGCCGCTATACATTGAGCCCCGCCCTGATCTTCTGCTTGAACTCGGCGATGGCCGAGATCGTTTCGTTGGTCAGCGGCAGGTCGACCGGCGCATTGCGGTCGGCGGACAAATCCGCCGCGCTGTAGGTCTCCATCACGCGGCGTGCCGATTCCGGCGTCACCATCACCGGCGTGTCGCGGATGCAGGCTTCGAGGAAGTGGATCGTCTCCGGTCCCATGCCGCCGGCAAACACATGGTCGACCTGCTCGCCCGGCATGGTCGACATGGTGAACTCCTGGCCGTGTTTCTCGGTGTTGAGCCAGTTGTCGCGCTGCGTGTCGTCGAGAAACAGCGAGCCGTCGGTGCCGGTGATCTCGATCCAGGTCGCGCAATAGTTCGGATAGCTTGGCGGCAGGTTCCAGCCGCCGCCGATCATCACCGCCACGCCATTGTCCATGGTGACGGTAGTGAACATGACATCGTGCGAACCGTTCACCGGCTGCATGTAGCCATAGGCTCCCTGGGAGTAGACGCGCACGGGTTTGGCCGGTTCCAAGAGCCAGAAGACGAAATCGAGGTCGTGCGTCGATTCCATCACCACCGGCGAGAGCCGCACGCGACTCGCGATCTTCTTGCCCAGCGCGCGCGACAGATGCCGGCTCACCAGCACCGAGACGACCTTGCCCAACGTGCCGTCGACAATTTTCTTCTTGGCGAAGGCGATCTTCGGGTTGAAACGCTGCGAATAGCCGATGGTGAATTTCAGGTTGTTGCGCTTGGCGAGTTGGATCAGCTCGTCGGCCTCCCATAATTCCAGCGCGATTGGCTTCTCCAGCATCACGTTCTTGCCGGCTTTGAGACAGTCGCGCGCGATCGGATAGTGGTTCGCCTCCGGCGTGGTCGAGATATAGACGACGGAGACATTCGGATTGTTGATGATGTCCTGATAGTCGAGCGTCGCGGTCGCCGGCTTGTACAGCGCCTTCACCTCGGCGAGCCGATCCGGCTTGATGTCGCAGAGATGAAGCTTATCGACCAGCGCCGTGCGCGAGAGCGTTTCCGCTCGCAGGCCGCCGATCCAGCCGACGCCGATGACCGCCGCTTCCACTGTCTGCACGTGAGCGTTTCCCGTTTTGTTGTTTGTGGGCGGGGAAACTAACGCGTTCTTACCTCCCCCTGAAAGGGGGAGGTCGTCCGCCGAAGTGAAACGAAGGCGGACGGGTGGGGGTCTTTTCACATTGTCGATACCCCCCTCTCTGACCCTCCCCCTTTCAGGGGGAGGGAACAGAAGCGTTGAACACCTGCGCTGCGAATTGCGGATAAACCTCCGCCAACTCCTGTGCCACCGGTCCGCGCATCAAGGCCAATGTTTCAGGTGATGGTGCAGGTGTCTCCGGCACGTGGTCCGGTCGGTCGAAATCGAAACCGGTGTTCTCGATCACCTCGTCGACCGTGTGACCGGGGTGTATGCTGTCGAGGCGGAAGCGGCCATGGGCGAAGGAGAATAGGCAACGATTGGTCACCAGCGCGATCGGCCCGCCGGTACGGAATACGTTGGGCTCGTTCACGCCGGGTGCGCTGATGAAGTCGACCTGCGGCACCAAGGTGCGGCGCGAATGTTCGGTGCGGAAGAGGATGACCTTCGGCACGACGAAATAGAGATAGGCCGAGCCGAACGAGCCGGGGAAACGCACCTTGGGGTGCTCGTAATCGCCGATCGAAACCAGATTGATGTTGCCGTGGCCGTCGATCTGCCCGCCGGACAGAAAGAATACGTCGATGCGGCCCTGGCCCGCGCAGTCGAACAATTCGCGGCCGCCGTCGGTCCAAAACGTGTGCTTCGGGCTGCCGAGCAGCGACACGTAAGGCCGGCCCAAGCCTTGTAACTTACCACGGGCGCGTGCGAGCAGTGCGGCGGTTGCGGGAATAGGCGAGGCATTGCCCACGGCCACATGGCGCACGTCACCCATCAGCCGCGTAATGACATCGGCGAGCAGTTCTTCGTCGCGGACTTTCACTTATCCCTCCCCTGAAAGGGGAGGGTCCGGCACGAAGCGCCGGGGGGCGGGGTCACTCTTCGTGTGTGCAAGGCGCCCCCACCCGGCTCGCTGCGCTCGCCACCCTCCCCCGCAAGCGGGGGAGGGATAAGAAAGAAAATCACGCCGCTTTTTTTTCATGCACATACCTGTCGAGATATTCCGCGAAGCCTTCCGCCGTCGCCGCCATCTTGGC
>JANLJK010000176.1 GCA_029255525.1 Pseudolabrys sp.
CGTCACCACCGTGCGCTTCTTATCGGCGCGGAAGTGCTCGATCAGGCTGTTGTTGAAGGCGCTGAGATTCTTGACATAGGTGTCATTGATCCAGCCGGGCGAATATTTGTTGATCACGTCCTGCGCGGCCTTCGGCAGCGACTCGAATTTTTTGCGGTTCATCAGCACGGCAAACGAGTTCGTACCGAGCTGGATCAGGTAATCGTGGCTGGTAACCCGGTCGATGCCGAAGTCGACCACCGCAGCCGGCACCGTCGTCGTCGCGTCGATCGTACCGCGGCCCATCGCTTCCACGACCTCGTTCGGCGGCATCGCCACCGGCACGACGCCGAGCTCCTTCACCGTCTGGCCGATCACCGCGCCGCTGATGCGCACCTTCATGCCCTTCAGGTCGACGACCGACTTGATCGGCCGGCGCGAGAAGACATGCGCGTTCGCGTTCATGAACGAGCCGAGAACGACATAGTCGGAATAACCGCGCAGGCTATTGGACTTCAGCAGCTCCTGATAAAGCGCCACGCCTTCCTTGAAGTTGCCGACGAGGCCCGGCACTTCGAACACCTGATCGTCCGGAAAGCGGCCGGGCACCAGCGCCGGATTGACGAAGGCGATGTCGGCGACGCCGTCGAGGATCATCTGTGGCTGGGCCGGCAGGCTCTTGCCGAGCGCGCCGTTCGGATAGGCCTCGATCTTCACCGCACCGCTGGCATCGGCATTGACGGCATCGACCCACGGCTTGATCGCCTTGGCGTAATTGACCTCGGCATCGGGGCCGAAGAACGAGAGCTTGAGCACCGCCGGCTCGGCATTCGCCGAGAGCGGCAACAGCGCGGCCGCCGCCGCAAGCACGAGCTTCCTGAAGTCCAGCATCAATTCCTCCCCTGGCCTGAGCGGCCTTGTTGTGTGCCGCGGCTCACCGCACGCGGCGCCGGCAAATTTGTTGGAAGGATTGTGCTGGAAAAGAATCGATTTTCAAGCCAGAATACATAAATAATCGACCACAATGCGGGACACCCGACCTGGGCGCCCCGCCAAGAAACGTCAAAAGCCGCGTAGTTTCATCGATTTACGCCGGCATTTGCAGGGGGAGACCGGCGATCATGAATCTGGGAATTGAAGGCCGTACCGCGATCGTCTGCGGGTCCAGCCAAGGACTGGGACTTGCCTGCGCCGAAGCGCTGGCCGGCGAAGGCGTCAACGTCGTCATCAACGGCCGCGACGCCGCCAAGCTCGACAAAGCAGCGGCGGCATTGCGCAGCACCGCGCGCGGCAATGTCACACCGGTCGCCGCAGACATCGCCACCGCCGAGGGTCGCGATCGCCTGCTCGCCGCCGCGCCGGTCTGCGACATCCTCATCAATAACAATGGCGGCCCGAAGCCCGGCTATTTCGCCGACGTCGATTACGACACCTGGATGGCGGTGCTCGAGGCTAACATGATCGCGCCGATGATGCTCACGCGCGGTGTGCTCGCCGGCATGAAGGAGCGGCGGTTCGGCCGCATCATCAACATTACGTCCGCCATGGTAACGACCCCGCGGCCGCATATGGCGCCGTCAGCCGGCGCGCGCGCGGGGCTCACCGGCGCGATGAAGACGCTGGCGCTCGACGCTGCCCGCTTCAACGTGACCGTCAACAACCTTTTGCCCGAACGTTTCGATACGGACCGGCAGGTGCAGATGGCGAAGGCCGCCATGGCGCGCGACAACATCTCTTACGAGGAAGCGCGCAAGCGCCAAGTGGAATCGCTCGCGACCAAGCGGCTCGGCGACCCGAAGGAGTTCGGCGCCACCTGCGCCTTCATCTGCAGCGCCTTCGCCGGCTTCATGTCCGGCCAGAATATCCATCTCGACGGCGGCTCGTACCCGGCGCTGGTGTGATCGACCGCCCACCGAGAACTCAATGAATACGGACTCCGGCGCAGCAAGACCGGGGCCTTGGGCTAAAACGAACGGCCGCTGAGACGGCCCTAAGGGAAGGAAGCGTTGGTATGGGAATGGATCCGAAGTCGCGCAAAAGCCGGGCCTTCATCGTGATTGTGTCGGCATCGTTGCTGGGCACCGCGACGGTTTGCGCCGCGCAAAACGCGCCGGACATGAAGGTGACCCTGCTTGGCACCGGCACGCCGGTGCCAAGCGCCGAGCGTTTCGGTCCTTCAACGCTGGTCGAGGCAGGTACCGAGAAGATGGTTTTCGATTGCGGCCGCGGCTGCACCATCCGTCTCCAGCAAAAGAATATTCCGCTGCGCCTGGTGAAGCTGTTCATCACCCATCATCACTCCGATCACACCAACGGCATCCCCGACCTCTGGCTGTCCGGTTGGCTGCCGCCGCCGTGGGGCCGCCGCGACCAGCCTTTCGTGGTCATCGGACCGGAAGGCACCAAGAATCTGATGGCGCACCTCGAGCAGGGTTATCTGCCCGACATCAAGATTCGGATGGACGACGAAAAGCTGACGCGACCGGGCATCAACGTCGATGCGCGCGATATCACGCCCGGCGTGGTCTATGAGGCCAACGGCGTGAAGGTCACCGCTTTCGAGGTCGACCACGGCGATTTCATCAAGCCGGCGTATGGCTACCGCGTCGACTACAAGGGCCGCTCGGTCGTCATCAGCGGCGACACGCGGTTCAATCAGAACGTCATCAAATACGGCACCGGCGCAGACGTCCTGGTGCACGAGGTGGCGATGGGCAAGCCCGAGATTCTGGCTAAATCGGAAGCGGCGCGTCGTATCCTGGCGCACCATACGACGCCGCAAGAAGCCGGCCGCGTATTCTCGACCGCCAAGCCGCGACTGGCGGTCTACACCCACATCGGCACGGCCGGCGGCGCCGGCGCCGACGCGTTGCAGCCCGCGGACTACGTCGCCGCCACGCGCGAAACCTATGACGGCCCTCTCGCCTTCGGCGAAGACCTCATGACGATCAACATCGGCGACACCATCACAGTCGAGAAGCCCGAAAAGAAATGAGTGACACCTTCGAGACCTGCGTTCTGATCGTGGGCGGCGGCCCGGTCGGCCTGTCCGCCGCCATCGAGCTCGGCTGGCGCGGCCTCCCCGCCATTCTCGTGACCGAAAAGCTGGAAACGGCGCAACATCCGAAGTGCAACAGCACCAATGCGCGCTCGATGGAGCATTTCCGCCGGCTCGGCATCGCGCCGGACTTGCGATCCGCCGGACTGCCACCCGAAATCGTGCGCGCCTCGGCTTACGTGACGCGCTACTGCGGTCACGAATTCGGCCGTCTGCCCCGGCCCTATGCGGAATTTCCCACGCCGGAAATTCCGAACATCGTCTCGCAGATCGTGCTGGAGCGCGAATTACGCGCGCATGCCGAACGGCAGGCGGGCGTCGACGTCCGCTTCGGCTGGAAACTCGTGTCGTTCGAATCCGGCCCGGACGGCATCGTCGCCAGCGTGGAAAGCACCACGGGCGAGCAACGGCGGATCAAGGCGCGCTACATGATCGCCGCCGACGGCGCCGGCAGCACCGTACGGCGCATCCTCGGCATCGGCATGATCGGCGAGGACGGCACCGCCCAGCGCGCCTTCATGGGCGGCACCATGCTGTCTTATTACATCCGCTCGCCGGAACTGATCGCGCGCAGCGGCCGCGTGCCGACGCATTCAACCTGGATCATCAATCCCGAAATGCGCGGCCTGATGTTCTCGCAGGACGGCAAGGAACGCTGGGTGGCGCATTATCAGGTGCCGTCCGGCGTCGATTGGAAGACACTCGATGCCCGCGCGATCGTCAGCAAAATGCTCGGCAGCGATGTCGACTTCGAGATCATCTCGGGCGGCCCCTGGACCGGCGGCCTCGCGCTGGTCGCCGAGCACTATCAGGCGGCCAACATCTTTCTGGCCGGCGACGCCGCGCATCTGTTCACGCCACTCGGCGGCATGGGCATGAACACAGGCATCGGCGACGTGATGAACATCACCTGGAAGATCGCCGCCACCGAGCAAGGCTGGGCCGGCCCCCATTTGCTCGCCAGCTACGAGATCGAGCGTCGGCCAATCGGCGTGCGCAATTCGCAGTTCGGCGTGAAATGTTCGCGCGTCATGGACGGCTGGGCCGTGCCGGACGATTTCGAGAGCGACACGCCGCAAGCGCAACGGGAGCGCGAAGCGCTCGGCGCCCAAGTCGTCGTCGAGGACGTGCCGCAATATCTGTCGGCCGGCCTGCAGCTCGGCGAACGTTACGAAGCCTCGCCGATCATTTGTCGATCGTCCGCGCCATCGCCGGAAGACCGCTGGGACGTCTACACGCCCATCGACCGGCCCGGCGCGCGCGCGCCGCATGTCTGGGTAAAACCCGACCAGGCTCTCTACGATCTGTTCGGCAAAGGCTTCACGTTACTCGCGTTCGGCAATGCCGATGGTCGCGCGATCGAAGCCGCCGCCGCGGCCCGCCATGTGCCGCTGACGACCGTCCGTCTCGACACCCAGCCCGAACCCTATTCCACGCCGCTGGTGCTGGTGCGGCCGGACCAGCACATCGCCTGGCAGGGTGACACGCTCGACGACACGGAAGCCATCGCCGTCATCGACCGTGTCCGTGGCGCGGCATAGGCGCTCAAGAAAATCAAAACAATGTACATAACAAAGGGAGAAACATATGAGGGCCGTTACCAGCCTCCTGGGCCTGGCGTTGCTGGGCATAGCGTCGATCGCCGCGCTGCCTGCGTCGGCACAAAGCTATCCTGATCGTGTCGTCCGCATCGTCGTGCCGGCCGGCGCCGGCGGGCCGACCGACGTGCTGGCGCGCCTCGTCGCCAACCAACTGCAATCCGCCTTCGGCCAGCCGGCCATCGTCGAGAACCGCCCCGGCGCCGGCGGCGTGCTCGGTGCGCGCCTGATTGCCGGTGCAGATCCCGATGGCTACGCGCTTCTCTTCGGCAACACGGCGACGCTCGCCACGATTCCCGCGGTGTCCAAGAGCACGGGCTACGACGCGGGCAAATTCGCTGCCGTCGCCAAGATCATGGATTCTTACCAGGTGCTGGTGGTGAGCCCGGATGTGCCGGTCAAATCCGTCAAGGAACTCGTTGCCTACGCAAAAGCCAATCCGAGCAAGCTCAACTACGGCGCCGCTGGCGTCGGCAACATCACCCATCTTTCCGGCGAACTGCTCAAGGCCAGAACCGGCATGGACTTCCTCACCGTTCAATACAAGAGCGGCGCGGACGCGCTCAACGCGATCATGGCCGGGCAAGTCCAGCTCGCCATCGACAACGTGACAGCCGTGCAAGCTTTGGTGAAGGCCGGCCGCCTGCGGGCGCTGGCCGTCACCAGCGCCAGTCGCAAGCCGGAATTTCCGGACCTGCCGACGATGGCCGAGGCCGGCTTTCCCGATTTCGTCATAACGGCCTTCTTCGGCATCGTCGCGCCGGCCGGCACGCCGCAACCGATCGTCGCCAAGCTCAACAGCGCGATCAATGCCGGCCTGAAGTCCGAGCAATTCACGACCAGCCTGGAACGGCTGGGCGCACAAGCCTCGCCCGAAACGCCCGAGCAGTTTCAGACCTTGATCGCAACCGAAGCCCGCAAATGGAACGACATCGCGACCGCGGCCAACATCAAGGTCGACTGAGGCGGCCCCACCACCTCAGTGGCTGATCATCCAGGGCCGGCTCGTCGGGAAACTCTTCGAGCCGTCCTTGCCGCGCTTGGTGTAGCGCATCGATTTCTTGCCCGCGCAGCAGCCGCAGCCGGGACCGTGCTTGCTCTTCATCTGCTGGAGGCTCATCGGCGCATGCGCGCTGCGCTCGTTGGTCGCCATCGCGCGCCGACGGCCGGCATCCATTGACGCCAGGT
>JANLJK010000177.1 GCA_029255525.1 Pseudolabrys sp.
AAGGTCGACGCGCTCGAGAAGGTGACCCTCGATTTGCCGGCGGGCGTCATGGTCGGCCTGATCGGTCCGGACGGCGTTGGCAAATCAAGCCTCTTGTCGCTGGTGGCCGGCGCACGCGCCTTGCAGCAAGGCACGGTCGAGGTGCTCGGCGGCGACATGGGCGATGCGCGCCATCGCGAGGCGGTGTGCCCGCGTATCGCCTATATGCCGCAGGGCCTCGGCAAGAACCTCTACCCGACCCTCTCGGTCTACGAAAACATCGACTTCTTCGGCAGCCTGTTCGGCATTCCGCCCAAGGAACGCGCGCAACGCATCGCGACCTTGGTGGAGCGCACGGGCCTGGCGCGCTTCACCGACCGGCCGGCGGGCAAGTTGTCGGGCGGCATGACGCAGAAGCTCGGCCTGTGCTGCGCGCTGGTGCACGACCCGCAGTTGCTGATCCTCGACGAGCCGACGACCGGCATCGATCCTTTGTCGCGCCGCCAGTTCTGGGACCTGATCGACCATATCCGCGCCAGCCAACCCGGCATGAGCGTGATCGTCGCCACCGCCTATATGGAAGAAGCGTCGCGCTTCGACTGGCTGGTGGCGATGAATGCCGGCCGCGTTCTCGCCTCCGGCACATCGCAGCAACTGCTCGCGCTCAACCATGGCCACGACCTGAACGAGGCCTTCATCGCCCTCCTGCCTGAAGAGGAACGGCGCCAGCATAAGCCGGTCGTCATCGCGCCGCGCGACGAGAGCGCGACCGAGATCGCCATCGAGGCGCGTGGCCTGACCATGCGCTTCGGCGATTTCACCGCGGTCGACCATGTCAGCTTCCAGATTCCGCGCGGTGAGATCTTCGGCTTCCTCGGCTCGAACGGCTGCGGCAAGACCACGACGATGAAGATGCTGACGGGGCTCTTGCCGCCGAGCGAGGGCGAAGCCTTCCTGTTCGGCAACGCGCTCGATCCCAACGACCTGCAAACGCGCCGCAAGGTCGGCTACATGTCGCAGTCCTTCTCGCTTTATTCCGAGCTGACCGTGCGGCAGAACCTCGAACTGCACGCGCGGTTGTTCCAGCTTCCCGCCGAGACGATCACGGCGCGGGTCGACGCCACCGCCGAACGCTTCGATCTGCGCGAGGTGATGGACGAATTGCCCGACACCCTGCCGCTCGGCCAGCGCCAGAGGCTATCGCTGGCGGTCGCCATGATCCATCAGCCGGCGATGCTGATCCTCGACGAGCCGACCTCGGGCGTCGATCCGATCGCGCGCGACGCCTTCTGGCGCATCATGATCGAGCTGTCGCGCCGGGATCAGGTGACGATCTTCATCTCCACCCACTTCATGAACGAGGCCGAGCGCTGCGACCGCATCTCGCTGATGCATGCGGGACGCGTGCTGGTCAGCGACAAGCCGCGTGCGCTCATCGAGAAGCGCGGCGCCGCGACGCTGGAAGAAGCCTTCATCGGCTATCTCGAAGAGGCCACCGCCGAGAACGCGCCGGTGGCCACCACGACGGCCGATCCGGCGCCCGCCGCCGACGCGCCCGGGCACGCTCCGGCGAAGCACTGGTTCAACACCGCGCGCATGTTCAGCTACAGCAAGCGCGAGGCGCTGGAACTGCGACGCGATCCGATCCGCGCCACTTTGGCGCTCGTCGGCAGCCTGGTCCTGATGCTGGTCATCGCCTACGGCATCAGCTTCGATGTCGAGAACCTGAGATTTGCGGTGCTCGACCGCGACCAGACCGCCTTGAGCCGCGACTACACGATCAATATCGCCGGCTCGCGCTATTTCATCGAGCAGCCGCCGCTTACCGACTACGACGATCTCACGCGCCGCCTGCGCTCCGGCAAAATCAGCCTTGCGCTCGAAATCCCACCGAACTTCGCCCGCGACCTCGAGCATAATCGCACGGTGCAGATCGGGGCTTGGATCGACGGCGCCATGCCGATGCGGGCCGAGACGCTGAAGGGCTATGTTGAGGGCATGCATCTGCAGTGGCTGAGCACCAAGGGTGCCCTGCCCAGTCCCGCATCGGTCGAGGTCCGCTACCGCTATAATCCCGATGTCAGAAGCCTGCCGGCCATGGTGCCGGCGGTGATCCCGCTGCTGCTAATGCTGATCCCGGCGATGCTCTCCGCGCTCAGCGTCGTGCGCGAGAAAGAGCTCGGCTCGATCGTCAATCTGTATGTGACGCCGACCACCCGGCTCGAGTTCCTGATCGGCAAGCAGCTCCCCTATGTCGGGCTGGCGATGGTGAACTTCCTGCTGCTCGTCCTCATGGCGGTCACGCTATTCGGCGTGCCAATGAAAGGCAGCTTCTTCGCGCTCACGGTCGGTGCGCTGCTTTACACGATCTCGGCCACCGCCATGGGGCTGCTGGTGTCGTCCTTCATGCGCAGCCAGATCGCGGCGATCTTCGGCACGGCCATCCTGACCCTGATCCCGGCGGTCCAGTATTCCGGCATGATCGACCCGGTCTCGTCGCTGGAAGGCTTCGGCGCCTTGATCGGCCACATCTATCCGGCCACCTATTTCCTCACGCTCTCGCGCGGCACCTTCTCCAAGGGGCTCGGCTTCGGCGACTTGATGTCCGCGTATCTCCCCTTGCTGCTCGCCATTCCCATCCTGGTCGGCCTCGGCGCCCTGCTCCTGAAGAAGCAGGAGACCTGAGCCATGGGCCTCGGCAACATCCTACGAAACATCCTGCATCTCGGCATCAAGGAGCTGCGCAGCCTCGGGCGCGACCGCATGATGCTGGTGCTCATCGCCTATGCCTTCACGCTCCAGGTCTATACGGCTGCGAAGGCCATGCCGGAGACGCTGAACCGCGCCTCCATCGCCGTCGTCGACGAAGACCGCTCGGCGCTGTCCCAGCGCATCGTCAGCGCCTTCTACCCCCCCTATTTCACGACGCCGATCTTGATCACGCAGTCCGAGATGGACGCGAAGATGGATGCCGGCGACATCACCTTCGCACTCGCCATCCCGCCCGATTTCCAGCGCGACGTCCTGGCCGGCCGCAAGCCGGTGATCCAGCTCAATGTCGACGCCACGCGCATCACCCAGGCCTTCACCGGTGCCAGCCACATCCAGACCATCGTCGGCACCGAGGTGCTGGCCTTCACCCAGCGCTACCGCGCGGCCACGATTCTGCCGGTCGAGCTCGCCACGCGGGTGCAATTCAATCCGTCGCTGACCAAGGCTTGGTTCGGCGCCATCATCGAGGTCATCAACAACGTCACCATGCTGTCGATCATCCTCACGGGCGCGGCGCTGATCCGCGAGCGTGAGCACGGCACCATCGAGCATCTCCTGGTGATGCCGGTGACGCCATTCGAGATCATGGCGAGCAAGATCTGGGCGACCGCGCTGGTCGTGCTGGCGGCCTGCGGCCTGTCGCTGGCCTTTGTCGTCCAGATATGGCTCGGCGTGCCGGTGCACGGCTCGGTGCCGTTATTCCTCGCCGGCGCCCTGATCCATCTGTTCGCGACGACGTCGCTGGGCATCTTCCTCGCCACCATGGCGCGGTCGATGCCGCAGTTCGGCCTGCTGATGATTCTGGTGATGCTGCCGCTGGAGGTGCTCTCGGGCGGGATGACGCCGCGCGAGAGCATGCCGCTGGCCGTTCAGTACATCATGGAGATCGCGCCGACGACGCACTTCATCATGGCGGCGCAGGCCATCCTGTTCCGCGGCGCCGGCCTGGATGTGGTCTGGCCGCAGTTCGTCGCCATCCTCGCCATCGGCGCCGTCCTGTTCGTCCTCGCCCTCGCCCGCTTCCGAAAAATGCTGAGCGAACTCAAATAACGATAGCCCCGACGGCGGCAGGATGTTCAGGCAGCCCGCTTTGGCCCCAACGGCAATGATCAGTGGGTCCAGGCGTCGCGGCGCTTGAAGGCGAAGTTATCGGCGTAGGACATCATCCGGCGATGCGCCGGCTTGTCCTCGGACACCTGATAGGCGATGCCGTGACGTTCGCAATAAGCGACCGCCTCTTCCTTGCTGGTGAAGCGCAGGCGCAACTGCTGACGCATGTCGCCTGACGACGTCCACCCCATCAACGGCTCGACCTGCCGGGGCGCCTCGGGCTCGAAATCGAGCACCCAGGCCTTGGTATTGCCCTGCCCCGATTGCATGGCGGTCTTGGACGGCTTGTAGATGCGCGCGGTCATCGGCAGACACCCGAATGGCTGGAGTCGAGGGCTCGTATAGGGCCAAACGCCCGGCCGAGGCAATCGCCGGCGCACGCAAAGCCATGAAAGCTTGTGGTCAGGCCCGGTAAGTGGGCACGCCGCCGGCAATGGCGGTGACACCAAGGCGCGTGCGCGCGGTGCGCTGACGCCGCGCCTGCGCGGTGGTCGGCCGGTCGATCAGCGCCGCGCCGACCGTTACCCGGAAGCCGCCGTCGGGCAGCTCTTCGAACTCGATCCCGTGGGTGCGCCAAACCTCCTCGATCGCGTGCACGGAGGCCCGTCGCGGTTCGGTTTCGCCCTGTTCGAGTTTGTGGATCGCCCGTTGCGTCAGACCGACGCGAATGCCCAATTCGCTCTGGCTCAAGCCGAGCGCCGCCCGCGCGATGCGCAGCCTGGCGGCAAAAGCGCGCCGTTCGAGCCTGACGAGCTCGACGATATCGCGCGAAACTTGCGGCTCAACTTGCATACTCGCCGCCATAAAGCAGGTACTCAAGGAAAGAACCCCCGGCGGTTTCCCGCCGGGGGTCTTTTCAGATCCCGATCAGACGATCAGGGATAGAAGTCCTTGTGAGCGCGGAAGCGCACAGCCCAGCTGTCCTGGTCGGCCAGCGTGTAGGTGCCGGCCGCCTTGCTGCCGTTGGCAGCAACCGAGACGGTGCCGGTCGCAGTGGAGGCGCTGTTCAGGTTCGAGTACAGCACTTCGAGACCGAGGTAGAAGTCCTTGGTCACGTTCCACTGGGTGCGGAGGCCGAGGCCCCAGACCGACCAGTCCATGTCGCAGCCAGCGTTGGCCAGAGCCGTGGTGCCAGCGCCCGTGCCAGCGCCGACCGAGGCGCAGAGCATGTTGTTGGCGGCGCTGCCGTACATGACGGACATGTACGAACCCCAGAGAGTGGTCTTCCACTTGGCGTTCCAGTTGTGGGTGTACGCCGCGTTGACCGACCAAGCGCTGGTCAGCTCGAGACCGCTACCGGTCACACCGTTGCCGCCATAGACGGCATCGCTCTGGATACCAAAGCCGATCTGCTGGCCATCGTACTTGACGTAGTCGCCAGTAACCGCGGTGTTGTTGTTGTAGCGCAGAGCACCCTGGCTGTAGGTCGCTTCAGCCTGGAGGTAGTCGCCGGCGCCCAGCATCGGGGCGTTCAGCTTGATGCCGCCGCCGATCGCGAAGCCGACCTTATCGCTCGGATGATCGCCTTCCGTGGCGGTATAGTAGGCAGCCTTGACCTGGTGCAGGGCGCCCATGATCTGAGCCGAACCCCAAGCCTGGTCGATACGCAGGTTGCCGACCAGATCCGGCGTGTCAGTGCCGCCGTAGTTGGTGCCGTAAGCAGCCCACGCCGCCGGGGCGTAGGTGCCAACCGCCGTGCCGGCAGCCGACAGCTTCGTGCGGCGGGTCGTTTCCGCCGAGATCGAGGCCGACAGACCGTTGCCGAACTGAGCGGTATAAGCAACCACATCCCAGCCGCCATCGCCCGAATCCGAACCGGCAGTGGCGAAGCCGAACTGGTTCGCGCCGATGCTGTAGAAGTCGTAGAACGACGTGGCGTGACCGAAGGTGAAGCCGGCCCACTGGATGAACCAGCGGTT
>JANLJK010000178.1 GCA_029255525.1 Pseudolabrys sp.
TTCACCAGCTTCTGCCGCTGCTCCCCCAGCCCTTCGATCCCCAAGGTCACCACGTCGCCTTCCTTCAGGAATCCCGGCGTCGGCTTCATGCCGAGCGCCACGCCTGGCGGCGTGCCGGTGATGATGATGTCGCCGGCTTCCAGCACCATGAACTGCGACACGTACCAGACGATGTGTTCGCAATCGAAGATCATCGTCTTGGTGTTGCCGGTCTGGCGGCGCTGGCCGTTGACGTCGAGCCACATCGCGAGGTTCTGCGGGTTTTTGATCTCGTCCTTGGTGACGAACCACGGCCCGATCGGCCCGAAGGTCTCGCAGCTCTTGCCTTTGAGCCACTGGCCGCCGGAGCGGTCGATCTGGAACGAGCGCTCGGAGACGTCGTTCGACAGGAAATAGCCGGCGATCGCGGCCTTCGCGTTCTCCTTGGTGAGATAGCGCGCGCGCTTGCCGATGACGATGCCGATCTCGACCTCGTAGTCCATCTTGGTCGATTCACGCGGGATGAGCGTGTCGTCGTTCGGCCCGCAGAGCGACGTCGTCACCTTGGAGAAGACGACCGGCTCCTTCGGCACCGGCAGGCCGGCTTCGGCCGCGTGGTCGGCGTAGTTGAGCCCGATGGCGATGAAGTTCCTCACGTTGCCGACGCACGCGCCCAGCCGCGGCTTGCCGGCGACGGGCTTCATGCGTTTCAAGTTGAGCTTCTTGATCTTGGCGAGCCCGCCGGAAGTGAGCATGGCGCCGTCGATGTCTTTGACGACGCGCGACAGGTCGCGGATCTTGCCGTCCTCGCCGATGATGCCGGGCTTCTCGCGGCCGGGTGCGCCATAGCGGACGAGCTTCATGTCAGTCTCCTTGGGGACGTTTGTTCTGAGGGAATCTGAGCGATCGGCGCGGATCATGCGACGGCTTGAGGGGCAGGGGCAACCCTGTCAGCGCGGGCGCGCGGCGGCTTCTTCGGCGACGACGGGCGGCGCGGCTGCGGGCGCGCGGGTCGGCGCGACGGGCAGCGGGTTTTGCTCGGTGGTGGATGGCGACGGGTGGGCGAGGAAGCGGACCGACGGCAGCAGGCTGATGGTCGCGCCGGAGAGGCAGGGCGCGTCGCCCTGGCAGCCGTGGTAGCGCTCGACGCCGACCGCCGACAAGAGCACCGCGAGCAGTGCGGCGATGATCAGCACGGTGCGTGCGTTGTCCATCGGGTCCCCGAACCCCTTTTTCACGCGCGTATCATACATCCAATACACGTAAAAAGTGAAGGAAAGACCGGCGCCAGGGGGTATCCGGCTCCCGCCATGGTGAAGAAAGTCCAACGCGAAAGCCCGGTTTTCGTCGATCAGTTTCACGGTCGGTCAAAGCCGGTGGGCTAACCTTTGCGGCGATGGAGGATGTCATGGAAGAGCGTCGCAAGGTTCCGCGTCAACGGGTGCTCAAGGGCGGCACCATCAGCTTCAACCGCGCCGGCGGCATCGACTGCCGCGTCCGCAACCTCTCCCCCTCCGGCGCCTGCCTGGAAGTAGCGAGTCACATCGGCATTCCGGAAGAGTTTGTGCTCGTGATCGAACACGACAAAATGCGCCAGCCCTGCCAGGTCATCTGGCGCTCGGCGACCCGGCTCGGTGTCGAATTCCGTGGTGGTGCGGCGGCGGCGGCCTAGAACGCGCCCAAACCCTTAGAATGCACCATTGAACACGCCGCCGTCGATCAGGAGATTCTGGCCGGTGATATAGCCGGCATGGCTTGAGCACAGGAACGCACAGGCCGCGCCGAACTCGTCCGGCTGACCGAAGCGTTTGGCAGGAATGGTCGCGGCGCGCGCCGCCGCGGTGTCGTCGACGCTGATGCCCTTCTGCTTGGCGGTGTTGCCCAGCACGCTCTTCAATCGATCGGTGTCGAAGGCGCCGGGCAGGATGTTGTTGATGGTTACGTTCTTGTCGGCGACGGTGCGCGCCACGCCGGCAAGGAACGCGGTCAGGCCGGCGCGCGCGCCGGACGACAGATCGAGGCCGGCGAGCGGCATCTTCACCGAGCCCGAAGTGATGTTGACGATGCGGCCGAACTTGCGCTCGGTCATCGGGCCGATCACTTTCTGAATGAGCTCGATCGCCACCACCATGTTGGCGACGACGCCGTCGATCATCTGCTGGCGCGTCAGCTCGCGAAAATCGCGTGGTGGCGGGCCGCCATTGTTGTTCACCAGGATATCGGGCGCGGGGCAGGCGGCGAGCAGCGCCTTCTGACCTTCGGGCGTGGCGAGATCGGCGGCGACCGGGATCACCTTGACGCCGCTCGTGCCGGCGATCTCGGCCGCTGCAGCCTCCAGCTTCGCGTGATCGCGACCGTTGATCACCACCTCGCAGCCGGCTTCCGCAAGCGCTTTCGCACAGGCCTTGCCGAGCCCGCGGCTCGACGCGCAGACGATGGCCTTGCGGCCGGCGATCCCGAGATTCATGGGCGTTTCCTCACTTGAGACGTGAACAGGGGCGGGAGTGTTAGGGCCAGACGCAGGGGCGTCAAGGTGTCGCGGAACTGTAGCAATCGCTTGTTAACTCGTTGCGCGAACGCAATCGCTCGATTCGAGAGGAACGACATGCTGCGCGACCCGGCCAAAGAGGTGATGGAAAAAGCCTACGCCCGTTGGGCGCCCGTCTACGACGTGCTGTGCGGCCCGGTGTTCCTCAACGGGCGGCGCGCGGCGGCCTCCGCGGCGCGCGAGGTCGGCGGCCGCATCCTGGAGATCGGCGTCGGCACCGGCTTGTCGTTCGACGATTACGACGCGACGACCGAGATCACCGGCATCGACATCTCCGAACCGATGATCGCGCGCGCCAAAGAGCGCCTCAACAGCGGCCGCTATCCCTATGTCAGAGACCTGAAGGTGATGGACGCGCAGAATCTCGAATATCCCGACGCGACCTTCGACTGCGTGGTCGGTCAGTTTGTCATTACGCTGGTCGAGGATCCCGAGCGCGTGCTGTCGGAATGCGCGCGCGTGCTCAAGCCGGGCGGGCAGATCATCCTCGTCAACCATCTCTATTCGGAGAAGGGCCTGGCCGCGGCGGTCGAACGCCTGCTGGCGCAGAAGGCGCGGCGGCTCGGTTTGCGTCCCGAATTCCCATTCCAGCGGCTCGCCGCCTGGGCGGAAAATCACGGCGGCGCCGAACTGATCGAACGGCGCAAGGTGAAACCTTTCGGCGTCTATACCCTCGTGCGTTTCCGGCGTGCCGAGCGTCAGCGTGCAGCCGCGTGAGCTCACCCTTCCCTGTCACAAAACTGAAATACGGGCATGCTAAATACGCAGCCACATGAACAGCATTCTGGAGATCGCATCGTGACGGAGGGCGTCCCGAAGCGATTTCGCGCGCTTTTCATCTCCGACGTTCACCTCGGCACGCGCGGTTGCCAGGCTGAAAGACTGCTCGACTTCCTGCGCGAGCACGATGCGGAGACCATCTATCTCGTCGGCGACATCGTCGACGGCTGGGCTTTGCGGTCGTCATGGTATTGGCCGCAGGCGCATAACGACGTGGTGCAGAAGCTCTTGCGCGCCGCGCGCAAGGGTTCCCGCCTGATCTACATCCCCGGCAATCACGACGAATTCCTGCGTGGCTATTACGGCACGCATTTCGGCGGCATCGAGGTGGTGGAAAATACCATCCATGCCGGCGCCGACGGTCGGCGCTATCTGGTCGTGCATGGCGACATCTTCGACCTCATCGTGACGCAGGCGCGCTGGCTCGCGCTTCTCGGCGACAAGGCCTACGACTTCGCGCTCACCGCCAATCGCCTGTTCAACGGCCTCAGGCGCATCTTTGGCGCGCCTTACTGGTCGCTGTCGAAGTGGGCCAAGCTGAAGGTGAAGAACGCGGTCAACTATATCGGCGCCTTTGAGAAAGCTCTGGCGACCGAAGCCAACCGCCACAAGGCCGACGGCGTAATCTGCGGCCACATCCACACTGCGGCGATGCACGACGATTACGGCCTGCGCTACATCAATTGCGGCGACTGGGTTGAAAGCTGCACGGCGGTGGCCGAGCATCACGACGGCACGTTCGAGATCATCACCTGGACGCACACCAGCGCGGACAAGGCGCCGGCGCTCAAACTGGCGCAGAAGGCAGCGTAAGATGGATCGCGTTGCAACAAATTGAATCCCTCATCCTGAGGAGCCGCGCGTCAGCGCGGCGTCTCGAAGGATGGGCCGCGAGCACATGGGCTTCATGGTTCGAGACGCGCCGTTGCGCGGCGCTCCTCACCATGAGGGAAGAGAGGATGGCATGAAGATCCTGGTCGCTACCGACGCCTGGCATCCGCAGGTGAACGGCGTCGTGCGCACGCTGGGCCATATGGCGCGCGAGGCGCGTGCGCTCGGTGCTGAGGTGGATTTCCTCAGCCCCGAGACGTTCTGGACTTTGCCGATGCCAAGCTATCCGGAGATCCGGCTGGCGCTGGCAATGCCGGGCGACATTGAGCGCCGGCTCGAGAAGCTCAAGCCCGATGCGATCCACATCGCGACGGAAGGCCCGATCGGCCACGCCATGCGGCGGGTCTGCATCAAGCGCGGCCTGCCGTTCACGACGAGCTTCCACACGCGCTTTCCCGATTACGTCGCCGAGCGTCTGCCGGTGCCGGAGCGCTGGACCTCGGACATCACCTGGGCGTGGCTACGTCGTTTCCATGCGCCGGGCGCGGCGGTGCTGGCGGCGACGCCGACGCTCGCGACCGAGCTTACCGAACGCGGCTTCCATGACGTGAAACTGTGGTCGCGCGGCGTCGACGCCAATGTCTTCCACCCGCGCGAGGGCGCCGATCTCGATTTGCCGCGGCCGATCTTTCTCACCGTCGGCCGTGTCGCGGTGGAGAAAAATCTCGAAGCCTTCCTGTCGGTCAAACTACCGGGTACCAAGGTTGTCGTCGGCGACGGTCCCGCGCGCGCGGCGCTCGCCAAGCAGTTCCCTGAGACGGTGTTCTTAGGATCGCGCCAGGGCGAAGATTTGGCGCGCATCTATGCGGCGGCCGATGTGTTCGTGTTCCCGAGCCTGACGGATACGTTCGGCTTGGTGCTGCTCGAGGCTTTGGCGAGCGGCGTGCCGGTCGCGGCCTTCCCGGCGGCCGCGCCGCGCGATGTCGTCGGCGACGCGCCGGTCGGCGCGCTCGATGAAGACCTCAAGCGCGCCTGTTATGCCGCGCTCAAACTCAAGCGCGAGGATTGCCGCGCCTTTGCGCTGAAAATGACTTGGGAAGCGAGCGCGCGGAGCTTCCTGGAACACGTGACGGAAGCGGCGAAAAAAGGCCTGCCGCGGCTCGCGGCGTAAGAAGGTTTTTATCGTCCGGGCGAACGATAGCGAGGCCCGGGACCCATACGCCGCAGCGAAATGGTAGTGCCCAGCGTGGGTCTCGGCCTTCGCGGGGGCGACAGCAGGTGGGGTTCGCACCGGTCGCACCTTGCGCTATCCTCAGCGCCATGTCCGCTATCACCCCGACGACTTTGCCCAATGCTTCCGACATCGAGGCGGCGGCAAAACGCATCCTCGGTGTCGCCGTGTGCACGCCGCTGATCAACGCGCCGGTGCTCGACGCGCGGCTGGGCGCGCGCGTGTACCTGAAGGCCGAGACGCTGCAGCGCACCGGCTCGTTCAAGTTCCGCGGCGCCTACAACAAGATCTCGTCGATCCCGGCGGATCAGCGCGCGGCCGGCGTCGTTGCTTTTTCCAGCGGCACCCATGCGCAAGGCGTGGCAGCCGCAGCGAAGCTGATGTACATGCCGGCGGTGATCTGGATGC
>JANLJK010000179.1 GCA_029255525.1 Pseudolabrys sp.
AGGCCGGGCGTGGTCTTGTCGCAGCCGCCGAGCAGCACCGCGCCATCGATCGGATGGCTGCGCAGCAGCTCCTCGGTCTCCATCGCCAAGAGATTGCGATAGAGCATGGTCGATGGCTTCACGAAGGGCTCGGACAGCGACATCGCCGGCAATTCGACCGGAAAGCCGCCAGCTTGCAGCACGCCGCGCTTCACATCCTCGGCGCGCGCACGTAAGTGCGTGTGGCAGAAGTTGATGTCGCTCCAGGTATTGACGATGCCGATGACCGGCTTGCCGGTCCAATCCTCGGCGTTGAAGCCGCCCTGGCGCAGGCGCGCACGATGGCCGAACGAGCGCAGATCGCTGACGCCGAGCCAGCGATGGCTGCGCAGCGTGTCGGGACTTTTACGGCGTGTCATTCCTGAAATCGGGTCCTTGCGGCGTCACTCGACCGACAGATTAGCCGCGCGCACCACTTTTTCCCACTTCGCGGTTTCGGCGGCAATCACCTTGCCGAAATCGTCCGGCGTCCCGCCGATCTGGATGCCGCCGAGATCGGACAGCTTCTTGATGATCGCGGGATCCTTCATCGCCTCGTTGACGTGCTTGTTGATGAGATCGATCACTTCTTTCGGCGTGCCCTTCGGCGCCCCCAACCCGAAGAAGGCGCTCGCCTCGTAGCCGGGGACCGTATCGGCCACCGTCGGCACATCGGGGAGCTCCGGCGAGCGCACCGCCGTGGTGACGGCAAGCGGACGCAGCTTGCCGGCCTTGATGTGCGCGATCGATGCCGGAAGATTGTCGAACGTCACCTGCACTTGGCCGCCGAGAAGATCGGTGAGCATCGGCGCCGAGCCCTTGTAGGGGATGTGGGTCATCTGCACGCCGGTCATCATCTTGAACAGCTCGCCAGACAGATGGATCGAGGTGCCATTGCCGGACGAGGCAATGTTCACCTTGCCGGGATTGGCTTTCACATAGGCGATGAACTCGGCCACGGTCTTGGCCGGGACCGACGGATGCACCTCCATCACATTCGGCACACGGATGAAGCCGGCGACCGGCATGATGTCCTGGATGAAATTGAACGGCAGCTTCTTATAGAGCGAGGCGTTCACCGCATTGGCCGGATTGACCAGGATCAGCGTGTAGCCGTCGGGCGCGGCCTTCACGACCGCCTCGGTGCCGAGATTGTTGCCCGCGCCGGGCCGGTTCTCGACAACGAACTGCTGGCCGAGCTTCTCCGACAGGTAAGCGCCGAAGATCCGCGCCAGAATGTCGGTCGCCCCGCCGGCCGGGTAGCCCACGACGATGCGGACCGGGTGGGTCGGGTAGTCCACCGCCCGCGCGACCCCTACGGCAGCAAAAGTCAGGAACAGGCAGCCCAAAAGCAGACGAGCGAGACCATTGGCGGTCCAATGATGCGGACTTGGCATCGGCGTATCCTCCCATGGGTCCGGGTAAGCCCCGGCCCTCTCGTTTTTAGGTTGTGGAGGTTACGCGGCGCGTCGGGGGGTGCACAAGGTGGTTATTGACCTGTGCGGGCGTCAGGGGGTACGCGCCCGGAAATCAGGCGTCGGGCCCGGACGCGCGCGCAACACGCGTCACCAATTGGGCTCGGTCCGCGGCGTGCTTGGCAAACTGATCGTCGCAACAAGTTTGGGCGCTATGGACCGCAGCTCATTGGGGAGAGCTGTCAGTTCAGGACTATCGAAATCTTTCTTGAGATACCGGCTGGCAATGATCGCGACAGCCTTGGCCTGTTCGAGATCGCGCACGCTCTTTACCGGCTCACGGTTCTCTCGCGCCGAGACCCAAGCTTTGTGAAGCGCGAAAGCACGAGGATCGATGACGACGAGGCGGACTGGATAACCCCTTTCATCAATGGCAACGGCTTCCAGCTTTGGCGAATTGACGAGCCATCCGAGACCGAAGATTGCCGCTCCCTCCAAATCATCCGGTAAGTCAGTAAGAGCCGCCGGCAGACGGTCACGAAAGACATCCTTGGCTTCCGGCCTTATCAGATCGACCAAATAGCCATTTCGATTGGCGGCGCGGAAACTTCGCCGGTTTGTCGGCTGGAACGACTCGTCCACTTTTTGCAGCAGGCCCAGCAAGCCGTTCACACTCAGGCCGCTTACGGCCAAACTCATGTGGCGTCGGGCGTCGTAAAGAAGATCAATATCGCCTGTGGCAATGAGTCCGCTGTCGACATGAACGCCGGCCGCAGCTTCATAGGCGTAAATTGCATTCGTGCCGACGACAACGAGTTGCTCGCCGAGCAGACCTCTTGCATCGCATTCTCTCATGATGCGGGCTGCGATGGTCGGGATTCGGCCTAGACCCATTGCGACATTGATTGGCGCAAGTGCGTCGAGCTTTTCGGACAAACTTGCCAACCGGCCTTTGTTTTCCTCGCGTCCGCGCATGAACGCTTCATAGGCCGTCTCGGTCTCCTTGCTGCGCGGGCCGAGGGAGGTTTCTGCCTTGCCGATTTTGCGCAGGAGATAGTCCACCCCGTTTCGATCCGCCCATCGCATGCCGCCCGCGAACCTCCGACAGCTCTCGTCGCTAGCGGAGCGCCAAGTTGCATAGACGTGCTGCGTGTCGATCAACTGACGCCGCTGTTCTCCAGACAAGCCATTAATAGACATACGTTTTCCACTTCGGCTTCAAGCTAGCGCCATGGTAGTGGAAAAAGCTTTATATTCAATCAGGTAGATTATATATTTCAAACCTTTGAAAGATATACGTTTTCCACTTCTGCTATAGAACCGTGCCAATAAAGTGGAAATATGAATAATTTCAATGCACTATATACCAATCGCCGCGAGGCGCGCAGGTTCGTTCTTTTTTTGCAGAAATGAGCGCCAGATGAGTTCGGGTCAAATCTCGGCGGCAGCCGCAGAACCAATGGTCGGAGTGGCAGGATTTGAACCTGCGACCCCCACGTCCCGAACGTGGTGCGCTACCAGACTGCGCTACACTCCGACTGGTGGCGGGCTTTATAACCGCCGTGACCTTAAACGCAAGCATTGAGAACGACATGACCGCCGAGCCGGGAACGCGGGCCCTCCAGGCCGCCCCAGAGGCCATCAAGGACGCCGCCCGCTGCCTTGCGGCCGGCGGGCTGGTCGCCTTCCCGACCGAGACGGTCTACGGCCTGGGCGCCGACGCCGGCAATAGCGAGGCCGTGGCTAGACTCTATGCCGCCAAGGGACGGCCGGCCTTCAACCCTCTGATCGCGCATGTGGCGGACCTCGCCGCCGCTCGGCGCCAAGCGGTATTCGACCCGGCCGCCGAGCGGCTGGCCGCGGCTTTCTGGCCCGGCCCGCTCACTTTGGTGCTGCCCAAGGCTCCCGGCTGCACGGTGTCCGACCTGGCGCTCGCCGGGCTCGACAGCGTCGCTGTGCGCCTGCCGGCCCATCCGGTCGCCCAGGCCCTTCTCGCGGCCTTCGGGGGGCCCGTCGTGGCGCCGTCCGCCAACCGCTCGGGCCATGTGTCGCCGACCAACGCGGCGCATGTGCTCGGTGACCTGCGCGGGCGCATCGACCTCGTGCTCGATGGCGGCCCCTGCGCGGTCGGCGTCGAGTCCACCATCGTCTCCTGCCTGGGCGAACCGACACTGCTGCGGCCGGGCGGGCTGCCGCGCGCCGACATCGAGCGCGTGCTCGGCCGGCCGCTGGCGCTCGCCGCCACGCCTGTGGATGACGATGCCCCACTCGCCCCGGGCATGCTCAGTTCGCATTATGCGCCCAAGGCCCGGCTGCGGCTGAACGCGGGGCGCGCCAAAGAAGGCGAAGCCCTGCTCGCCTTCGGCCCGGCGCCGGCGCATCACGGACTGACGCTCAATCTGTCGCCAACCGGCGATCTGATCGAAGCCGCGGCCAATCTGTTCTCGCACCTGCGCAGCCTCGACGCTTCCGGCGCCGCCAGCATCGCGGTAATGACAATCCCGCACGACGGCCTGGGCGAAGCCATCAATGACCGGCTCGCGCGCGCCGCTGCGCCAAGACCTTGAGCGCCAAGGCCTTAAGAAACGATCGGATACGCACGAGGACTTTGGGAATGAACGAACAATTGCGCCGCGCGCCGACGCCCGAATTGCTACAGCGCTTCGCGGCCATCGTCGGCGAGCGCTACGCCGTCACTGATCCGGCGACGCTCGCGCCGCATCTCATCGAGGGCCGCGGCCTCTATCACGGCCGCACGTCGATGATGCTGCGCCCCGGCTCGGTCGCGGAGGTGCAGGCCATCCTCAAGCTCGCCAACGAAACCAAGACGGCGCTGGTGCCGCAGGGTGGCAATACCGGCTTGGTCGGCGCGCAGATCCCGTTCGACGGTGAAATCATTCTGTCGCTGACGCGGCTCGATAAGATTCGCGCCATCGATGCCGATTCCAATGCGATGACGTGCGAAGCCGGCGTCGTCCTGCAGAAGGCGCAGGAAGCGGCGGCCGTCGTCGACCGGTTGTTTCCGCTGTCGCTCGGCGCCGAGGGAAGCTGCACCATCGGCGGCAATCTCTCCACCAATGCCGGCGGCACCGGCGCGCTTGCTTACGGCGTCGCGCGCGATCTGGTGATGGGCGTCGAAGTCGTCCTGGCCGACGGCCGCATCATGAACCTCTTATCGAAGCTCAAGAAGAACAACACCGGCTATGACCTGCGCCATCTGTTCGTCGGCGCGGAAGGCACGCTCGGCATCATCACCGCCGCGACCTTGAAGATCTTTCCGCGGCCGCGCGCGGTGGAAACGGTGTTCATCGGCCTGGCGTCGCCGCAAGCCGCCGTGAAGCTTCTCAACCTCGCCCAGGCGCGCGCTGGCGGCACGGTGACGAGCTTCGAACTGATGATGCGCGGCGTCATCGACTTCGCGGTCAAGCATGGTCCGGGTATTCGCGATCCGCTCGGTACCCGCCATCCCTGGTACGTGCTGATGGAAGTCTCCTCGCAGAACGCCGAGGGCCTGCGCGACAGCGTCGAGCAACTGTTGGCGGCCGCAGCGGAGGAGAATTTGATCGAGGATGCGACTTTGGCGGCCAGCCTCGATCAGGCCAAGGCGTTCTGGCATCTGCGCCATATGCTGCCCGAAGTGCAGAAGCCGGAAGGCGGCTCGATCAAGCACGACGTCTCGGTGCCGGTCGCGGCGGTGCCGGACTTCCTCGAAGAGGCCAATGCCGCGGTGCAGAAGCTCATTCCCGGCTCGCGCCCGGTGCCTTTCGGCCATCTCGGCGACGGCAACATGCATTTCAATGTCAGCCAGCCGGTCGGCGCCGACAAGGCCGCCTTCCTCGACCGCTGGACCGAGGTCAACGCCGTCGTCGACAAGATCGTGCTGAAATATGACGGTTCGATCTCGGCCGAGCACGGCATCGGTGTGATGAAGCGCGAGTCCTTGCCGAAGGTGAAGGACCCGGTGGCGATGGAGCTGATGCGCGGCCTGAAGCGGATGCTCGACCCGAACGGCATCCTCAATCCGGGCAAGGTGTTGTAGGGCTTTTGCATGACGGCGCTTACCATCACCAAAGCCGAAGATGGCGATATCGACACGATCGTCTCGCTCTGGACACGCTGCGGCCTGACACGGCCCTGGAACGATCCGCGCGCCGATATTGCGCTTGCGCGCAGCGGCCCAAACGCGACGATTTTGGTCGGCCGCGGTGCGAAGGGCATCGTCGGCTCCGTCATGGTCGGGGACGATGGGCCGCGCGGTTGGGGCTGTTATCTGGCGGTGGACGCGGCACTGCAGGGCCGCGGCGAGACCACGGGCACCACCTTCTCGACCCTCGG
>JANLJK010000180.1:0-3293 GCA_029255525.1 Pseudolabrys sp.
ATGTCGGCGATCTTGGTGAGCAGCGCCTGGAATTCGGTGTTGGGGAACGGCAGGAACAGCTCTTCGACGACTTTGCCGCCGGCCTTTTCATAGCCTTCCTTGAAGCCGCCGAGGATTTCTTCGCCGCCCGCATACTTCCAGGTCAGCGTGACGGCACGCTTATGACCACGCTCCGCCATCACGGTGCCCATCGGATAGCCGGGCTGCCAGTTCGAGAAGGAACTGCGGAAAATGCCCGATGCGCATAGCGGGCCAGTCGCGGCGTTCACGCCCGCATTCGGAATGATCAGCAAGGAATTGGTATCGCGCGCAACTTTCGACACCCCAAGCTGGACGCCGGAGTGGACGGTGCCGACGATGACATCGACTTTGTCGCGCGTGACGAGCTTGTTGGTGTTGTCCGCCGCCTTGCCCGGGTCGGACTCGTCATCGACGGCAACGTATTCGACGGGTCTGCCACCGAGCTTGCCACCGCGCTCATAGATATGAAGCTTGAAGGCCTCGGTGATGTTGTTGCCGAGGGCGGCATAGGTCCCGGAGTAAGGCAGCAGGAAGCCTACCTTGACCGGCGCTGGTTGGCCGATGGCAAAGCGGACGGGCGTAAAGCCTGCGGCGGCGGCGAGGCCGGCGGCACCTTTCAGTGCGGCGCGGCGGCTTATGCCGTTGCGCCCATTGCGATTTGTCGATGTCATTTCGTCCTCCCCGTTCTTTGACTCTGCTTTTGACGGCTATCTATCATACTTTACGTAAACGTAAAAAATATTTTTACATGAGCATAAAAATATTTGGAGGCGCGCTGCGCAGCGGCATGTCAACGCCGCGGTCTCGGCCGTTATTGGTGCGCACCCGTCATGCGGGCGCGTGATCGCGCGCTCGATGTCGTTCCTCTCGGGCAAGCGGTTGCGGTGTTCGTTTGCGTCTTGACGACGTCGGCGGTCTAGAGATAATTTACATTAATGTAAAAAATATCTCCGGACAAAGGAGGCGAGGGAGAATATGTCCATGAGCATGGCGCAACTGCGCGAGCCGCAACCGGCTCTGCGCACGAACATCGTCGACTATCTGCTGGAGCACTCGGCTGCGCCGGAACATGCGTCGCGGCCGTATATCATTGCGCCGGATCGGGTGTGGAGTTTCTCGGCTCTTGCCGAGCGCGCGGCCCGCATCGGCAATCTGCTCAAGTCGCTCGATGTGAAGCCGGGCGACCGGGTGCTGTTCAGCGCCATGGACGGCATCGATTTTCCGGCGCTGTTGCTCGGTATCATGAAGATCGGCGCGGTGGCGCTGCCGATTAATACCTATCTGAAGGCGCAGGACTATCTCTACTACATAACGGACAGCGACGCGCAGGTGGTCATTGTCGACCACGGCTTGATGCCGCTGATCGAGCAGGTGCGCGCCGACGCGCCGTGTCTGCGCCACATCATTGCCTTGCGTGGGCCAGTTGCCGGCTATCCGCTGCTCGACGATCTGATCGCTTCGCAGAGTGCGCACTGCGACAGTTATCCGACCGATCCGGACGCGATGGCGTTCTGGCTCTATAGCTCCGGCAGCACCGGTCAGCCGAAAGGCGTGGTGCATACGGGCAATCACATGTTCTGGTCGGCGGAGCTGTTCGGCTTTGGGGCGCTCGGGATCACCAAAGACGATGTCATCCTGTCGCCGCCGAAGATGTATTTCGCCTTCGGGCTCGGCAACCAGGTCTACTTCCCGATCCGCAGCGGCGCGCGAATCCTGGCGAATCCGGATGCGATCACACCGCAACGGGTCTGGGACGCTTGGCTCGAGCACCGGCCGACTGCGGTCTTCGGCGTGCCGACCCTGTTCGCGGGCATGCTGCGCTACGCCGAGGAGCACATCGGTCAAGAGCGCGTGCGCGAGGCGTCGGCGCGGCTACGGCTGTGCATCAGCGGCGGCGAAATTCTGCCACCGAGTCTGATGCAGCGTTGGCGCGAATATGTGGGCGTCGACATCCTCGACGGCGTCGGCACCACCGAGATGACGCACATGTTTCTGATCAATCGCCCGGGCCAGCCGGTGCCCGGCAGCTGCGGGCGGCTGGTCGCCGGCTACAGCGCCGAAGTGGTCGACGATGAGGGCAGGCCGGTGCGCAAAGGCGAGATCGGCAATCTGCGCATGTTCGGTCCATCAGCGGCGCGCGAGTACTGGAATAAGCCGGAACGTACCGCGCTGACTATGGCCAAAGGCGGTGTGCTGACCGGCGATAAGGTTTTCGAGGACGAAGTCGGCAACTTCTTCATGGTCGGGCGGGCCGATGACATGCTGCGCGTCGGCGGCATCTGGGTGTCGCCGGCGGAAGTGGAGGGGGTGATCGCGCAGCATGCCAACGTGCTGGAGTGCGCGGTGATCGGTACCCCCGACGAGGAGAACATGATCAAGCCGAAGGCCTTCGTCGTGCCGCGCACGCCCGTGGCGGATAGCGAGGCATTCGTCGCCGATCTCCGGGCCTTCGTGCGTGAGCGCCTGGCGCATGTGAAGTGTCCGCGATGGTTCGCCGTTGTCGAGGAACTGCCGAAGACCAGCACCGGCAAGATCCAGCGGTTTCGCCTACGCGCAGGCGAAGACGGCGGCGCGCCGACCTGAATATTTTTTACAGTAATGTAAAAAATAATTGACCTGAGTCGTGGTTCGGCTTTAAACAGAGATCGTCAGACAGAGGCGTCATTCCGATGCGTATGGAACGTTCAGGTCACAGCTATCCGCCGTACCGGATCAAGCCGGATCGTGCGCTGGCGCGCAAATTCATGGCCGGTCTCGGCATCGACAAGGATCCCGAGCGTGTGCCGCCGACTTATATGATCTTCCTGCGCGGCGAGACGCTCGGTGTCGATCTGTTTGTCGACCTCGACATTCCTCGCCAGAAGGCATTGCACGGCGGTCAACGCTACGAATGGTTCGAGCCGATCGGCTGGGACGACGAGTGTGCCGTGCATGTTAAGGTCGACAAGATCGTCGAGAAGCAGGGCAAGCGCGGACCGGTCTGGTTCGCCGACATCATCTTCGATTATCGCCGCGTGAGCGATGACAAGCTTGTGTTGCGCGAACTTACACGGTTGGTGAAGCAGTCATGAGCGCGATGAAAGCCGGCGATGTTCTGTTCGAAGTCATGTTGCCGCCTGCGGGCCGGGCGCGGCTGGCCGCCTTCTCCGAGGGCACGCAGGATCCGAATCCGATTCATGTCGACGAGGATTTTGCCAAGGGCGCAGGCTTTCCGACCGTGCTGCAGCAGGGGCCGATGACCACGGCGCAATTCGCGCGGCTGCTCGAGGAGC
>JANLJK010000180.1:3393-5759 GCA_029255525.1 Pseudolabrys sp.
CCCTTCGGCCGGTTCACCGAGCAGTCGCTGGTGGAGATCGCGCGGCCGGTGCTGCAAGGGGCCTTGCAGGATGCCGGCATTGCCGCGGCCGACGTGCAAGCGGCCTTCGTTGGCAATGCCTTCGGCGGTGCCATCGTCGACCAGGAATCGATCATGGCGCAGGTGCTGCTGGCGCCGGCGGGCATCCGCGGTGTGCCGATGCAGACGGTCAAGAACGCCTGTTCGAGCGGATCGAGCGCTGTGCATCTGGCGTGGAGTGCGATCGCCTACGGGCAATATGATTGCGTACTGGTGCTGGGCGCCGAGCGTCTCACGCATGCGGACAAGCGTCGTTCCTTCGCCGCGCTGGCGACCGCGACCGACCACAAGAGCATCGACGAGAACCGTTCGGTGTTCATGGACGTGAATGCCGCGCGCGCCAACCGCTACATGGAGCGCTACGGCGCGACACAGCGCCACTTCGCGCAGGTCGCGGCCAAGAATCGCGCCCACGCGGTGATGAATGACCGCGCCAGCCTGCGCACGCCGATCACTGTCGATGAGGTCTTGAACGACCGCGTCGTCGTCGGCCCGCTGACGCGCGCGATGTGCGGTGGCGTGGTCGACGGCGCGGCCTGCGTGGTGCTCGTCTCGCCCGACTTTGCCCGCAAGCGTGGGCTGTCGCACACGAGCCGTGTCGTTGCGTCCGGTCTCGTTTCCGGGCTGTCGGACGGCGACGAGAGCGGCAATGCCACGGCGCGGGCGGGGCAGGCCGCCTACGCGCAGGCCGGCATCGATCCGATGGAGGTTGCGGTCGCCGAGGTTCACGATGCCAGCGCGCCGCAGGAGCTGTTCGACATCGAGGACCTGGCGCTGTGCGGTCGCGGCGAGTCGATCCGCCTGCTTGAAGACGGCGACACCGCGCTCGGTGGCTGCATGCCGGTAAATGTGAGTGGCGGGCTGACCAGCCGCGGCCATCCGGTCGGCGCCACGGGCGTCGCTCAGATTGTCGAAGTCCATGAACAACTGATGGGTCGCGCGGGAGCGCGTCAGGCCGGCGCGCCGAAAGTCGGTCTTGCGCAAATGGCCGGTGGCCTGCTCGGGCAGGACTCGGCTGTGGCGACGGTTCATATTTTGACGGTGTAGGACATGGCTTACGAGATTCCGCGCAACTACGACCTGTTCATCAACAACGCATGGCATCGTTCGTCGTCGAATGATGTGATCGAAGCACGCAGTCCGCTCACCGGCGAGGTGCTCTGTACGGTGCCGGATGCGAGCGCGCGCGACGTGGTCGAAGCGGTGTTCGCCGCCAAGGCGGCGTGGCCGGCATGGTATCGTCTGGGCGCGCGCAAGCGTGCGGAGGCGATCTTCGCGCTCGCCGATTGCCTGATGGCCGAGATCGACCGCTTTGCGTGGCTCGAAACCGCAAACACAGGCAAGCCGTGGCGTGAGAGTCATGCCAACGTCGCTACCGCCGCCGATCGTCTGCGTTATTACGCCAGTGTGGCGCGCGCACTCGAAGGCAGCGCGCTGCCGGACGGTGGCAATATCCTGAGCTATGACATCCGCGAGCCCCTGGGGATCGTCGGCATCATCGGCGCCTGGAATTTTCCGCTCAACATGTTCCTCGGTAAGATCGCGCCGGCGATCGCCACGGGCAATGCCGTCATCTACAAGCCGGCCGACACGACGCCGATCACGACGCTGGAGATCGCCAAGCTGATTGCCGAGACGTTGCCGCCGGGCGTCGTCAATGTGCTGACCGGTCGCGGTTCGACCACCGGCGAGGCGATCGTCTCGCATCCGGATATCGTGAAGGTATCGCTGACCGGATCGGTTGCGACCGGCCGTGCCGCCATGGCCGCCGCCGCTCCTTCGGGCAAGCAGTTGACGCTTGAACTCGGCGGCAAAAATGCGCAGCTCGTGTTTCCTGACGCCGATCTCGACCGCGCGGCGCAGGGCATTCTGCTCGGTGCCTTCATGAACCAGGGGCAGGTCTGCACCTCAGGTTCGCGGATCTATGCCCATCATGAGATCGCCGATGATCTGATGGGACGCATCTTGGCGCTGATTCCGCGCCTGCGCGTTGGCGATCCCTTTGACAAGGATACGCGCGTCGGCACGTTAGCGCATCGCGCACATATGGAGCGAGTGCTGCACTATATCGAGATCGGTAAAGCCGAAGGGGCGCGGCTCGTCACCGGTGGCAGCCGCGCCAAAGTCGACAAGTATCCTGAAGGTCTGTTTCTGCAGCCGACGATTTTCGATGACGTCGTCTCCGACATGGTGGTGGCGACGCAGGAAATCTTCGGGCCGGTTATGACCTTCCAGCGCTGGGGCTATCTGATCTGTGCGCTGGCGGTGATTCCACTGGTGACCCACGG
>JANLJK010000181.1 GCA_029255525.1 Pseudolabrys sp.
CCGGGATCATCAGCTTGTCCATCGGATGCGGATGCAGGCCCTTGATCGCCTCGATGCAGACCACGCCTTCATGCTCGGCCTTGTGCGCCAGCATCGGCGGACCGGCGACATCGCCGATGGCATAGATGCCCGGCACGTTGGTCTTGCAATAATCGTCGATCTTGATGGTGCCGCGCTCGATCTTCACGCCGAGCTTCTCAAGGCCCAAGTTCTCGATATTGCCGACGACGCCGACGGCGGCGATGACGCGGTCGACCGTGATCGTTTGCGTCTTGCCGTCGGCCTCGATGGTAGCGGTGACGCTGTCGCTCTTCTTGTCGAGCTTGGTGACCTTGGCGTTCGAATGGATCTTGATGCCTTGCTTCTCAAACTGCTTGCGCGCGAAGGCGGCGATCTCGGCATCCTCGACGGGCAGAATCTGCGGCAACACCTCGACGACCGTCACCTCGGCGCCCATGGTGCGGTAGAACGAGGCGAACTCGATGCCGATGGCGCCGGAGCCGACGACCAGCAGCGACTTCGGCATTTTGTCCGGGTTCATCGCCTCGAAGTAGGTCCACACCAGTTTCTTGTCGGGCTCCAGCCCCGGCAGCACGCGCGGCCGCGCGCCGGTGGCAACAATGATGTGCTTGGCCTGATAGGTGCCCGGCCCGAGCGCATCCTTCGGCGCTGGCGTCTTCGACGCCTTCACCGTGACTTTGCCGGGCGCGTCGATATTCGCCTCGCCCCAGATCAGGTTGATCTTGTTCTTCTTGAACAGGTAGCCGACGCCGGTGTTCATGCGGCCGGCGACGCCGCGCGAGCGCTTGATGACCGCGGCCGGATCGAACGACACGTTCTCCGCCGACAGGCCGTAATCCTTGGCGTGCTGCATGTAGTGATAGATCTCGGCCGAGCGTAAGAGCGCCTTGGTCGGGATGCAGCCCCAGTTCGAACAGATGCCGCCGAGGAAGTCGCGCTCGACCACCGCGACCGAGTAGCCGAGCTGGGCGGCGCGGATGGCCATGACATAACCGCCGGGACCGGCACCGATGATGAGGATGTCGAAACTATTATCGGCCATTGAAGCGCTCTTTCTCCTTCGTCATGGCCGGGCTTGTCCCGGCCATCCACGTCTTTCTGAACCGACCGGCCGCAAGGCGTGGATGCCCGGCACAAGGCCGGGCATGACGGAAAAACTAAACCACCATCATCACCGGATTCTCGATCAGCACCTTGAACGCATTGATCAGCTCGGCCCCCAACGCGCCGTCGACCGAACGATGATCGCACGACAAGGTCACGCTCATGATCATCGCCGGCACGATCTGGCCATTGCGCACCACGGCGCGTTCTTCGCCGGTACCAACCGCGAGAATGGTCGACTGTGGCGGATTGATCACCGCGGTGAAGTCCTTGATGCCGTACATGCCGAGGTTCGACACCGACGAGGTGCCGCCCTGGTATTCATGCGGCTTGAGCTTGCGGGCCCGCGCCCGCGCGGCAAGGTCGCGCATCGCGTTGGAGATGCCGGAGAGCGACAAAGTCTCGGCCTTGTGGATGATCGGCGTGATCAAGCCGCCTGGCAGCGCCACGGCAACGCCGATGTCGGAATGCTTATGGCGAAGCATGCCGCCTTCAGACCACGAGACATTCGCCTCGGGGATGCGCTGCAGCGCCAGCGCCAAAGCCTTGATGACGAAGTCATTGACCGACAACTTGTAGCTCGGTTTGCCGTCGGCGCCCTTTGGCGCGGCGGCGTTGATCTCTTCGCGCGCGGCGGTGAGCTTGCCGATGTCACAGTCCATCGTGAGATAGAAGGTCGGCGTCGACTGCGTCGCGGCGGTCAATCTTTGCGCAATCGTGCGGCGCATGCCGTCATGCGGCACGAAGTCGTAGGAGCCCTCCTCGTAAAGCGCGCGAATCTGGCTGTCCGACATGGCGGGAGCCAGCGACGGCCCAGCACCGACAGCGGGCGCCGCGGCACCCGGCGCCTTGAGGCCCTTGCCCAACTTCGCGTCTTCGACGTCACGCGCAATCACGCGGCCATGCGGCCCAGTGCCTGAAACGCGCGACAGATCGATGCCGGCGTCCTTGGCCAGACGACGCGCCAGCGGCGAGGAAAATGTACGCCCGCCCTCGCTCTTCGAGACGCCCGCCTTCGCTGGCGCTGCGGCGGGCGCCTCAGGGTGAGGGCTCCTCTTAGCCTCATCCTGAGGAGCCCGCGCAGCGGGCGTCTCGAAGGATGGGGCGGGCTGTTTGGCTTCGATCTTCTTCTCCGGCACTTTCGCCGGTGCTGCAGGCGCCTTCGCAGCAGCCGCGCCCGAAGCCGCCGCCTTTACGTCCTCGCCTTCGCCCGCGAGCACGGCGATCACCGCATTCACCGCGACGTCCTGCGTGCCTTCCGGCACCACGATCTTGGCAAGCGTACCCTCGTCCACCGCCTCGACTTCCATGGTGGCCTTGTCGGTCTCGATCTCGGCGATCACGTCGCCGGATTTGACCTTCTCGCCTTCCTTCTTCAGCCACTTGGCAAGGTTGCCCTTCTCCATCGTGGGCGACAGCGCGGGCATGAGAATGTTGGTGGGCATGGGCGTCGCTTACCGGTAGCAGACGGACTTCGCCGCCTCGACCACTTCCGCGGACGAGGGCAATGCGAGCTTTTCGAGGTTGGCGGCGTAGGGCATCGGCACCTCCTTGCCCGACACGCGCACGACCGGCGCGTCCAGATAGTCGAACGCGTGCTCCATAAGGCGCGCCGCGATCTCGGCGCCGACGCCGGACTGCGCCCAGCCCTCTTCCACCGTCACGGCACGGCCGGTCTTCTTGACCGACGCCACGATGGTCTCGGTGTCCATCGGCTTGAGCGTGCGCAGGTCGATCACTTCCGCCTCGATGCCTTGAGCCGCGAGTTCTTCGGCGGCCTTGAGCGCATAGCTCATGCCCATCGACCAGGAAATGATGGTCACGTCCTTGCCCTCGCGCGCGATGCGCGCCTTGCCGATCGGCAGCACGAAGTCTTCTAACTTCGGCACCGGCGACGAGTGGCCGTAGAGAATCTCGTTTTCGAGGAAGATCACCGGGTTCGGATCGCGAATCGCGGCCTTCAACAGGCCCTTGGCGTCGGCGGCATTCGACGGCGAGACAACCTTGAGGCCCGGGATATGCGAGTACCAGGACGAATAGTCCTGGCTGTGCTGGGCGGCGACGCGCGCGGCGGCGCCATTCGGACCCCGGAACACCATCTGACAGCCCATCTGGCCGCCGGACATATAGAGCGTCTTGGCCGCCGAGTTGATGATCTGGTCGATCGCCTGCATGGCGAAGTTGAACGTCATGAATTCGACCACGGGCTTGAGACCCGCAAGCGCCGCGCCGACGCCGAGGCCGGCAAAGCCGTGCTCGGTGATCGGTGTGTCGATGACGCGTTTCGGCCCGAACTCCTGCAACAGGCCCTGCGTCACCTTGTAGGCGCCCTGATATTCGGCGACCTCTTCGCCCATCACGAAGACGTCCTTGTCGCGACGCATCTCTTCAGCCATCGCGTCGCGTAGCGCTTCGCGCATGGTCATGGTCACCATCTCGGTACCTTCCGGAATGTCCGGATCGGCGGCGACCTTCGTTTCGGGCGCGGCGGGGGTTTTCACTTCCTGCTTCGGCGCCTCGGACGCCTTGACGGCAGGCGCGGCCACCGGCGGCGGCCCCTCGGCGGCCTTCTGCAACTCCGACAACTTCGCGTTCTTGATCGCTGACTTGTCCTCGCCTTCGCTGAGGATGACGGCGATCGGCGTGTTCACCGCGACATCGGCGGTGCCTTCCGGAACGAGGATCTTGCCGAGCGTGCCTTCGTCGGCCGCCTCGACGTCCATGGTGGCTTTGTCGGTCTCGATCTCGGCGATGAAGTCGCCGGACTTGACCGTGTCGCCTTCTTTCTTGAGCCACTTGGCAAGGTTGCCCTATTCCATCGTGGGCGACAGCGCGGGCATCAGCACTTCGGTCGGCATGGGCGCTACTGGTCCTGGACGCGCTTCTTAGCGGTAAATGTCGGTATAGAGCTCGGCCACATCCGGCTCCGGATCGTGGGTCGCGAATTCGGCCGCCTCGTTGATCACATCGCGCACCTGCCCGTCGATCTTCTTCAGATCGTCTTCCGTGGCGAACTTCTTCTCCAGGATACGGGCGCGCGCCATGTCGATCGGGTCGTGCGTGGTGCGCACCTTCTCGACTTCCTCGCGCGTACGGTACTTGGCGGGATCGGACATCGAGTGGCCGCGATAACGGTAGGTCAGCATCTCGAGGATGTAGGGACCCTTGCCCGCGCGGCACCATTCGGCGGCCGTCTCGCCGGCCGCCTTGACCGCGCGCACGTCCATGCCGTCGACCTGGACGCCCGGGATGTTGAATGACAGACCACGCTTTGAGAAGTCGGCTTGTGCCGACGCACGGTTCACCGACGTGCCCATGGCGTAGCGGTTGTTCTCGATCACATAGATGGCCGGCAGCTTCCACAACTCGGCCATATTGAAGCTCTCGTAAACTTGGCCCTGGTTGGCCGCGCCGTCACCGAAATACGTGACCGAGAGGTTGTCGTTGCCGCGATAGGTATTGGCGAAAGCGAGCCCCGTGCCGAGCGACACCTGCGCACCGACGATACCGTGACCGCCGTAGAAGCCCTTCTCTTTGGAGAACATGTGCATCGAACCGCCTTTGCCCCGGGAGTAGCCGTGGGCTCGTCCGGTCAATTCCGCCATCACGCCTTTGGCGTCCATGCCACACGCGATCATGTGACCGTGGTCGCGGTAGCCGGTGATGACCTGGTCGCCTTCCTTCATCGCCATCTGCATGCCGACGACGACGGCTTCCTGTCCGATATAGAGATGGCAGAAACCACCGATCAGGCCCATGCCGTACATCTGACCCGCCTTCTCCTCGAAGCGGCGGATTGTCAGCATCATGCGATAGGCGTCGAGTTCCTGCTGCTTGGTGAAGTCGGCAATCGGTCCATTCGGCGCGGCGGCTTCTTTGTCGTCCGCACCCTGGGTTTTCTTGGCGACCGCCATGGAGACTCCTTACGACGAACGCGTCGGTGTGATGCGTCCCCTTAGCTTACTTCGTGCGGGGACGAAAGCGCGACACTGCGTGACAGCAATGCCGCAATATCAGCAATGATTTGATCACAAACGCAATTGCCGCGCGTGAATAACGCAAGGCGCGCGAAAAGGATTCCGTGCGCAAGCCGATGCTGTCACCGTCTGGCCATTTGCTTGCGCGCGAATGAAGCGGAACGCAATTTCGTTTTAAAGGAAAGCAACGGCGCGCAATGCGCCATGCTGCACTGCAATGAAAGTCAGCGTGCCGGCACGACCATGGTCAGATCGCGCGGGTCGGCGAAGCCGAGCAGCTCCCGCGCCCGCTCATCCAGCATGTCGGGATCGATGCCGTCGGACCGCAACAACGACACCCGCCGCTCCCATTGCATCCGCTCCGCCTTCAGCCCGCTGAGCTCCTGCTGCATGGCCGCGAGCTGTTGGTCGAGGTCGGCTTGCGCGCGCAGGCCATGGTTGCCGGTGAAGGCGTTGACGCCGAAGTAGCCGATAAAGGCCGCGGCAAAGAGATACAGACCAAGCGCGGTCAGAATCGTGCGGCGGCGGCGATGGGAGACCATACGGACGAAAATGCCGCAGGGTCGTTAAGGCGGCTTTAATG
>JANLJK010000182.1 GCA_029255525.1 Pseudolabrys sp.
GTCCGGACGGCACGCGGCGTTGTGTCTTCGGGCTCAAGCCGGGGCTGTAGGGGGGCTAGCCTTCAACGGATGAAGCGGCTGCGTTCTGCCGCGCTTTAAATGCGCGGCAGCGGCCGGCCGCCGCCCTCCTTTGACGGAACTTTCACCCACGCCTCGCCGTCGAGCACCGGCTCGCCGGCCACGCTGCAGGTGCAAGCCAGGCGCGCCCGCCGCTTCTCGGGGATGAGCTCCTCGACCGCGACTTTCACCTCGACCGTGTCGCCGATCTTGACCGGCGCGCGAAAGTTCAAGGTCTGCGAGATATAGACCGCGCCCGGTCCCGGCAGCCGCGTGCCGAGCACGGCCGAGATCAAGCTCGCGGTATAGAGGCCGTGCGCGATGCGCGTGCCGAACGGCGTCTGCGCCGCGAAATGTTCCGACAGGTGGATCGGATTGCGGTCGCCGGTCACCTCGGCGAAGCCCACGACATCGGCGGACGCGATGGTTTTCTTGAGCGTCTCGGACATGCCGACCGCGAGGTCTTCGAAATAGAGCATCTGCAACGGTAGGATCATGCGTTCACGCTTCCCTGAAACACGGTGGCCGTTTGACATACATCATAATGGGCGGCCGCTCGACGATGTTGATAGGCAGTCATCGATCATCCCCCAGACGGGTATGTGTCATGATCCTCCTTCGCTTTGCCATCAGCATTTTCGCGCTGTCTTTGCTCGGCGTCGCGCTGTCGCTCAGCGCGGCCCAAAGCCGGCCGGATGGCGCCCCTGTTGAAATAGCGCACGTCACGGCTCGTTGATCGCCGGCCGGCACAGCCACCACAGGCCGCCGATCAGCACCACATTGACGAAGGCGAGCGCCGTCAGCAGACCGAGCGTCGCGTCGGCCCCGACACCATCGATCATCAAGGCGCCCGCGGACGGCGCCAGCGCCTGGATGATGAGGCTGGGAAAAGCCAGTTTACCCATCAGCCGCGGGAACCGCACCGGCCCGAACAGCGCCAGCGGCAAGGTGCCTCGCCCGATCCAGGATATGCCGTAGCCCGCACCATAAAGCAGGATGACCGGTATCAGCAGCGGGAAATAGCCGCACAACAGCACGAGGCCCACGGCCATCAGCGTGCAGGATGCGATCATGGTCCAGATCGGGTGATAGCGATCGCCGAACAGCCGCTCGACCACGCGGGCGCCGACCTGCGCCGGGCCGAACAAGGTGCCAAGGCCCACAGCCACCGCGAAATCAACGCCCCTCACTTGCAGGAACAGCATCATGTGGACGACCACCGTCGAGCCGACCCCAGCAGCGATCGACAGCACGACGGCCAACAGCGCAAAGATCAGGCTTTCCTGCGCGATCGGCCCGGCCGGTTTGTCGACCTCTGTTTGGGCGCCGGAAACGCCGTCGGCGCGCGCCGCCGGCCGCACGACCGCCATCTGCATCGGCAGCGCGACCAGGAGATGCAAGGCGGCATAAACAAAGCAGGCGCCGCGCCAACCGAGATGCTCGATCATGAAAGCGCTGAGCGGCCAGCAGATCGTGCTGGCGAAGCCACCGAACAAAGTAAGGTTGGTGATCGGCCCGCGTGCCTCGCTGCCATAGAGACGACCGAGCGTGGCGAAGACCGCATCATAGAGGCCGGTGCCCATGCCGAGCCCGATCAGGCCCCAAGCCAGCAGATAGACCGGCAGCGATGGCGCCAGACCGATGCCGACGAGACCGACGGCATAGAACAACGAGCTCGCCAGGAGCACCGGCCGGCCGCCATGCGTGCCGATGAGGCGTCCGACCTGCGGCGATATCAGGCCCGCGACGAGGAGACCGATCGAGGTGCCGCCGACGACGAGGCCGAGCGACCAGCCGGTATCGCGCACGATCGGGCCGGCGAAGACGGCGGGAAAATAGAATGACGTTCCCCACGCGAGAATCTGGGCCACGCCGAGCGCGGTGATGACGACGCGGCGATCGGCAAGACGCGCATCAAGGACCTGAGACACCGACACCGCCCTTTAAATCGCCGGCTCCATGCCCTTCTCCTTGAGCACGGCAGCGGCGGCCGGCCCGGCGAGCGCCTTGATGAATGCCTGCGCCGCGTCCTTACTGGCGGACGACGCCGACAGGCCGGCGGCATAGGTCGTGTAGTTCTGGATCTCCTTCGGCAACGGTCCGACCAGAACCGCGCCCTTGACCGGTATGATTTCGCTGATCTGATGCAGGGCGATCTCGGCCTCGCCGGAGACGATGAGATCGGCGACATGGCCGCCACGCTTGAGCTTCGCCTTGGGGCGGATTTGATCGGCGATGCCGAGTTGCTGGAACAGCTTCTCGATATAGACGCCGCTGGAGCCGCCGCTCGCCGGATCGATATAGGCGACCGTCTTGGCGCTAATGAGCGCCTGCTTGAGCGCCTCCACGGTGGCGATATCGGGCTTCGGCGCGCCCTCCTTCACCGCCACGCCGACGCCGACGCGTGCGAGATCGAGGCGGCTGCCGGGCACGATCTTGCCGGCGGTGGCGAGTTCGCCAATGACGGCCGGCGTGACGACCGCGATATCGAACGCCTCGCCGCCCTCGATGCGCTTCTTGAGAGCGCCGGCGGTGTCGTTGTCGACGATGACCTTGTGGCCGCTCTCGCGCTCGAAGGCCGGCACCAGGGCCAGCACAACCTGCTTGAAGGCCCCGCCGGTCAGCACCTTGATCTCGGCCGCGGAGGCCGTCCCGGCCGAAAGCCACAGACAAAAGCCAAAGGCGGCAGCGGCGCAGCGCATCGGTGTTCTCCCTCGTCGAGGCGCGGAAATCTACACGAATGCCGGTTTCGGCCAATGCCGCGCGGACGAATCCGGCCATTTCCCAGCTTGACGCAGATCAATGCGTCCACTGCATGACAACCTCAGAGAACAAATCCTCCATTCGAGCCGATTTCGCGCAGATTCGCCCGAGATCGAAGCGAAACGGCCCCGCCCACGTCAAATCCCGTGCCCTTCTGACACGCACGTCTATTTCGTGAGCACATTTATCAGATTTTTGACCGCCGACCGCACTGCGGTATCTGAGAAATTTCGTCTTTCTTGTTTATTATCAGTCTATTAAGTCATGCATTTTTCGCTTAGCTGCACCGCAACATAATCTGTTTCTTTTTCGGGCAAATCGCCTATGTTCGATGCAACGAGATCGATCGGCGCAAGGGCGCCGGAACTTGAGAGAACGAGGACTTAAATGCTTGCCCAGATCGTCCGCTTCTTCCGCGAGTGGAAGCGCTACAATGCGAGCCTGAATGAGCTGAACAGCTTGGGTGATCGCGAACTCGCCGACATCGGCATCAGCCGCTCGGATATCCCCCGGGTCGCCTGGAGCGCCGCGCACGAAGCCTAATCGCTTCGCGTCGACTGACTGTTGAAACGCCCGCATCGCTGCGGGCGTGTTTGTTTTCAGGGGCTCACTCGATCAGCCAGCGCGCCAGCGGCTTCACTTCCGCCGTCTGGCCATAGCGCCGGGTCCAGGAATCGACCGCCCATTTCACGCCGGTGCCCTTCTCGGCCAGCACGGCCGTGTAATGCGGCGGCCGGCCGTCGATCAGCAGCCCACGGGACTGCGGCACATCCACGGTGTGGTAGCGCAGCAGCTTAAGCTGTTGCAGCACCAAGAGCAGGCTCGTCGTGTTCCGGCTGGAATCCACGCAATCGAACTGGCGCCGGTCGTACATGTACTCCACGCCCGCCGAGGCCACGTGGTTGCGGGTGCCGGCGGTCGGCGCGATGCGGCGATCGAACCAAGCCCAGGCTTCCGCCACCGCACGCCGCTCGGCCGCGGGCGAGCCCGCACCCGTGGCCAGGATCTGCGCCAGCCGCGTATGATCCGCGGCGCCAAGGTCGACCTCACTCCGGAACTTGCAGCCAAAGCCATGGCAGACGAACACCGCCTGGGGCGTCGGCGCGGACACGGAATAGGCGGGATAAGTTGCTTCGATGACATCGGCCACACCGGCGCCCGCAATCGCGGGCGACAGAAGCAGCACCGCACCGGCAGCACCGGCGATAAGACGCACAACACGCATTACAAGAACCCCGGTCGGAACACGTTACCACAGAGCCGTTGCCGGCCTGTCCATGAGCAACTATTGATCACCAAATGAATAATTCTTTGCAAGCAGTGCATGTCATCGGCGGCGGGCTCGCCGGCTCGGAAGCAGCGTGGCAACTCGCGCAGGCGGGCGTGCCCGTCGTGCTGCACGAAATGCGGCCCGAACGCTCGACCGACGCGCACAAGACCGACGGCCTCGCCGAACTCGTCTGCTCGAACTCGTTCCGCTCCGACGATGCCGAGCACAATGCCGTCGGCCTAGTGCATGCCGAGATGCGCCGGCTCGGTTCGCTCATCATGCGGTGTGGCGACGCTCATCAGGTGCCGGCCGGCGGCGCGCTCGCGGTCGATCGCGACGGCTTCTCCGACGCCGTTACGCAAGCGTTGACGGCGCATCCCTTGATCACGCTTGAACGCGGCGAAGTCGCGGTGCCCGCCGACGACTGGGACAGCGTCATCATCGCGACCGGGCCCCTCACCTCGCCCGATCTCGCCGCCACTATCGGCAAGCTCACCGGCGAAGAATCCCTCGCCTTCTTCGACGCCATCGCGCCGATCGTGCATCGCGATTCCATCGACATGGATCAGGCTTGGTTCCAATCGCGCTATGACAAAGCCGGGCCCGGCGGCTCCGGCGCCGATTACATCAACTGCCCGATGACGCGCGAGCAGTACGACGCCTTCATCGATGCGCTGCTCGCCGGCGACAAGACCGTCTTTCACGAATGGGAAGCAGCGACGCCTTACTTCAACGGCTGCCTGCCGGTCGAAGTGATGGCCGAGCGCGGCCGCGAGACGCTTCGACATGGGCCGATGAAGCCCTTCGGCCTTACCAATCCGCATCAGCCCGAGGTGAAGGCTTATGCGGTCGTACAACTGCGCCAGGACAACAAGCTCGGCACGCTCTACAACATGGTCGGCTTCCAGACGAAGCTGAAGCATGGCGAGCAGGTGCGCGTGTTCCGCACCATTCCCGGCCTACAGAACGCAGAGTTCGCGCGCCTCGGCGGCCTGCACCGCAACACCTTCCTCAATTCGCCGAAGCTGCTCGACGAGACGCTCAGGCTGAAGGCGAATTCGCGCTGGCGCTTCGCCGGGCAGATCACCGGCTGCGAAGGCTATGTGGAGTCGGCCGCCGTCGGCCTCATGGTCGGTCGCTTCGCCGCCGCCGAACGGCGTGGCGAACATCTGGCGCCGCCGCCACCGACAACGGCGCATGGCGCGCTCATCGCGCACATCACCGGCGGTCATATCGAGACCATCGACAACGGCCCGTCGTCCTTCCAGCCGATGAACATCAATTTCGGCCTGCTGCCGCCGCTTGCTGTCGAGCCCGACTTCGATCGCAAGAGCAAGCTCGGCCGCGCCACCGCCAAGTCTTTGGCCAAGCGAAGCGCGCTGACGCGGCGCGCTCTGGCCGATCTCGAAACGTGGATCGGTGCGCCGGCGCAAGCCGCGGCGGAATAACTGTCTCTGCTTCAATTTTCAAACGGCATCGTCATTCCGCGCCGAGCAGGCGCTGATTTGGATAGATGCCGCATGATCTCGCGAGCATACGGTGCGCCTCTCGGCGCGCCATCGCGGCGTCTTCCAACGGCA
>JANLJK010000183.1 GCA_029255525.1 Pseudolabrys sp.
GAGCTGATCGACGAGCTCAAGGACGACTACACGATCGCCATCGTCACGCACAACATGCAGCAGGCGGCGCGTGTCTCCGACTTCACCGCATTCATGTATCTCGGCGAAATGATCGAGTTCGGCGAGACGACGAACATCTTCACCAATCCGACCGATCGCCGCACCCAGGATTACATCACCGGCCGTTTCGGCTAGCGGCGGCAGGAGTCCACAGGATCATGACAATGACCGACCATACCGCGAAGGCCTTCGACACCGACCTGCAGGACCTGTCCCGCATGGTCGCCGAAATGGGCGGGCTTGCCGAGAAGCAGGTGGCCGATGCGGTCGATGCTCTGGCCAAGCGCGACACCGCGCTCGCCCAAAGGATCACCGCGGCCGACGTCAACATCGACGTCCTGCAGCGCGAGATCGAGGAAAAGTCCGTGCTCACGATCGCGCGCCGCCAGCCGATGGCGGTCGACTTGCGCGAGATCGTCGGTGCGCTGCGGCTCGCCAACGATCTGGAGCGGATCGGCGACCTCGCCAAAAACATCGCCAAGCGCGTCATCGCGCTCAACGCCGAATTCCCGCCGCCGAAGCTGATCCGCGGCGTCGAGCATATGACCGATCTCCTGCTCGAGCAGCTCAAGACCGTGCTCGATGCCTATGCCCGCCGTGACGTCAGCAAGGCCATGGCGGTGTGGCGCGGCGACGAGGAAATCGACGCCGTCTGCACCTCGGTGTTCCGCGAACTCCTCACTTATATGATGGAAGACCCGCGCAACATCACCTTCTGCATCCATCTCTTGTTCTGCGCCAAGAACATCGAGCGCATGGGCGATCACGCCACCAACATCGCCGAGACGGTACACTACATCATCGAAGGTAAGCCGATCGCCGACCAGCGGCCGAAGGGCGATACCACAACGCTCTCCGCGCTGCGCTCGGCGGGCGAAAGGTAACGGGACGACATTATGAGCGCCCGCATCCTGATCGTCGAAGACGAGGAGCCGCTGACCATGCTGCTCCGCTATAATCTTGAGGCGGAAGGCTATGACGTCGACACGGCGGCTCGCGGCGACGACGCCGACACCCGTCTGAAGGAAGCAACGCCGGATCTGGTGGTGCTCGACTGGATGCTGCCGGGCCTGTCCGGCATCGAGCTGTGCCGTCGTCTGCGGGCGCGGCCGGAAACGCGGCAGTTGCCGATCATCATGCTCACCGCGCGCGGCGAGGAGAGCGAGAAGGTGCGCGGGCTGGCCACTGGCGCCGACGACTACATCGTCAAGCCGTTCTCGGTGCCGGAGCTGCTGGCACGCGTGCGCGCGTTGCTGCGCCGGGCCAATCCCGATCGCGTCGCCAATGTGCTCACCATCGGCGATCTCGAACTGGACCGCGAGAAGAAGCGCGTGTCACGCAACGGCCGCGCCATCGACCTCGGGCCGACCGAATACCGCCTGCTCGAGTTCCTGATGGAGCGCCCCGGCCGTGTGTTCTCGCGCGAGCAATTGCTCGATGGCGTCTGGGGCTCGGACATCTATATCGACGAGCGCACCGTCGACGTCCATGTCGGCCGGCTGCGCAAGGCGATCAACCGTGGCCAGGCTGCCGACCCGATCCGCACCGTGCGCGGCGCGGGCTATGCGCTCGACGACCGCTTCGGCCGGATGAACTAGAGATCGCGCATCGCGCCATGAAAAAGGCCGGGCAATGCCCGGCCTTTTATTTTTGATTTCCCGGTGAGCCGAGTCAGCGGAACGAGCGCTTCTCGCGCCGGCGGTCATTGGCCGGCTGGTAGGCGACGCGGCAGTGGAACGAGCAATAGGGCTGCTCTGCCGCGGCATCGCCGCCGCAGAAGAAGAAGTCGGTACCGCCCGGATCGCCAACCGGCCAGCGGCAGGTCTTCTCGTTGAGCTGCAGTAGCGTCTTGCGCTGCTCGACCGGGATCTCGAGCATTTCCGGCTCGGGCTCGGCCTCGTACTCGAAGGCCAGCGCGGTATTGCCGCGCACCACCGGCCGCGCCACCCGCAGCATGTGACCCGACGAGCGCGCCTTGCGTGGGCGCGGCGCCGCCGAGGAAGGGCTCTTGGCGCGGCCTGACAGGCCGAGCCGATGCACCTTGCCGATGACCGCGTTGCGGGTGATCCCGCCGAGCTCGGCGGCGATCTGGCTGGCGGACAGTCCGTCCGACCATAGCTTCTTGAGAAGTTCGACCCTCTCGTCTGTCCAGCCCATCGTATTCTCCTAAGGCGCTCAAGGCCTTGGCTTAGAATCCACCCCCGACATCCGGTGCCATGTGATCGGCACCCGGACGCATACGCCCCAGGAATGGACTAGAAATTCGCTCTCTGCCGTACGAGATGTCGTACTGACTTGACCTAAACGCTACAATATGGGGTGAGTCGCGTGCAAGCATTGCAAGCCCGCTAACCGCAGCTACCAACAGTTTTCCAATAGAATCCGGGGTTGCGGCGTAAATGAGTCCGCCGAATCGGCCGTTCCACACTTGTTGACTTGAGGCGTTCCGCCAATAAAATGCTCACCAGTGCCGCCCGGCGAGGCGGCACATTTCATTTTGGCCCGTGCCTGATCCGCAATCGGACTGAAATGGCGCAGCCAGAAGCCAGGGTGACGGCGATCCCACGAGCAGGGATCGATCTCCCATCGATGGAAGTAACGAGCCGTGAACTCGCATGTTTTGCCGACCTATGCGCGCGTCGATGTCGCTTTTGAGCGAGGCGAGGGCGCTTGGCTCTATACGGCGGCGGGCGATCGCTATCTCGATTTCACCTCCGGCGTTGCCGTCAACGCGCTCGGTCATGCACATCCCAAGCTGATCGCCGCGCTCACCGAGCAGGCGCAGAAGGTCTGGCACGTTTCAAACCTCTACCGCATCCCCGGTGCCGAACGGCTGGCCGATCGGTTGTGCGCGGCGTCGTTCGCCGACTTCGTCTTTTTCTGCAATTCCGGCACCGAGGCCATCGAAGGCGCCATCAAGATGGCGCGCAAATACCAGGCGGTGTCGGGCAAGCCCGAGCGCTATCGCATCATCACCTTCGAAGGCGCATTCCACGGGCGCACGCTTGCGGCTCTGTCGGCAACCGGAAACAAGAAATACCTCGATGGTTTCGGCCCGCCAGTCGAGGGCTTCGATCAGGTCGCTTATGGCGATATCGAACTGGTCAAGAAGGCCATCGGCCCGGAGACCGCCGGTATTCTGATCGAGCCGGTGATGGGCGAGGGCGGTGTGCGCGTCGTGCCGTCCGCGTTCCTGCGGGCCTTGCGCGAGCTGTGCGACAAGCACGGCCTCATGTTGATCTTCGACGAGGTGCAGACCGGCATTGGCCGCACCGGCGCGTTGTTCGCGCACCAGCTCACCGGCGTCGAGCCGGACATCATGGCGCTGGCGAAAGCGCTTGGTGGCGGCTTTCCGGTCGGTGCGTTCCTCGGCACCGCCGAAGCAGCCAAGGGCATGACGCCCGGCACGCATGGTTCCACCTTCGGCGGCAATCCGCTGGCGATGGCGGTGGCCAATGCCGTGCTCGATGTCGTGATGGAAGATGGCTTTCTCGACAAAGTGAAGCAGAGCGCGCTGCGGCTGAAGCAGCGTCTGGCCGAGGTGAAAGACCGCTATCCGTCGGTCATCGCCGAGGTGCGCGGCGAAGGCCTGCTGATGGGCCTGCGCCTGGTGCCGCCGGTCTCCGAGATGGTGGACGAGCTGCGCGCCGAGAAGATGCTCACGCCGGCCGCCGGCGATAATGTCGTACGCCTCCTGCCGCCGCTCATCATCGGCGAGGAGGAGATTTCCGAGGCCGTCAGCCGCATCGACCGCGCCTGCGCGCGGCTGGCGCAGACGCATGCCCGTGCCGCCAAGCAGGGGGCTGCGTGATGTCCAACGTCCGGCATTTTCTCGATCTCATCGATATCCCGAAGCCGGTGCTGGCCGGGCTGATCGATTCCAGCCGCGCCATGAAGGCCGAGCGCGCCAAGGGCGTGCGCAACAAGCCGCTCGAAGACAAGACTTTGGCGATGATCTTCGATAAGCCGTCGACGCGTACGCGCGTGTCGTTCGACGTCGCTATGCGCCAGCTCGGTGGCGAGGCTATCATGCTCACCGCGCAGGAGATGCAGCTCGGCCGCGGCGAGACGCTCGCCGATACCGCCAAGGTGCTGTCACGTTTCGTCGATGCCATCATGATCCGCACGCTCGATCACGAGGCGGTCGCTGAGATCGCCCGCCATGCCACCGTGCCGGTGATCAACGGCCTGACGCGCCGCTCGCATCCCTGTCAGGTGCTGGCCGACGTGATGACCTATGTCGAGCACCGCGGCTCGATCAAAGGCCGCACCATTGCCTGGACCGGCGACGCCAACAACGTCTTGGCTTCGCTGATGCACGCGGCCGAGCGGTTCGACTTCCAGCTCCGCGTCGCGACACCGCCCGAGCTCAAGCCGAAGAAATGGCTGCTGGACTGGGTGAAGACGTCTGGCGCGGCGATTGAAATCGGCGAGGACCCGGAAGCGGCGGTGAAGGATGCCGATTGCGTGTTCACCGACACCTGGGTGTCGATGGGCGACCGCGACGGCAAGCACCGTCACAATGTGCTCAAGCGTTACCAGGTGAACGCCAGCCTGATGGCCAAGGCCAAGCCCGACGCGCTGTTCATGCACTGCCTGCCGGCCCACCGCGGCGAGGAGGTCACCGACGAGGTGATCGACGGGCCGCAGTCGGTGGTGTTTGACGAGGCCGAGAACCGCCTGCACGCCCAAAAGGGCCTGCTCGCCTGGTGCCTGCACGCCGACGCGTGAGCCGGCGCTGAGAAGCTTGGCCCGTCATGGCCGGGCTTGTCCCGGCCATCCAGGTCTTGGTCACGGCAAAGAAGACGTGGATGCCCGGCATAAAGCCGGGCATGACGGTGGAGAGGGCGGGGCTCGAAATCCCGCCGCCGCGCTCTACATAAGGCGGCATGACCCTGAGCGACACGAGCGACATGACCGATTTTTCCGCCATCCCCTCCCGCGCGCCGTCGGAGACGACCGTCGACGACATCGTGCTGCCGTTCGAGGTATCGACCCTCGACCTGCGCGGCCGCGTGGTCCGGCTGGGCCCGGTGGTGGACGAGATCCTGGAACAGCACGCCTATCCGCAGCCGGTGGCCAAACTTCTCGGTGAGGCCTTGGTGCTGACGGTGATGCTCGGTTCGGCCCTCAAGATAGAGGGCCGGTTTATTTTGCAGACCCAGACCGATGGGCCGGTGCGCATGCTGGTGGTTGACTTCATGACCCCCAACAAAGTGCGGGCCTGCGCGCGCTTCGACAAGGATCGCGTGGCGGAAGCCATCGCGGCTGGCGCGACCGATGCCGGCGGATTGCTCGGCAAAGGTCATCTGGCGATGACCATCGACCAGGGACCGGACATGAGCCGCTACCAGGGTCTGGTGGCGCTCGATGGTGGCTCGCTGGAAGACGCCGCGCATGAATATTTCCTGCGCTCCGAGCAGATCCCGACGCGGGTGCGGCTCGCGGTGGCGGAGGAACTGAGCGCGGCCCAAGGCGGCGCCAAGCATCGCTGGCGGGCCGGCGGCATCATGCTTCAGTTCCTGCCAAAGTCGCCGGACCGCGCGCGCGTTGCCGATCTTCATCCTGGCGACGCGCCGGAAGGCGT
>JANLJK010000184.1 GCA_029255525.1 Pseudolabrys sp.
GTTTGTGCCGAAGGCGCCGAGCAGGCGGAACGAATAGACACCGGTCAGCCGGTCGGCGCTCTCGGGCGCGATGCCGAAAGCGAGCGCGGGCAGTCCGTTGAAGGCATGAATGCCGAGCCTGTTGAGGATCGTGAGCGCGATGATGCGCGGGATATAAGGCTGGGCCCAGGCATTGCTGACGCCGCCGCGCGTCGTCGGTGCCCGCGGCCCCAGCATCGGCGAGATCAGGATGGCGCGCTCGAACTGCGCGCCGAGCGGCGTCGCGGCGATATGCAGCGAAAAGCCGCCGCCGGAGGAAAAGCCGATCAATGATATGGCCGCTTGCGGATGCGCGGTGCGCGCCGTCGCGACGAGGTGGCTCAGATCGTCATCGAGTTGCGTGAAGTAATCGATGTCGCCGCGGCGACCGGTATTGCCGTGGCCGCGGATGTCGGGCGCATAGACAGTGATGCCGGCGTCGCGGAGCGTCTTGGCGAGCACGTGCATGCTGGCACCCATGGCCGAGGAGCCATGCACGAGGATCGCCACGCGTTCGGGCGCGCCCGCTGGGGGGCTGGCTTCATACATATGCACCGACAGCGGCGAGCCGCTGGGCGTATCGATGCGGACCGGCGGCGGTAGGTCGCTGTAGTCGACGCTGCGGAACGGATTGCTGATCGAGGCCATCGGCGGTGGCGGCGCGCTCGTGCCGAAGGCAATCATGGCGGCAAGGACGCCGGCCGCGACCATGACCACCATCCCAATCGACATCAGAACGATGGTCATGCGCCGCCCCACATCCTACCTCGCGCCGCTCCGAACACCGGGCTGAAGATGGTATTCTATAGCCTACACCAGCTCCAGCGGCCGATGCGGCCCTTGTGGCGGCACGACGCGGATAATGTCGCCGGGCCGGACATCGCCGCCGACGAGCACGATGCTCATGATGCCGGACTTGCGCACCAGCTTGGGGCCGCTCTTGTCCAGGGTCGCGTGCAGCAAGCCTTTCTGGAAATTGTCGATCTGGTAGCAGGGATTGCGCAGGCCGGTGATCTCGATGACGGCCTCCTCGCCGAGATAGAGCTTGGTGCCGGTCGACAGGCCGAGGAGGTCGATGCCTTGCGTGGTGACGTTCTCGCCGAGATCGCCCGGCTTGACGTCAAAGCCCTTGGCGCGGACTTCGTCGAACAGCTCGGTATGCATCAGGTGCACCTGGCGCAGGTTCGGCGCATCGGGGTTTTTTCGCTGGAGATAAAGGTGTTGCACCTTCTCGCCCAGGTGGGCGTCGCCTTCGACGCCCAGCCCGGCCAAGAGCCGAATGCTCAAAACCGGCGGCTTGCTGAAGTTATGGCCTTTGGCGACGCAGACGGCGACGACGCGCCCATTGGCAATTTCTGTCATTGCATTCCAACTCGCGGCATTTCAACTCGCGCCGAACACCCGCTTGAAGATCGTGTCGACGTGCTTGTAGTGGTGGTCGAGGTCGAAATTGGCCTCGAGCTCCTTGTCGGTGAGCTTGGCGTGGACGTCGGGATCGGCCTTGAGGAGCTTGAGGAAATCGCTTTCCTCGCCGCGCCATACCTTCATGGCGTTGCGCTGCACCAGCCGGTAGGCGTCTTCGCGGGCGACGCCGGCCTTGGTCAGCGCGATCAAGACACGCTGCGAGTGGATCAAGCCGCCGAGCTTGTCCATGTTCTTCTGCATGTTCGACGGATAGACGATGAGCTTGTCGATGATGGAGGCCAAGCGCGCCAGCGCGAAGTCGAGCGTCACGGTGGCGTCGGGGCCGATCATGCGTTCGACCGAGGAATGCGAGATGTCGCGCTCGTGCCAGAGCGCCACGTTCTCCATCGCTGGCAAGGCATAAGCGCGCACCATGCGCGCAAGGCCCGTCAGGTTCTCCGACAGCACCGGGTTGCGCTTGTGCGGCATGGCCGAGGAGCCCTTCTGCTTCTCGGAGAAGAACTCTTCGGCTTCCAAGACCTCGGTGCGCTGCAGATGGCGGATTTCCGTCGCCAGACGTTCGATCGATGAGGCGATGACGCCCAACGTTGCAAAATACATGGCGTGGCGATCGCGCGGGATGACCTGCGTCGACACCGGCTCGACCGACAGGCCCATGGCCTTGGCGACGTGCTCTTCGACGCGCGGATCGACCTGCGCGAAAGTACCGACGGCGCCGGAGATGGCGCAGGTGGCGACTTCCTGGCGCGCGGCGACCAGGCGCGCGCGGTTGCGCGCGAATTCAGCGTAAGCCTGTGCCAGCTTCAGCCCGAAGGTGGTCGGCTCGGCGTGGATGCCGTGCGAGCGTCCGACGGTGGGGGTCAGCTTGTGCTCGAAGGCGCGGCGCTTGAGCGCGGCGAGCAGATTGTCGATGTCCTCAAGCAGAAGATCGGCGGCGCGCACGAGCTGCACGTTGAGGCAGGTGTCGAGCACGTCGGAGGAAGTCATGCCGGAATGCATGAAGCGCGCTTCCGGGCCGACGATCTCGGATACGTGGGTGAGGAAGGCGATGACGTCGTGCTTGACCTCCGCCTCGATGGCGTCGATGCGCTCGACGTCGAATTTCGCGTCCTTGCCCTTGGCCCAGATGGTCTTGGCGGCGTCCTTCGGGATGACGCCGAGCTCAGCCATGGCGTCGGCAGCGTGCGCCTCGATCTCGAACCAGATGCGGAACTTGGTTTCCGGCGACCAGATGGCGGTCATCGCGGGACGGGAATAGCGGGGGATCATGAAGGCCTCGTCGTCGTCGGCAGGTGGGTTGGATCGGTCCCAGACGCCCCAAATGCAAGGCGAAAGGGTGGAAAATTAGGGCGTGCGGCTACCACCGGCCTTCCACTGGGCCCGGATTTGTTCGAGCAATTGGGCGACGGCCTCCGGCCGGGCGATTTCGCGGAAGGCGAGCTTGCCGGTGTGGTCGACGTTGCTCAGCTTGGTGGACATGCCGGAGGCGAAATAGAGATGTCCGATGCCGGGGCGGACGGGAAGGATTTCCAGCCGCTCGTCCATATCCGCGAAAGGCACGCTGACGGTTTGCTTCTTGCCGACGGCGTCGTGTTTGATGATCGCCCGGAGGTTGGTGATCGCGTAGACGGTGCCGTCCGCGTAGAGCATCATCACAAACGGCGCGGCGACAAAGACGAGCCCGGGAACGACCACGAATGGCGTCCAGCTCTCGGAGATCCGGCCGACGAAATAAAGAGTCAGCGCGACCGCCGTCCACGGCAAGCCGACCCACCACAGCACGAGTTGCGTCCGCAGTGTCGAGATGAGGTCGGGGGTGCCGATCCACTGGATTGTTTCGCCTGGCTGCAGCAGCGCGGCGATGGCGGCGCGCTTGCCCGGCGCGACGACGCTGGTCGATCGTTCAAGCGGCTTCGCCGCGCGCCATCGTGGCGGCTGAGCGGATCGCATCAATATTGCCTTTGAGATTGCCGCCCTTGAACACGGCCGAGCCGGCGACCAGCGCATTGGCGCCAGCCTGCACGATGCGCGCGGCGTTGTCGGGCGTCACGCCGCCGTCGATCTCGATGTCGATCGGGCGCGCGCCGACCAGTGCGCGCACAGCGGCGATCTTGTCCAGCGCGCCGGGGATGAAGCTCTGGCCGCCGAAGCCGGGATTGACCGACATCACCAGGATGAGATCGACCATGTCGATGACGTTCTCCAGCGCCGACACCGAGGTGCCGGGGTTGAGCGTCACGCCGGCCTTCTTGCCGAGCGCTTTGATCGCCTGCAGCGAGCGGTGGATGTGCGGGCCCGCCTCGACATGGACGGTGATGATGTCGGAGCCGGCTTTGGCGAAGGCCTCGAGATAAGGATCGCAAGGACTGATCATCAGGTGGACGTCGAACAGCTTCTTGCTGTGTGGCCGCAGCGCCTTCACCACGTCAGGGCCGATGGTGATGTTGGGGACGAAATGCCCGTCCATCACGTCGACATGGATCCAGTCGGCGCCGGCGGCATCGACCGCGCGCACGTCCTCGCCGAGCTTGGCGAAATCGGCGGACAGGATGGACGGCGAAATGATCAGCGGACGGAGCATTTTTTGCGGGCCTCCAGAGGAGGTTCGGGTAACACGCTGGCGGGCGGGGGGCAACGCGCGGCGGTTTCTTGCCCGGCAATTTCCGCGCAACGACAGGCAAGAATTGCCGGCTTTGCGGGGCGCCGTGCGCCGGCGCGGCTGTGTGCCCCTGTGGAAAACGTCAAGCGGGACGGGGCTTTTCGCGTTTCGCCGCCGCTGGCCCGGCTCTTGCGACGAAAGCAGCGGGCGACAGCGTCCGGCGTGGGCCGGCGGGGTGCGAGGGTTGTGTCATGTCAATGTCGGTAGGTTCATCTTCAAGTTCGATTGCCTCCTATCTGCAGTCGTTGCTGCAGGGCGGGTCTTCCTCCAAGGCGAGCAGTTCTTCCGAGGCCATGTCGGGCCTGGAGCAGCTCTTCTCCCAATTGAGCGGTGCCGGCGGTTCGACCGATTCGTCGTCGACGAGCACCGGTTCGACCGACTCCACGTCGTCGAGCAGCAGCTCGACCGGGACGACGCAGCAGTTGGCGAGCGGCATGATGGCGGCGCTGCTCGCCATGCAAAGCCAACTGAGCGGCGACGGAGCCGGCGCCAGCGCAACCCCGGAGGGGGACCAGTCCTCGTCCGATCTATTCTCGAAGCTGGATAGCGACAGCGACGGCTCGATCACCTCGACCGAACTCGAAACGGCAATGAAGTCGGCCGGCGTCGACAATGCCGGCGCCGCAGCCTCCTCCTTCATGAGCAAGCTCGACACCGATGGCGACGGCACCATCAGCGCGAGCGAACTGGAAGCCGCCAAGCCACAGCGCCCGCCGCCACCGCCGATGGGCAGTGAGGCACAGGGCGGCGGTTCGGGTGACTCGTCCGGATCGGCAAGCGGCAGCTCCGCCTCCAGCGCCACCACCAAGACGACCACGGCCGCCGACGGCTCGACCACGACCACCATCACTTATGCCGACGGCAGTTCGATCAGCATGACGACGCCGGCGCAGGACAGCGAGACGTCGGATAACGACACCTCGTCCGGCAAAAGCCATGCGCCGCAGAGCTTCGCTCAACTCCTCGACACACTGAAGCAATTGCAGTCGCAATTGGTCAGCCAGGCGAGCTCGGCGGTCTCGGCCCTGGTCTAAAAGACGATGACGGCGGGTGAAGGCGGCGCCTGACCGCCTTCACCAAAGCCGGCATCAGATAGATCGGAAACTGCACCAGCGCGAAATAGAACCAGGCAACGTCGGACAGCGACGAGCCGAGCGCGGCCACCACCACGCCGAGATTGCGGAAGGCGGCGGAGAGCCCGATCACCACGCCGCTTTCGGTGCCCGCGCGCAGGAAGACCAGCATGCTCAGCGCGAGCTGGAAGCAGGTCAAAAGCACGATGAAGCCGAGCAGCCCGAGGGCGAATAGCGGGTCGGCCATCACATGCCGCGGTACGCCTTCCATGGCGACGATGGCGAAGACGAACAGCGCGATCACGTTCAGGCCGTCGATCGGCTCTTTCTGGCGCTCGATCCAGGGTTGGCCGGCAATGCGGCGGATGGCATAGGCCACCGCGCCGGAGGCGGCGTAGAAGAGGAATAGCTTCACGCCGAGCTCGATCGGCGCCACGCCCTCGACGACTGCCAAGGCGTTGTCGC
>JANLJK010000185.1 GCA_029255525.1 Pseudolabrys sp.
AAGCCAGTGGCCGACGCCGTATCGGCGCTGGTCAATCTCGGCTATGGCCAGCCGCAGGCGGCCGCGGCGATTGCCGCCGCCGTGCATGTTGTCGGCGAGGGCGCCGACACGGCGACCTTGATCCGGCAGGGGCTGAAGGAGCTGGCGAAGTGACCGAGCGTAGCGAGGTCATCCCGGAAACCGCACAAAGTGCGGTTATCCGGGATCCAGGGCGAGATAGAAAAGTGGAATGTGTTTGATGAAGCTGACGGACAAGGACCAGGAACTGATCGACGCCGCCACCGCCGCGATCAAGGCGAGTTATCGCAATGACTGGCAGGAAGTCGGCGCGGCGCTGCGCACGCGCGACGGCCGTCTCGTGACGGGTGTCAATCTCGACGCTTATGTCGGCCGCGGCGCGGTCTGCGCCGAGGCCGTCGCCATCGGTACCGCGCTCACAGCGAAGGGTGATCAGGGCATCGAGACCATCGTGGCCGTGCGCCACCCGAAGCCCGGCGAGCCGGGCGGCATCGCGGTTGTGTCGCCGTGCGGCGCCTGCCGCGAACTGATTCACGACTACGATGCCAAGGCGCGCGTGATCGTGCCGAACGGCAAGAAGGGACCGGAGGTGACGACCATCGGTGACCTGCTTCCGAACAAATACCGGCGGGGGATGACGTGAGTAAACGGACTTATCCCTCCCCCGCTTGCGGGGGAGGGTGGCGAGCGTAGCGAGCCGGGTGGGGGCCATTTCAAGGTGACCCCACCCCCGGCGCTTCGCGCCGGACCCTCCCCTTTCAGGGGAGGGATAAGAGGCCATCATGACCACTCCGCCCCGCCGCCTCGTGACCGCCGACAAGCGTGACGACGATGTCGATGCCTCGTTGCGTCCGCAGAAGCTGGCCGATTTCATCGGCCAGGAGAAGGCGCGCGCGAACTTAAAGATTTTCATCGACGCCGCGCGCGCGCGCAACGAGGCGCTCGACCACGTGCTGTTCGTCGGTCCGCCGGGCCTCGGCAAGACCACTTTGGCGCAGATCGTCGCCCGAGAACTCGGCGTCAATTTTCGTTCGACCTCCGGCCCGGTGATCGCCAAGGCCGGCGATCTTGCCGCGCTGCTCACCAATCTCGAGCCGCGCGACGTGCTGTTCATCGACGAGATCCACCGGCTCAATCCGCAGGTCGAGGAAATCCTCTATCCGGCGATGGAGGACTTCCAGCTCGACCTCATCATCGGTGAGGGACCTGCGGCGCGCTCGGTGAAGATTGATCTCGCGCCGTTCACGCTGGTTGGCGCGACGACGCGCGCGGGGCTTCTCACCAATCCGCTGCGCGATCGCTTCGGGATTCCGGTGCGACTGAACTTCTATACCGAGGCGGAACTCGAACTGATCGTGTCGCGCGGCGCGCGCGTGCTCGGCCTCGGCATGACCGAGGACGGCGCCAACGAGATCGCGCGGCGCGCGCGCGGCACGCCGCGCATCGCCGGGCGTCTGTTGCGGCGCGTGCGCGACTTTGCGCATGTCGACGGCGCGCAGGCGGTAGACCGCAAGATCGCCGACCATGCGCTGTCGGCGCTCGAAGTCGACGCTGCGGGCCTCGACGCCATGGACCGGCGTTATCTTTCGACCATCGCGCTCAACTATGGCGGCGGGCCGGTCGGCGTCGACACCATCGCGGCGGCGCTGTCGGAGCCGCGCGACGCCATCGAGGACATCATCGAGCCTTATCTGATCCAGAAGGGCTTCATCCAGCGCACCCCGCGCGGGCGGCTCCTGACCGGCGCCGCCTTCAAGCATCTCGGCCTTGCCGAGCCGGCGCGCGACCCGGGGCAGTTCGGGTTGTTCGGGGGCGAGGAAGAAACCGATTAGAACGTCGGGAATTGTGCTATCATGCCGCCTATGAAAACCTTTACCGAGCGAGCCGCCGAAGCGCTTGACCAGCTTCCCGAGGACATGCGGGAGCCGATGGTCGCCTACATCTTCGAACAGGCGGAGAAGTACCGCGTGCTAAAGGCGGAGCTGGCAAAAGGTGCCGCATCGGCCGATGCGGGCCGGGTGCGGGAGTGGGATTTCGCCGATTTCTTGAGGCGCGCAAATTTGTCTGATGCCAGCAGCAAGGTCGGATGAAGGTATATCTTTCCGAAGATGCCGACGCGGACCTCCTCCTTATCCATTCTTATTTGGCCGAGCGAAATCCGGCTGTGGCGGTTTCGCTTGCACGCGAGTTCCAAGCGAAGTTCGCACGCCTGTCTCGTTTTCCATTTATCGGTCGCGACCGTTCCCATCTGATGTCCGGCGCTCGCAGCTTGGTTGCAGGAAACTACGTCATCTTCTATCGAATCGAAGAGGATCGCGTGACCGTTCTGCGGATCATGGATGGGCGTCGCGATATCGATTCCGAATTTCAGCGGTAAGTCTGCTATGACCTCCATCGACGGCGAAATTCGCGACGGCAAACACTTCCAGCCGATCCGTGTCTACTACGAAGACACCGACTTCTCCGGCATCGTCTATCACGCGAGCTATCTGCGCTTCATGGAGCGTGGCCGCACCAACTACTTGCGGCTGATTGGCGCCGACCATCGCGCGCTGTTCGAGCAGGCCGCGGCCGAAGCGCCGGGCTTTGCCTTCGTCGTGCGCCACATGGACATCGCCTTTAAGAAGCCGGCTTACATGGACGATCTGCTGGAGATCATCACCGCGCCGGAAGAGGTGAAGGGCGCTTCCGTCATGCTGCACCAGAAGGTCATGCGTGGCCCGGACCTGCTGGTCGAGGCGCATGTGCAGGTGGCCTTCGTCTCCGGCGGCCGTGCCAAGCCGATCCCCAAGCCCTTGCGCATCGCCATGAAGGCGGATCTCGACGTGGGCACTGGCCCCGCCTGACCTGCGCGCATCTTCTTCAGGACACGATGAACGCCGTCCCAGGCTTCCCGGCCCTTGACAAAAGTTTGTACCGATCGGTACAGGCGACGGCGCCGGTTCGTTCCCTCAAGGAGAAGTCCGATGTCGCGTCCCCCGCTGCCGCCGTTCACGGCGGAAACCGCCGCCCAGAAAGTCCGCATGGCCGAGGACGCCTGGAATACGCGCGATCCCGAACGGGTCTCACTCGCTTATACCGAGGACAGCACGTGGCGGAATCGCTCGGCGTTTCTCCAAGGCCGTAAGGCCATTGTCGCCTTTCTCACGCGCAAGTGGGAGAGGGAGCAGGACTACCGGCTGATCAAGGATCTGTGGGCCTTCCACGGCAACTTCATCGCCGTGCGCTTCCAATATGAGTGGCACGACACCAAGGGCGACTGGTTCCGCTCCTACGGCAATGAGCAGTGGGAGTTTGATGAGAACGGTCTGATGCGCCGGCGCGAGGCGAGCATCAATGACGTGCCGATCGCGGCGAGCTATCGTCGCTTCCACTGGACCGCGCCGGGGCCGCGTCCGGCCGATGTGCCGGGCCTCGCCGCGGTGCCGTTCTGATCGTGCGCAAAAAGGCCGCCACACCATCGCTGGCCGCGAACCGCGCCGGGCTGCTGCCGCATCTCGGCGAGGTTTTTCGCGAGCATGGCTATGAAGGTGCGAGCCTCACTTTGATCACCAAGGCGACCGGGCTCGGCAAAGGCAGCCTTTATCATCTCTTCCCCGGCGGCAAGCAGCAGATGGCCGCCGAGGTGCTGGCCGAGATCGACGGCTGGTTCGTGCGCAACGTATTCGTGCCGCTGGGCGAGGCCGAGGATGTGCGCGCCGGAATCGCGCATATGTTTGCCGCGGTCGACGACTATTTCCGCTCGGGCCGTCGCGTCTGCCTCGTCGGTGTGTTCGCGCTCGGCGCCGCGCGTGATGAATTCGCCGCGGCCGTGCGCGACTATTTCAAAGCCTGGGGCGAGGCGCTCACCGCCGCGCTGTGTCGCGCCGGCTACGCGCGGGCCGAGGCGGCGGCCTTGTCGGAAGACGTGCTCGCCGGCATCCAGGGCGCCCTGGTGCTGGCGCGCGCGGCCAACGACGCCAAGGTGTTCACGCGCACGCTGGCGCGTCTCAAGAAGCGCGTGGGCGCCAAGTAGCGCGCGTACTGCGGTCAGTCGTCCTCGCGTGCTTCCTCTTCGAGCCGCTGCCGCAACGTCGCGAGCACGCGGCGGGTGGCGGCGAGGTCGACGGTATTCAAGCCTTTCGCCAGTCTGTTTACCCAGGGCTTCTGCGTCCGGTCCGCGGTCTCGAAGGCTGCTCGCCCTTTTTTCGTGAGCGTCACCAGCTTGGCGCGCCGATGATGGGGATTGTCCGCGAAGGCGACGAAGCCCTCCTGCTTGAGCTCGTTGACGATGCGCTGCACGCCCTGCCGGTAGAGGCCCATGCTGCGCGCCAGCCACGCGACCGGCTGCGGCGTCTCGGCAAGCGCGATGGCGCCCAGCACCTGCCAGCGTGCGCTGGTGAGGCCGAGATCCGCCACGAGGCGGTCGCCTTCGGCGAGCAGGAGGCCATTGAGCCGGAACACGTCGAGGATGAGGAGACTGAGGGCGGAGCCCATTGCTGTGCGTTGTCTGTCGGTCATTGACATTAAATAGACGAATTGACTATATATAGTCAATTATTGGTGCATGGGCCGAGAGTTTGTTCAAAGGGAGTTCGTTCATGTCAGTCGCTTCGCCGTCCGTTTATCGCGTCGACAAGTTCGTCGTGCCGGCCGCGGCGCGCGCGGAGTTCATGGCGCGCGTCGCGATGATCAAAGGCATGCTCGAGGCGATGCCCGGTTGCCGGCAGAACCTCGTGCTCGAACAGGTCTCCGGCCCGGGCGCGTTCAATGTCGTGACCTTCGTCGAATGGGAGAGCGCGGGCGCCTTGGAAAGCGCCAAAGCGGCGGTTGCGGCGTGCTACAAGGAAATGAACTTCAATCCGCAGGAGGCGGTGACGCGTCTCGGCATCACGGCGGATATGGCCAATTACAGCCTCTTCGCCGCGTAGGGCCGGTGTCGCAGAAAGCGGGTGGCGGAATCGGCCGTACGCTTTAAGCTGGGCATCATGCCGGCTCTCGATTTCACCATCTTCGATACCGCGCTCGGCGCTTGCGGCATCGTCTGGAGTGCGCGCGGCGTCTTTGCCGTGCAATTGCCAGAGGCGGATGCCGCGGCCACGCGCGCGCGGCTGATCAAACGCTATCTGCAGGCGCTCGAGGCTGCCCCGCCGTTGGCCATCCGACACGCCATCGACGACGTCATCGCGCTGCTCGCAGGCGAGGCGCGCGACTTGCGCGATATCGTCATCGATGACGACGAGACTTCCGAATTCAACAAACGCGTTTACGCTATCGCGCGCGCGATCCCGCCCGGGCGGACGATGACCTATGGCGAGATCGCCGGCCGCCTCGGCGACAAGGCGCTGTCGCGCGCCGTCGGCCGCGCGCTCGGGGAAAACCCGGTGCCGATCATCATGCCCTGCCATCGCGTGCTGGCGGCGGCCGGCAAGAGCGGTGGTTTTTCAGCGACCGGCGGCGTTGCCACCAAGCTCAGGCTGCTTACCATTGAAGGCGCTGAGCCCGATGGGCCGACTCTGTTCGACCGTCTGCCGTTTGCCGCGCGCGGCTAACCGCCATCGACGGCGTCATCCAAGTCATGTAAAGACCCTTCACATGAAGGCCTTCGCATGACCTGG
>JANLJK010000186.1 GCA_029255525.1 Pseudolabrys sp.
CGCACCTTGATCGGCCCGAACGCGTCCGAGGAGGCGTTCCGCAGCCTCGTCGACAGCATGAGCCGGCTGCACAAAGAGTCCTACATCAAGAGCATCGAGGCCTCGGTGCGCATGGATGTCCGCAGCGATCTCGGCGACATCAAGGTGCCGACCTTGGTCGTCGTCGGCAGCGAGGACAAGCTGACGACGGTGGAGATGGCGCGCGAGATCGCCGGCGACATTCCCGGCGCCGAGATCGCCGTCATCGACGACGCCGGGCATTTGGTGAACATCGAGAAGCCGCAGGAGTTCAACGCCGCCGTGCTCGGATTCCTCAAGCGGCATGCAGGGAAATAAGCGCCGTGGCCCAGGAAAGCGCAACGCTGCCACCGCGCCGCCGGGCGCCGCATAGCGCGCGCGAGCTGATCCTCAAGGCCGCGACAGAGGCCTTCATGGCGCATGGCTTCAACGGCACCAGCATCGACCAGATCGCGGCCCAGGCCGGCGTGTCGAAGCCGACGATCTACAGCCATTTCGAGGGCAAGGAGCAGCTCTTCGTCGCGATCATGAATTCGATCTGCGACAACTTCGAAAACCCTTTTCTCGGTCCAGATGCCGACACAGCGGAATTGTCGACCATCTTGATTAAGATTGCCGACAACTACACGCGTTCGATTCTACAGCCTGGCGTCGTCGCGATGCATCGCCTGTTCGTAGCAGAAGCAGAACGATTTCCCGAGTTGTCGCGGCGCTATTATGAAGTTGGTCCGCTGCGGGTCCACCAGACTCTCGCCGCCTTCTTCAAGAACCGGATGGCACGCGGCGAAATCCGCGACGGCGACCCGTTGCTTCTGGCGCAGTTTTTCGCCGCCGTCGTCATCGCGCCCATGCGGACTCGGCGGCTATTCGCCGTCGAGACCGACATCGATTGGGATGTGTTGGACCGACGTAATCGTGAGACGGTCGCGCTGTTCCTGGACGGATGCGTCAAGCGCTAGGTTGGTCGGCGGTTTTATTCCGGACGGATGCCGGCCTCCTGGACGATGCGGGCCGACCGTTCGACTTGATCGGCGATGAAACGCGCGAAGCTGGCGGCGTCTTCGGTGACCGGCTCCGCGCCAAGGGCGACCAAGCGCTCGACAAGTCCCGGATCCTTCGAAGCCTTCTGCACGGCGGCGTTGACGCGCGCAACCATGTCCGTAGGGAGGCCCTTCGGCGCCCACAGTCCGTACCAAAGCAGGAAATCGAGGCCCGGGAGCCCGGCCTCAGCGATCGTCGGTATGTCGGGAGCGCCGGCGCTACGCTTCGGCCCCATGATCGCGAAGGCGCGCAACGTACCGGCTTTGATATAGGGCAACGCGGAGCCCAGCGGCGCGACCATCAGCACAGTCTGACCGCCGATGACATCGCTGATCGCCGGCGCCGTGCCGCGATAGCTCACGATCAGCGTATCGGCACCGATGCGACGCTTGAAGCTTTCCGTCGCCAGATGGCCCATGCTGCCGAGCGCCGAGTTCGCAAACGAGAAGCGGTCGGGCTGTGCCTTCATCGCGGCAATGAGTTCAGCGGCGGTCGCCGGCGTCTTTCCCGGATTGCCGACCAGAACCATCGGTGAGGTGGCGAAACGCGAGATCGGCGTGAAGTCGCCGACCGGGTCATAGGAGACCGCCTTCATCACGTGGCGCGCCATGATCTGAATATCGGCGTTGGTCAGGAAGGTGGCGCCATCCGGCGCGGCGCGCGCGACGACGGACGCGCCGAGCGTGTTGTTGGCGCCGGAGCGGTTCTCGACGACCCAGGTCTGCTCGAGAATCTCGGACAGGCGCTGCGCATAAATCCGGCCGATCACATCGATCGCCCCGCCTGGCGCCGCCGGAACGACCAGCTTGACGATGCCGCCGCGTTGCGCCGCCGCGGGCCCCACGAGCGCCCCAAGGCCTGCCGCGGCGAGCCCAAGCGCTGTCTGGCGACGATCGAGAATTGGCATGTAGTCCTCCCATGGCCGCATACCGTGCGGCCTTCATTTGCTTCGTAAGTCTTAGAGTCCGTCGTTACCCGGGGCTCCGGGAACGCGAGATGCGCGGAAAGGATTGCCATCGTCAGTCGACCGCGCGGCTTATCTCACGCACATGCGTTGCGCCGCACTGACCAAACCAAAAGACATCCTTTAATAGACAGGATACATTCAATCTGTATACGGTCAACTATGATGCGCATGGATGGTTGAAAAGCCGTGTAGATCGCGTGCTGTCGATTACAGCGAGGCGACACGGCAATGGTCGCCATCCGGCGGCCATGCGCATTCGCTCATCAGAGGATGCTCAAAAGCGATCTGAGGAAGCTTGGCGTCAGGCGAGTTCTCGAGACGCGCCGGTCGCCCCCGCGCCGCGCCGTCAGGCACGGCCGTTCGCGCCGTTGCCGTTGAGCTTCGATGCGTTGGCGCCGTCATAGGCCCAGGTCAGATAGACGCCGGCCCAGGTGAAGCCGCCGCCAAACGCCGCCAGCACCATGCGGTTGCCGGCCTTGAGTTGTGGCTCGTAGTCCCACAGCGACAGCGGGATCGTCGCATTGGTGGTGTTGCCGTATTTGTTGATGGTCACCATCACGCGTTCCATGGGCAGACCCATGCGCTCGGCGGTGGACTCGATGATGCGATTGTTGGCTTGGTGCGGCACCAGCCAATCGATCATGTCGCCGCGCAGATTGTTGCGCGCCATGATCTCGCCGGCGACCTCGGCCATCTTGGCGATGGCGAACTTGTAGACCGCCGCGCCTTCCTGATGAACATAGTGCAAGCGCTTTGAAACCGTTTCCGCGCTCGCCGGCATGCGCGATCCGCCAGCCTTCTGATGCAGATGGATCATCCCGGAGCCGTCGGAACGGATCAGCGCATCCATGATGCCGTAGCCGTTGTCGCGCGGCTCCAAGAGCACCGCGCCGGCGCCGTCGCCGAACAGCACGCAGGTGGCGCGGTCGGTGTAGTCGATGATCGACGACATCTTATCGGCGCCGACCACGATGACCTTGCGCGCGGTACCGGCGGCGATGAATTGGGTGGCGATGGTCAGCGAATAGAGGAAGCCTGAGCACGCGGCCTGCACGTCGAACGAACCGATATTCTTGATGCCGACCATGTCGCAGATCAGATTGGCCGTCGACGGGAACTGCATGTCCGGCGTCGTCGTCGCGCAGATCAGGAGGTCGATCTCTTCCGGTTTGGTGCCGGACTTCGCGAGCAGACCGCGCACGGCCTCCGCCCCCATATGCGAGGTGCCGAGCCCCTCACCCTTCAGGATGTGCCGTTCCTTGATGCCGGTGCGCTCGGTGATCCAGGTATCGCTGGTGTCGACCATCTTCGCCAGCTCTGCATTGGTCAGCAGATCGGGCGGTAGATAGCCGTGCACGGCGGTGATGGTGGCGCGGGGCGGAGGCAGGGTCAAAGGTGGCAATCCCAACTGTCTATTGACGCATACGCCCAATCGGCCAGCCCCGGCAAGTTACGCTGTGTTTCAAACAGACGCTACCGGATCACGCGCCGGGTGGTTAAGGCCGGCCGCACACCGCAAAACCACGGCCGCCGCCCGCTCGCTGGGGACGGCCGAGCCGATTTCCATGATCCCGTCCAGGCGGGCGAAGCCCTCCGTCTGCCGGCGGCGCTCGGCGCTGTCGCCGATGAGCGGCACCAGGGCGCCGGCGAGGTTCGCCGGCGTACAGTCCCGCTGCAGGAACTCCGGCACGATGCTCTCGCCCAGGACCAGATTGGCCAGGATCACGCTTGGAACCTTGACCAGCAGCCGGGCCACGAGCTCCTCGACCAGCGGCACCTGGTAGGCCGCAACCATCGGAATGCCGGCGACCGCCAGTTCCAGGGTCGAGGTGCCGGACTTGGTGAGCGCCGCCCGCGCGCCCCGAAAGGCCGCATCCTTCTCGGCCGGGTCGATCACCACCCGCGCCGGCACGGGCCATGTCGCCACCGCCGTCCGCACGACGTTGGCCAGTCGCGGCACCGCCGGCACCACGACGTCCAGCGCGCCGGCCCGCGCGGCCGTCAGCGCCAGCGTTTGGCCGAACACCGGCGCCATCCGGCGCACCTCGCCCGAACGGCTACCCGGCAGCACTAGCAGCAGCGGTGGATCGTTCGCCCGCCTCCGCGCGCCTTCGGCATCCGGCCGCAACCGCGCCACCTGCTCGCCGAGCGGATGGCCGACGAAGGTGGTCGGCGGCCCATTCAGGCGGCGCATGGCCTCGGGCTCAAACGGCAGCAACGCCAGCACCTCGTCGACATAAGCGCGCATGGCGCGCGCGCGACCGGGCCGCCAGGCCCACACCGACGGACAGACATAGTCGACGATCGGGATATGCGGCGCCTGTGCGCGCACGCGCCTGGCGACGCGATGGGTGAACTCGGGACTGTCGATGATCACCAGCACATCGGGCTTGGCCGCGATCACGGCATCCGCCGCCTCGCGGATGCGGGCGAGAAGCTTCGGCAGGCTGCCGACAATGGCGGCGAAGCCAATGATCGCCAGATCGCCGAGCGGGAATGGGCTCTGTACGCCCTCTTCAGCCATGTGGGTGCCGCCGACGCCGGAAAAGCGCACGCGGCCGCCTGTGGCGCGCCTGAGCGCCGCCATCAGCGCCGCGCCGAGCCGGTCGCCGGACTCCTCACCCGCCACCAGGCAGATGTGCGGCACCGGCGCCTGCGCGGCGGACGTCATGACGCCGGCCCGGCCGGTACGCCGACGACAAAGATGCCGGCCTTGTCAGCCGCGTCCATCAACAGATGCGGCTCGGCGATGATGGTGGCGCCGGCAACGACGGCAATACCGGCAAGACCGGCACGCTTGGCATTCTCAATCGTCTTCGGGCCGATCGACGGCAAATCGAAGCGGCGATCCTGGTTCGGCTTCGGCGCCTTGATCAAGACGCCGGTGCCGACCGCCGCGCGCACGCGGCCATTCGCGCGCATCTCGGCCATTCTTGCCAGCATCGCGTCGGTGCCTTCCGCCGCTTCCACCGCCAGCACATGGCGGCCCGCGACGATCACAGCTTGGCCGACGTCGAAGGGGCCGGCGGCGTGGATATAATCGAGGCCCAAGGCGATGTCGGCGCGGTCGCGATCGTTCGGCTGCAGCCGGCCGATCGCGCCGTCGGGCATCAGGATCTGTGGCGCCACTTCATGCGCGCCGAGCAGACGGAAGCCCTCGCCCTCGAGCACCTTGGCCATGCCCGACAGCAAATGATTGTCGCCACCGCGAAACGCCCGCAGGACTTTCGCCAGGAACGTCAAGCCGACGAGATCGGGATGCACCTGCCAGATCGACGGCCGCACCATATTGCCGATAAAGACGATATCGCGGCAGCCTTCGGCGCGCGCGAGCCGCAGGAATTTGCCGATCTGGCCGACATAGATCCAATGATGGCGATGGCGTTCGACCGCGATGCCCTCGGCCGCGCCGTAGAGCGGAAACAACACCACGCGCCGGCCGGAAGCCGCGACGACATCCGCCACCGCCAGCGGCAGGCTGCCGCCGCCGCCGGGCTGGA
>JANLJK010000187.1 GCA_029255525.1 Pseudolabrys sp.
TCGCCTGGCGGATCCACCAGGTGGCGTAGGTCGAGAACTTGTAGCCGCGGCGGTACTCGAACTTGTCGACCGCCTTCATCAGGCCGATATTGCCTTCCTGGATGAGGTCGAGGAACTGCAGGCCGCGGTTGGTGTATTTCTTGGCGATGGAGATGACGAGGCGCAGGTTCGCCTCGACCATTTCCTTCTTGGCGATGCGCGCCTCGCGCTCGCCCTTCTGCACCATCTGCACGATCTTGCGGAATTCCGCGATCTCGACGCCGGTCTGCGCGGCGAGGTCGTGCACCATGGTCCGGATGTCCTTGATCCGGTCCTTCTCCTTGGCGATGAAGCCCTTCCAGCCTTTGGCGGAGAGCTTGGAGACGCGGTTGAGCCAGCGCGGGTCGAGCTCCGAGCCCATATAGTTGCGCAGGAAGTCCTCGCGCGCGACGCCGTAGGATTCGGCAAGCCGCATCATGCGGCCCTCGTTCGACACGAGGCGCTTGTTGATGTCGTAGAGCTGCTCGACCAGCGAATCGATGCGCGCCTGGTTGAGCCGCAGCGACTTCACGTGGCCGATGATCTCGTCCTTGAGCTTGCGGTACTTGCGCTCCTGCGTCGGCGACAGCGAGGCACCGGCACTGGCCTTCAGCCGGTTCTCGATGTCCTGTTCCTGCAGGCGCCGCAGCTTCTTGAACTGGTCGGCGATGTTGTCGAAGGTCTCGACGACCTTCGGCTTCAACTCGGCTTCGATCGCGGCGAGCGAGAGCGAGCCTTCCATATCGTCTTCGTCGTAGTCGCCCTCGGCGGCGGCTTCGCCGGGGTCCTTCTCCTCGGTCTCGTCGCCGGGCGCCTTGAACGGCGTGGCGCCGGTGGGCGCGGCCGGCGGGGCGGGCGTCTGCACGACCTGGAGATGCGGCGCGCCGGGCACCGGCGTGCCGTTCGGCACCGGCTTGCCGTCAGGGCCGATGGTCGGCGGCTGCATGTTCTTGGCGTCGGGGCCGGCGTAAGTGGCCTCGAGGTCGATGATGTCGCGGAGGAAGACCTTTCCTTCGTTCAACTCATCGCGCCAGATGATGATGGCCTGGAAGGTCAACGGGCTTTCGCAGAGACCGGCGATCATCGCCTCGCGGCCGGCCTCGATGCGCTTGGCGATGGCGATTTCGCCCTCGCGCGACAACAGTTCGACCGAGCCCATCTCGCGCAGATACATGCGCACCGGATCGTCGGTGCGCTCGGACGGCTCTTTCTTTTCGGTGGTGGCGAGCGACTTGGACTTCGACTCGACGACCTCGCGGCCGGAATCGTCGTCATCATCGTCGTCGGCCTCGTCGGCGGCCTTCTCCTCGCCTTCCTCGGCGTCGGCGTCCTCGTTCTCGACGACGTTGATGCCCATCTCGGACAGCATCGCGTAGATGTCCTCGATCTGGTCGGAGGACACCTCGCCCGAAGGCATGACTTCGTTGATCTGGTCGAGCGTGACAAAGCCGCGCTTCTTGGCGGCCTTGATCATCTTCTTCACGCCGGCATCGGTCAGATCGAGCAACGGCAGCGGCGAATCGGCGGCACCCTCGGCGTCCTTCTCCGGGGTTTCTTCCTTCGCCTGCGTTGCCTTCACTTTGCTCGCCATTTCTCGTCTCTCCTGGACCGTCCTGGCATATCACCGGCGGCGCGATTCCGCGCCCAAAAATCGCGGTGAGACCCGCCCCTTGGTCAAAAAGGGCCGCGCCGTCAAGGCAGGGCCCTCGAATCAGGTCGCCAGTGTCGTCGGAACCGGCTTAAGCCCCGATTAACCCTCGTAAAAACAGCGGGAAGCGACCCAGGTCCCCGCCGTCCGGCAATTCCAAAACGGCGGTCCGCCAAGGGCCCGCCGGCGCCGGTGTCATAAAGTACGCGCGCCCCGACCGGAAGAGGCGCCGAAGCCTTCGATCAAGGCCTCGGTCCCGTCCATCTGGGCGAGTTGGTCCTTGAGGTCCCGGAGCCGCAAATAATTGGCCTCGCTGGCGTCCTGGCCGAGAGCCTGCTCGGCGTCTTTAAGGTCCTTAGTTAGTGAATGCCACTGCCGATGCAAGGCAACAAGCTGCTGCCAGGTCACCAGAACATCGTTGGGCGCGGCCTCGGCGCGCGAGCCCCAGACCGAGGCGGTTGTGATCGAGGCGGCCACACGCGATACCAGGTCGCCGAGCGCGCGGCGGCCCAATTCGACCTGCAAAGCTTCGGAATCGAGCGCGGCGGCGTGCGCGGCGATGTCGATCAGGGCGTTTTTCAGCTTTTCGGCGTCGGGATGGCGGAACTCCAGATGGCTCAACTCTTCCAGGTGGTCGTGCAGCAGCCACGGATGATTGAGCGCCGCCTGTAAAATGAGGGCTTCGCGCCGTGGCACCGTGGTGCGATGGCCCCGATGCACCGGACTATTGGCGAGCTGCTGGCTGAGCACGACGTAAGGCGCCGACCGGCCGCCGGGACCACCCGGCCCGCCGGGGCGCGGAAAACCGCTGCCGCTCAAGGGCGGCCACGCACCGCCCGGCCGCTGCTGCCCGCCGCCCCGCCAGTTCTGACCGCCGCTTTGCCCGGGCCGGCGCTCCTGCCACGGCCCACGGGCCGGGCGCTCACCGCGCGCCGGCGCGAAGAATTGGCGCAGGCGATCGGCGAAATCCTGCCGGTAATATTTGCGCACGGCTTCATCGGCGATGACGTTGGTCACTTCGTTGATGCGCGCCTCCAGCGCCGCGCGGCGCTCCGGCGTGTCGAACTGATGGCCTTCTGTCTCACGCGCCCACAGCATGGCCGCGAGCGGCTTCGCCGCATTGATGACGTCCTTGAGCGCGTCGGGCCCCGACGAGCGCAGCAGATCGTCCGGGTCCTGGCCTTCCGGCAGCAGCGCAAACCTGAGACTCTTGCCCGGTTTGAGCCGCGGCATGGCGATGTCGACCGCGCGATAGGCGGCGCGCACGCCGGCTTTGTCGCCGTCGAAGCACAGCACCGGCTCGTCGGCCATCTTCCAGAGGAGGCCGAGTTGATCCTCGGTGAGCGCCGTGCCGAGCGGCGCGACCGCGGCATCGAAGCCGGCGGTGACCATGGCGATGACGTCGACATAGCCTTCGACCACGACCACCGTGGCGCCGTCATGCGAGGCCTGGCGTGCGGCGGCGCCGTTGTAGAGGTTCGAGCCCTTGTGAAAGAGCGGCGTTTCCGGCGAATTCAGATACTTCGCCGGCACATCCTTCTCGAGCGCGCGACCGCCGAAAGCGATGACCCGGCCGCGCAAATCGGTGATCGGAAACATCACACGGTCACGAAAACGATCGAACGGCACCGGGATGTCGTCGCCCGACACGAGAAGCCCGGCCTCGATCATGTCGGGAACGGGAATGCCGTGCGAGCCAAGATGCTCCTTCAACGCGAAGCGTTCGCCCGAGGCATAACCCAGGCGGAACTTGAGCTGCGTCGCGGCATCGAGCCCGCGGTCGGCGAGATAGCCGCGCGCCTTGGCGCCGGCGCGCGCGGCCAACGTGTCCTGGAAGAACTTCGCCGCCAGCTCCATGACGTCGTGCAGCGACTTGCGATGGGCTTCGCGCTGTTGGTCCTCGTGCGAGACCTTGGGGAGCGGCACGCCGGCCATGGCGGCGAGTTGCTCCACCGCTTCGGGGAAGCTGACCCCCTCCGTTTCCATGACGAAGTCGAAAATGCTGCCGTTCTTTTGCGAGGAGAAGTCGAACCAAGCTTGCTTCTGGTCGTTGACGAAGAATGACGGCGTCTTCTCCTTATTGAAGGGAGAGAGCCCCTTGAATTCACGGCCCGAGCGGATGAGCTTCACACGCCGCCCGACGACTTCCGAAACCGGAAGACGCGCCTTTATCTCCTCGAGAAACTGGGGCGTGAAGCGCATGAAATTTAAGGGTCCGGCGCAATGAGGCGCGGTGGTTAGCGGATTTCCAGAGGTTTTGCGAATCGGCCCGCTCATCATAGGCCGGCAATTGCCGCTTATGCGGGGCATAGACCGCGCAGGCCGGCAGGGGCCAGGATTTGGGGCGTTTTCCTAGTTATCCACAGCGCCTCAACTCAACCTTCCAGTGTAAAGAAGGGCCACCTGGGACAAATTCTGTCGGGAACTAAATCCGGGGCGCCCGACAATGTCGGAATTTTGCATTTGCTGTGGGAAGCCTAGCAGTTACTCAATCCAACTGGCTCTCGGCGCTCAAGCCAATAGGCTCCTCGCGACACCGCGTTATTACCTGCCGAACCAGCACGCGCGAAATCCAAATTTTCCTGACGTCATCGACGACGTTTATTTCTGTACCGAGTGTATGCGGTCAGTCGAAGACGCCCTTCGCGCCACTATCCTGTATCTGCAGGCTGAGAACGATCAGCTTTCCATCAAGCCCGTTTAGCTTGACGGACAATGGCATTGGCCCACGACAGCACTTGAACACGAAGGCGCCGGCTATCAGCGGCGCATGAATGCCGTGCTGCGCTCCTACATGTAGCAGAAGATACATGGAGCAGAAGAAGAGCAAGACGAAGAAAAGGGCGTAAGGTCATTCCGGGGCGCGTGCGAAGCACGCGAACCCGGAATCCAGACCGAAGCGCCGTGCCTATCCTCTGGATTCCGGGTTCGTCCGCCTTCGCCCTGCGGGCGTCGGCGGAGGCCCCGGAATGACAGAACGAGCTACTGCGGTTGCATGCCGCTGTCCTTCACCACGCCGCCGGCAACGGCGCGCACGGCCTTGATCTCAGCGGCGAAAGCTTCGGGCGTGCCGATCGCCGGCACCAGGCTGCGCGCCAGGATATGCCGCTCCTGGAAGTCCTTATTGCTCACCACGCGCGCGATCTCATGGTTGAGCTTGTCGATGATCGGCTTCGGCGTGCCGGCCGGCGCGAACAGGCCGTACCACGTCTCCGACGGCGCACCGGCATAGCCGATGTCCTTGAAGGTCGGCACGTCGGGCAATTGCGGCGTGCGGATGTTGTTGGTCAGCACCAAAGCCTTCATCTTGCCGGCCTTGATCTGCGCATAGACATTGCCGAGGCCGATGAGGCCGATCGGCGTCGTGCCGCTCAGAATCGCATTGACCGATTCACCACCGCCCTTGAACGGCACGCGCACCCAGTCGGCGCCTTTGTCGCGCTTGAGACTTTCCATGTAGACGACGAGCGGCAGCGAGGCGGTGAGATAATTCATCGTGCCCGGCTTCTGCTTCGACAGAGCCACCAGTTCGTCGACATTCTTCACGCCAAGATCGGCGTTCACCACCAGCACCTGGATCAGGTGAAACAGATTGATGATCGGCGTCAGCCGTTCGGGATCATAAGGCAGGTTCTTATAGAGGAACTGATTGTAGGCGACCGGATCGGCGCTGACGATGCAGATGGTGTAACCGTCCGGCGGCGCTTCAGTGCAGGCGCGCGCGGCGATGTTGCCGGCGCCGCCGGGCCTATTCTCGATGATCAGCGGCTGGCCGATGCTCTTGTGCAGTTCCTCACCGA
>JANLJK010000188.1 GCA_029255525.1 Pseudolabrys sp.
ATCGAGGCGCATGGTGAGCGTGTTGCGTTCGCTTTGGTTCTGCTCGCGGGTCTCGTCGAGCGTCGCGGCGAGGCGGCCGCGTTCGGCATAGGCCTCGGCGAAGCTCGCTTCAACCTTGCCGAGCTGCGCGCGCGTCGCGGTGAGCGTGTTCTCGCTCTCGGTCACGCGGCGGGTGAGGCGGGCGGTTTCACTGAGCGACTGGTCTAGCGCGATCTGCAGCGAGCGCTTGTCGTCGTCGAGAAGCGCCAGCTTCTCGCGCGCCGCGGCAAGCTCGCCTTCGAGCTCGATGATGCGCTTGTCGGCCTCGTCGTACTGCTCCTGCAGCGAGCGGCGGCTTTCGGTCACCGAACGGCGCTGCGCGCTTTCCTGGGTGAGCTGGCGCTCGAGTTCGGCGATCTGCGCCTGGCGGGCGCTGATGTCCTGGTTGAGTTCGATCTGCGTGCTTTCCAGCCCGCGATTGGACTCGCGCGACAGCTCCAGGTCCTCGCGCAGCTTGCCGGCTTCGGCTTCGAGCGTCGTCGCCTTCTTCTCCATCAGATAATATTCGGTGCGCAGGGTGTCGTAGGCCGAGCGCGCCTCGTCCAGCATGCCGGTGAGGCCGAGGGTCTGCGACTTTTCCTGTTCGAGGGCGCGCAGCGTCGAATTGAACGGCTGGATGATCTTGTCGAAGGCCTGCTTGAGCTCGTCCAACTCGTTGATCTTGCGGCCGGCGTCGGTCAGCAGGTTGCGCAGCGCCTCGTTCTCCTCGCCGATGCGCGAGCCGACATCCGAGAAGTTCTCGATATTGATCGGAACGTGGCCGGTGCCGCCATTGCCGTTGCCGGGACGCGGCATGAACTTGTCCGCGCTGAGCTCGCCGGGCTTGCGGCCGAACAGATCCGACAACTTAGCCATAACAAGGCCTCCAACCCGTAACGCTTACGAACGCGCGAAAATGCCACCTGTGCACAATTAAGATATTATATACTTTTGGCGATGGGAACACTCGGTTGCTACCCACACGGCCTCGAATTGGCCTGACCGTGATCATGGTTAATGCGTGAAATATGCCGGAATGCGCGCAAATTGCGATCCAATCACAGCGGTGGCCGGCGTGAGCGCGGACCGGGGCGAAGCGGAAGCGGGCACCGTCTACACTTACAAGCCTTCGCTCTTCGGGGCGGTCTGGCAGTTCGCGTTGGCGGACGACGGCATCCATTGGAGCGCTGGGTTGCGCGGTGGCGTCGTGCCCTACGATAAGGTGCGCCGGCTGCGGATGTCGTTCCGGCCGGCGAACATGCAGGCCTATCGCTTCCTGACCGAGATCTGGGCCGACGGGGCGCCGAAGCTGCGTCTCGTCTCGGCGTCGTGGAAAAGTATGTTCGAGCAGGAGCGGCTGGACGGCGCCTATAGCGCCTTCGTGCGTGAGCTGCACCGGCGCCTGGCGCAGGCGAATGCGCCCGCGCTCTATCAGCAGGGCATGCACCCGCTTCAATTCTGGCCCGTGGTGGCCTTGTTCGCAGCCGTGGCTGTGGGACTCGCCGCGCTCATCCTGCGCGCCTTGCAGCAGGGTGCCTTCGGCGGCGCGGCCTTCATCGTCGCGTTCCTGCTGTTTTTCTTCTGGCAGGGCGGTAATTACCTGCGCCGCAATCGGCCCGCGACCTATCACGTTGATGCATTGCCGCTATTACTGTTGCCGAAGGGCTGAGCCGGTACGGATGGCGGCCTGAGGATTTTTCCGCGAAACGCCATATGTGCGGATAAAATGTCACGTCTGCGGCGGTCCTGAGAAAATTCCATTCTCGCGCTGACGGGCGGTTCCCAAATCCGTGAACGTCGCTCTCGATTCTGTGACAGCAACGTTGGTTGAGTGTGATGGGTCGCAGGCCGATATCGCCGTCAGCAAGGACGAAAGCTTGCTTGTGCATATCAAACGGAGACTCATCATGAAGACCATCACCAAGTTCGCCGCCGCTGCTCTGTTCGCGATCTCGGCCGCCGCGCCCGCGCTCGCCGCCGATCCGACCGAGCTGCAGTTCAACGAGCGCAATACCTTCATCAACAGCGCGTCCGCCCAGCAGGCGCAGGTCCGCACGCAGCGCGCGACCGACGCGTTCGCTCAGGCTCCGGTGTCGGCCCCGGACGTCTATGTGAAGAACCAGAACGTCGGCTACTAAGCCGCCGATACGGATCGACCGCGACAAATCAAGGTTTGCAAACCGAGGTTTACATGTCGCGGTTTGCAAGGAGGCTGCCCGTCAGGGCGGCCTCTTTCGCTTGTCAGGGCGTGCGTTCGTTGCGCACGACGAGCACCGAGCATTTGGCGTAGCGCACAACGTGGCCGGCATTCGAGCCGAGGAAATAGGTGCGCATGGCCGGACGGTGCGAGCTCATGACGATGAGATCGGCGCCCATCGACTTCGCCTCTTCCAACACCTCGTGATAGATGCCGCCCTGCCGGACGGTCGAGGAGACGCTGGCGGGGTCGAGCTGGCAGCCGCTCACAAGCGAGGTGAGCACGTCTTCCGCGGACTTGCGCTGCTGGCTGTCGAAGTCCGGGGGCACATATTCGGCCAACATCACCGGCGTCATCGGCAACACGTTGATCAGCCGCACCGAACCGCCGGCGGCTTTGGCCAGCGAGCAGGCCGTCGCGATCGCGGGCCGTGCCAGCTCGACATCGGCGACATCGACCGGAACCAGAATTTTCTTGTACATGCCAGCGCCCCTCGTTTCGCCGCAAGGACGCCAGCATGACACGTTTTCGCGGGAAGGCGAGAGGCTGCTTTAATTGGCCGCGGCTTCGAGCCACTTCGGGCTGATGAAAAGCGCCAGCCGGCCGGATTGCGGGTGCAGCTTGCTCCAGTCGTCGAAGGCGAAATCCATAATCACCAGGCCCGACGTCGGCAGCTTCTCATTGAGCCGCTCGCGCGCATCGATGTCGCCGGAGGCGATCAGCATCAGCGCAAGCTCATACAGGCCGGGGTTGTGCGCGATCACCATGACAGTGTGCGCGCTTGTCGGCATGTCCTTGATGGCGGCAAGGATCGCATGCGGTGTCGCATCGTAGAGCTTCTCGAGCAAGGTGGCGGCCGGGGCGGGGCGCAAGGCGCCGGAAAGATATTTCCAGGTTTCCTGCGTGCGGGTGGCGGGCGAGACCAGCACCCGGTCCGGCTTGAGCGCGTGGGTCGCCATATAGGCGCCGATCTTGCCGGCATCCTTGCGGCCGCGCTCCATCAGTGCGCGCGCACGGTCCTCCAGGCCCAGCTCGGGGCGTTCGGCTTTGGCATGACGGAGCAGCAGGAGACGGCGCATGGGCGATAACGTAGCCGATGATGTGGGGTTGCGGGACTCGTCGAAACGAGGACATCGATTTCGAATCCACTTCAGTCTAGCATGCGCGGCCGCGCGCCAGCAGGCGGAACAACGGTATTGGAATGAAGCAAGAGCCTGACCCGAAGATGACCTGGTACGAGACGACGAGCGTGGCGCGCCCGGCGCGGGATCGGCTGACATTCGATCTCGACGTCGACGTCTGCGTCATCGGGGCGGGGCTTGCCGGCCTGACGGTCGCGCGCGAGATCGCGCAGCGCGGCTGGTCGGTGGCTGTGCTGGAGGGCGGGCGCGTTGCCGCGGCCGCGTCCGGCCGCAACACCGGTTTCGTGCTGCCAGGCTTCGGCGCCGGCATCGAGGACATCATCGAGCGCGTCGGCCTCGACCACGCCAAGCAGCTCTGGATCCTGTCGGAACTCGGGCTCGACTACGTGCGCCGCACGATCGCGGAGACGGAGATGCCCGGCGTCGACCCGGTGCCGGGCTGGCTGCACATTTCCAAGACCGATAACGCGTCGCGGGTTCGCGCCGATGTCGAGCGGCTGCGCTGGATCGGCGCCGACGTCGAGTTCTGGCCGACCGAGCAGGTGCGCGAGGTGCTGCCGAACCCGCGTTATTTCAACGCCGCGCATTTCAAGAACGCCTTCCACATTCAGCCGCTGAATTATGCGCTGGGTCTTGCCGCGCTGGCGGAGAAGGCCGGTGCGCGCATCTTCGAAGAGACGCCGGCGATCGCGATCGATCCGGCCGGCGTGCGCAAGCGCATCTCGACGCCGAACGGCCGCGTGCGGGCGACGCATGTCGTGCTCGCCGGCAATGTCGACCTCGATGGGCTGATGCCGCGGCTCGCCGCGACCTTGTTGCCGGTGAATACGTTCGTGCTGGTGACCGAGCCGCTCGGGGCCCTGCTCGACGAGACGATCCGCTACCGCGGCGCGGTGAGCGACACCAACCGCGCCGACAATCACTATCGGATCATCGAAGGCGGCACGCCGGGCGAGAAGCGCCTGCAATGGTCCGGCCGCATGCGCGCCTGGGGCGCCGATCCGCGCTGGCTCGGCCGCAGCCTCGTCGGCGACATCCACCGCAATTTCCCCGGCCTCGGCCAGGTGGAGATCGCGCATCTGTGGCGCGGCACGCTCGGCCGCACCGTGCACCGCATGCCGCAGATCGGCGAGATTGAGAGCGGCGTCTGGGTGGCGAGCGGCTTTGGCGGGCACGGGCTCAATACCACGGCAATGGCCGGTGAATTGGTCGCCCGCGGCATCGTCGACAACGACCAGACGTGGCGGCTGTTTGCGCCCTACGAACTGGTCTGGGCTGGCGGCCGTCTCGGCGGCGCCCTGGCCCAGGCCGTCTATTGGGGCTCGCGCCCGGTCGAACGGGTGGCGCAGGCCATCTCCCGTCAGCGGGAGGCCGCCCGTGTCCGCAAGCAGGTGCGCCAGACGGCCCGGAAAACGCCGGCACCGGTCCAGTAAGTTCCCGTTCGCGGCAAAAATGCCACAGATGCGGACAGATTTTTCTCGCGCTCGAATTTGCGGTCTGGCGTAAACGTTGCGGAGCGAGGACCTTGCTAGGGTCCGCTCGAATCTCGGGAGTAGCGAATGTTTGGCGTGCGGTGTGGATTGGCGGCGGTTGTCCTGGTGTCGGCGGTGGCCTCGGCACAGGCCGCCGATATCGTCACCCCGGCCTGGGCGCCGGGGGCGGCTAAGGAATGGACCGTCACGCTCGGCGCCGAAGGCCGCATGACGCCGACCTTCCCGGGCTCCGACCGTTACACCTTCCTGCCGCTGCCGCTGTTCGACGTGCGCCGCGCCGGCACGCCGGCGCGCTTTCATTCGCCGCGCGACGGCTTCGGCGTGCCGCTCTACGACACCGGCAGCTTCCGAGCTGGCCCGGCCTTCAAGATCCGCCTGCCGCGGCGCGAAAGCGACGACAGCGATCTCAACGGTCTCGGCAATGTCGACTTTACCTTCGAGGCCGGCGGCTTCGTCGAGTTTTGGCCGACCCAATGGCTGCGCACCCGTGGCGAGCTGCGCCAGGGTTTCGGCGGCCATCACGGCCTGGTTGCCGATATCACCGCCGACCTGGTGATGCCGGTGACGTCGCAACTCACTTTGTCGGGCGGTCCGCGCACCACGATC
>JANLJK010000189.1 GCA_029255525.1 Pseudolabrys sp.
AACGTCGGCAGTCTTATATTACTTACCGATCTTAGCGATGCGGTGCGCGAGGCGCGATACCTTGCGGCTGGCATTGTTCTTGTGCACCACGCCAATTTGCGCAGCGCGCATGATCACCGGCTCGGCAGCCTGCAGCGCGGCGGCGGCGGCGGTCTTGTCGCCGGTCGCGATCGCTTCCTCGACCTTACGCATCGAGCTGCGCAGCACTGTGCGGCGCGCCTTGTTCACTTCGGTCCGGCGCGCGATGACGCGCGTGGCTTTGCGGGCGGACTTCGTATTGGCCATCTGATCTCTCGTTGGCGAAGGCGCTCTCGGCGGAAAATCCGCAGAAGCGGCCGGTCATATAATGAAAAGGTGCGGCGGCGGGAATTCCCGCCGCCAAGACCGAGGCTTATAGAGAGCCCCCGCCCAGGCGTCAACGCCCGTCAGCACCTTGCGTTTTCAGGCGACCTTCCGGGCCCGAACGGCGTCGTAACCGGCCGTGACAGCGGTCCGATCGGCCGCCGACAGGGGCGCCAGCGGCGGTTTCATGCGGGAAAGTGCCGGATCGCCATGGATATGGGCGAGCAGGGCTTTTACCCCGGAAACCAATGGTTTGCCCTCGAACAGTTTGCGAATGGCGACCGCCGCCTCGAGCGCGGTGGCGTCGCCTGACGCCCAGGCGCGGCCGCAGAGGTCCGGATTGAGGTTGGCGGTGGCCGATATGCAGCCGGCGAAGGCGCCGGCGCGGGCCTCCAGCAGGCAGGCTTCGGTCGAGGGGAACACGGCGAAGTCCTTGGACACGGCGGCGGCGGCGCGCGCGTAGTCCATGTCGCCCGACGAGTCCTTCAATCCCACGATACGGGACGAATGTGTCTCCAGCAGACGTTTGATCAGCGCGATATGCCAGGGCAAGCCCGACATCGCCGGGTAGTGATAGAGATAAAGCGGGATCGGCGTATCGGCCGTCGCTGTCACGATGGTGTCGATATAGGCGACGAGCCCATCATCCGGGACGCCCTTATAGTAAAACGGTGGCAGCACCAGCGCACCGCCGAAACCGAGTTCGGCTGCGTGCCGCGTCAGGGCGACCGCATCCGACGCCGCGGCGGCGCCGGTGCCGACCATCAACCGCTCAAGCGGCAGGCCGTTGGTCTTGTAGCTATCCATGACTGCTTTGCGCTCGGCGAGCGAGAATGATGTGGCTTCGCCGGTGGTGCCGAGCACGTTGAGCCCGTCGCAGCCGTTATCGAGCAGGAAGCGCGCGAGTTTCATGGCGCGCGTGAGGTCGGGCGCGCCGCTTTCGTCGATCGGCGTGGCGATGGCGGCGATGACGCCGGACAGTGTTTTCTTGGACATGCGTTTCCCCTGAAGATGGCGAATAGCGAATAGGGAGCAGCGAATAGGGAAAAGAACTCTATTCGCTACTCGCTATTTCGCTATTCGCTCTTATCACCCGCTCACATTGAAGGCCGCCAGCGCCGCCATATTGACGAGCTGCGTGTCCTTGGCGCCAAGCTGCACGAACTGCACCGGCCGGTCGAGGCCGACCACCAGCGGGCCGATGACGGTCGCGCCGCCGAGTTCCTGCAACATCTTGGTCGAGATCGCGGCCGAGTGTAATGCCGGCATCACCAGCACGTTGGCCGGACCCGACAGGCGGCAGAACGGATAAGCGGCCGCCAGTTCGGGGTTGAGCGCGACGTCGGCGGCGATATCGCCATCATATTCGAAGTCGACGCGGCGGTGGTCGAGGAGCTTCACGGCTTCGATGACGCGTGCTGAGCGTTCGCCCTGCGGCTGACCGAAGGTCGAGAAAGCGAGCATGCCGACGCGCGGCTCGTAGCCGAGCCGGCGCGCCACGCCTGCCGCTTCCACGGCGATATCGGCGAGTTCTTCCGCCGTCGGCATTTCGGTGACCGCGGTGTCGGCGACCAGCACCGTGCGGCCGCGCGCCACCACCAGCGACACGCCGATCACGCGATGGCCGGGCTTGGGATCGATCACGCGGCGTACGTCCTCGAGCGCGACCGAGAAGTTGCGCGTGACGCCCGTCACCATGGCGTCGGCATCGCCGAGCGCCACCATGCAGGCAGCGAAGTGGTTGCGGTCGGTATTCACCAGCCGTTGGCAATCGCGGACCAGATAGCCGTGCCGCTGCAGGCGCTCATAGAGATAGTTGATGTAGGAGGCGTTGCGCGTCGACAGCCGCGCATTGATGATCTCGATACCGTCCAGCTCGATGCCGTTCTCGGCGGCGGAGATTTTCACACGGTCCTCGCGGCCGACCAAGAGCGCGGTGCCGAGGCCCTGAGCGACGAAGCTCGCCGCCGCGCGGATCACCTGCTCCTCCTCGCCCTCGGCGAAGACCACGCGCTTGGGCTGACGCCGCACGCGGTTGAACACCTGCACTAAAGTGCCGGCGATCGGGTCGCGCCTTGCATTCAATTGCTGCCGATAGGCGTCCATGTCGACGATCGGCTTGCGCGCGACGCCGGTATCCATCGCGGCCTGCGCGACGGCCGGCGGCACAGTGGAAATCAGCCGCGGATCGAATGGCACCGGGATAATGTATTCGGGTCCGACTTTCGGCCGCACGCCGTAGAGGGCGGCCACTTCGTCGGGCACGTCCTCGCGCGCCAGTTCAGCGAGCGCATGCGCCGCGGCGATCTTCATCTCCATGTTAATTGCCGAAGCGCGCACGTCGAGCGCGCCGCGGAAGATGAAGGGGAAGCCGAGAATATTATTGACCTGATTGGGATAGTCGGAGCGGCCGGTCGCCATGATGGCGTCGTCGCGCACGTCCGCCACTTCCTCGGCGGTGATCTCCGGGTCGGGATTGGCCAAGGCGAAGATGATCGGCTTGGCCGCCATCGACTTGACCATCTCCTTGGTGACGGCGCCCTTGACCGAAAGGCCGACAAATACGTCGGCGCCCACCATCGCCTCTTCCAGCGTGCGCTTGTCGGTCTTGACCGCGTAGGCCGACTTCCACTGGTTCATGCCTTCGGTGCGGCCCTGGTAGATCACGCCTTTGGTGTCGCAGAGCATCAGGTTCTCGGGCGCGAAGCCGAACGCCTTGAACAGTTCGAGGCAGGCGATGCCGGCCGCGCCGGCGCCGTTGCACACCAGTCTGGTGGTCTTGATGTCGCGTCCGGTCAGGTGCAGCGCGTTGATCAGGCCGGCGGCGGAGATGATCGCGGTGCCATGCTGATCGTCATGGAAGACCGGGATGTCCATCAGCTCGCGCAGACGCTGCTCGATCACGAAGCATTCGGGCGCCTTGATGTCTTCCAGGTTGATGCCACCCCAGCCGGCGCCCAAAAGCTTCACGCAATTGATGATCTCGTCCGGGTCCTCGGACGAGACTTCCAGATCGATGGAATCGATGTCGGCGAAGCGCTTGAACAGCACCGCTTTGCCTTCCATCACCGGCTTCGCCGCCAGCGCGCCGCGATTACCGAGGCCGAGGATGGCGGTGCCGTTGGTGATGACGGCGACGAAATTGCCCTTCGTGGTGTAGTCGTAGGCCTTGCTCGGATCCTCGGCGATCGCCAGCACCGGAACGGCCACGCCGGGCGAATAAGCCAGCGACAGGTCGCGCTGGGTCGCCATCGGCTTGGTGGCAATGACCTCCAGCTTGCCGGGGCGGCCGACGCTATGAAACTGCAGGGCTTCCTGATCGGTGAAGGTCGGCCGGGTGCGGCCGGGGGTCTTGGAAGACATTTTTACTCCATGAAAACGGCCGGGGGAGCCGAAGGGCGGGGACAGTAGCGCAATTTCCCGAAAGGCAAGAAGCTATTTTCGGAAATAAAAATGCGCAAGAAAAACGTTTGGCGGGGCCTCTGTTTCGTCCGGCGGCGGGGGAGACTAGCGGAAGGGGCCGCGCCCACTCAAGGCGGGGCCCCTCTGCGCAGCTTGCAACCCAGGCTGCCGACGGTTAATTCCCTGACGTTGGGTGGTGCCTTGTTGCCAGTGCGGCCGGAGAGCCATGATCCGCTTCTTGTTCAGATTTCTGGGGTTGGTGCTGCTGGCCGCGGCCTTCATTCTCGTTATCTATGACGGCACCAAATCCATCGCTGCCAACAACTTGTACTTCACCAGCGTTCGCACGCTTTGGGAGCTGGTGAATGCCGGCAGCCTGGCCAAGCTGCAGCCGCTGATCCGGCCCTATGCCGGCGGCATGCTCTGGGATCCGGGCATGGTGTCATTGCTGGCGGCGCCGGCCTCCGGCCTGCTCGGTTTCCTCGGCATCGTCTTCATCCTGCTCGGCCGCCGCCGCAAGCCGTTGATCGGCTACGCCAGGTCGTAGCCGTCATTCCGGGGCGCGCCGAAGGGCGCGAGCCCGGAATCCATAATCCTCAACGCTGCGGTGTATGGATTCCGGGCCCGACGCTTCGCGTCGTCCCGGAATGACCAAGAAAAAAATGCTCGCGGGCGTGTGAGCGCGCGCGGAAGCTCCCTTCACAAGTCGTGATCGGCGGTTGCGTTCCGCAAGCGCGCCGTCGTCCCTATATTGCGGCTATCAATTAGGGAGAAAAATCATGTTCGGCTTCAAGAAAGTTTCCATGCCGACCGCCGCCGAGGCATTGCCCGGACGCAGCCACGCCATCCCGACGGCCAAGGATCATTTCGTCAACACCCACGCGCTCAAGGGGCCTTATCCGGCCGGCCTGGAGACCGCGGTTTTCGGCCTCGGCTGCTTCTGGGGCGCGGAACGCAAGTTCTGGGAATTGGGCGAGGGCGTCTACGTTACCGCGGTCGGCTATGCCGGCGGTTTGACGCCGAACCCGACCTATGAGGAAGTCTGTTCGGGCCGCACCGGTCACAATGAAGTGGTGCTGGTGGTGTTCGACCCGAAGAAGATTTCCTACGACGCGCTGCTGAAGACCTTCTGGGAAAGCCACGACCCGACGCAGGGCATGCGCCAGGGCAACGATGTCGGCACGCAGTATCGCTCCGGCATCTACACCTTCACGCCGGAGCAGAAGCAGGCGGCCGAGGCGTCGAAGGCGGCCTATCAGGCCGAGCTGAAGAAGAAGGGCTTTGGGGCGATCACCACCGAGATCGTCGAAGCGCCGGCGTTCTACTTCGCTGAGGACTATCACCAGCAGTATCTGGCGAAGAACCCCTTCGGCTATTGCGGCCTTGGCGGCACCGGCGTGTCGTGCCCGATCGGCACCGGCGCGACGTTGGCGGGCGCGGCGGTTTAGTTCGCTTTCTTCACCTCCCCCTGAAAGGGGGAGGTCGGCGCGCAGTCGCGCGCCGGGAGGGGGGCACCTCAACTTCTCTTATCCACCTGCACGCTATGGATCCCCACCCCGACCCTCTCCCTTTCAGGGGGAGGGAGCGAGAGGCCCATCGTGTCTCGCTCAGACTTTATTAACCATACAAGGCGTTAATCGGGCTTAATTCCTTCCTCCGGCCCGGATTCGCTGTCCATGCGGGGTGCCAAATTTCTGTTGCCG
>JANLJK010000190.1:0-2109 GCA_029255525.1 Pseudolabrys sp.
GAGCAGGGTGTTGATGTTTCTCGTCAAGAACACACAGAGCTCCACGAGGTAGATCTTGGCGGTCTCGTCGATTGCGACGCAGCGGATGACCTGCGGGATGAGCGCGAGGTGCGGAATGTAGCGCACCCTCTGCAAGGTTCGGTCTAGCAGACGTTCGGATCGTCGCGACAGCCCATTGGCAAGGCCGAGCGCGAAGCCGATGCCGCCGCCGATGGCAAAGCCCACGGTCGCCCGCCAGAAGCTCACCCACATGTTCTTCACGAGCTCGCCGCTGACGAGCAGCTTCCAGCCCGCGACCACGACGGCACTTGGCGACGGCAGCACGCGCACCGGAATAAAGCCGGTCGACGACAGGACCTGCCAGACGGCGATGATCGCCACCGGCAGAATCCACTGCGTCAGCCCTTGCAGGCCTTTGCGGTCCGCCGGTGCGCTCATGACGAGGATACTTGCTTTTCGACCGGCAAGTGGTGATTGCCGATGATCTCGCCGAAGGGCCCGCCATTGTAGGCTTCAGTGCGCGGCGTCGCGTGATTGAGCGGCAGCAGCGGAAACACCAGCTCGGCGAAGCGATAGGCCTCTTCCAGATGCGGATAGCCGGACAGGATGAAGGTATCGACGCCGACCGCCATGTATTCCTTGATGCGCGCCGCCACGGTCTGCGGATCGCCGACCAGCGCCGTGCCGGCACCGCCGCGCACCAGGCCGACGCCGGCCCACAGGTTCGGGCTCACCTCGAGCTTGTCACGACGTCCGCCGTGCAGCTCCGTCATGCGCCGCTGGCCGACCGAGTCCATGCGACCGAAGGCAGCCTGCGCCTTGGCGATGGCATCGTCGTCGACGTATTTGATCAATTCGTTCGCCGCGGCCCAAGCCTGCTCGTTGGTCTCGCGCACGATGACATGCAGGCGGATGCCGAAGGAGAGCTTGCGGCCGCGCGCGGCGGCAGCCGCCGCCACGCCTTTGACCTTCTGCGCCACCGCCTGCGGCGGCTCACCCCAAGTGAGATATTTGTCAACGATATCCGCTGCGACGGCAATGCCGGCTTCCGACGAACCGCCGAAATAGAGCGGCGGATGCGGCTGTTGCACCGGTTGGAACAGCAGCCGGCCGTCCTCCACCGTAATGTGCTTGCCATGGAAGTTGACCGGCTCGCCGGCCAGGAGGCCGCGATAGACGGTGAGGAACTCGCGTGTGACCTCGTAGCGCTCGTCGTGCGACAGAAAGATGCCATCGCCCTTGTTCTCGGCCGGATCGCCGCCGGTCACGACGTTGATCAGAAGCCGGCCGTTCGTCACGCGGTCCAAGGTCGCTGTCATGCGCGCGGCCACGGTGGGCGACTGCAGGCCCGGTCGCACCGCTACCAGATAGCGCAACCGTTCCGTCTGCGGCGCCACGGCCGAGGCAACAATCCAGGAATCCTCGCAACTGCGACCGGTCGGCAGCAGCACGCCGAAATAGCCGAGATCGTCCGCTGCCTGCGCGATCTGGCGCAGGTACCGTAAATCAACCTGACGGCCGCCGATCTGGGTGCCCAGATAGCGGCCCTCGCCGTGCGTCGGCAGGAACCAGAGAACGTTCGCGCTTTTGACCGCTTCAACACTCATGAACCTGATCTCACGGCATCAGATACCTTGATCGGCTTCGGCAGCAGGCCGAGCCCGAAGAACACGTCGGCGAGCTTCTGCTGATCGGCGATCACCGCGTTATCGATCGGCTTGATGCCGTAGGACTGCCGCTTGAGCGCGACTTCGAGGATATCGGTCGGCAGGCCAATCGCCGGCGAAAGCTGCGCCGCCACCGCCTTGATGTCGCTCTTGGCCCAGTCGTCCACTTCGCGCAGCTGCGCGAGCACGACATCGAACGCCTTGCCGCGCTCATCGAGCGCTTTGCGCGAGGCGAGATAGAACTGATAGTTCGGAACCAGGCCTTCGGCATTGGCGAGTTCGCGCGCCTTGATCGTGCCTTCGGCCGCCGCCTGGAACGGATCCCAGATGGCCCAGGCCTGCACCGCGCCGCGCTCGAACGCCGCGCGTGCATCAGCCGGCGCCAGGACCACCGGTTCGATCTCCGAATCTTTCACGCCGGCCGTCTCCAGCGCCTTCACCA
>JANLJK010000190.1:2119-5436 GCA_029255525.1 Pseudolabrys sp.
TCGGCGACCGACTTAATCGGACTGTCCGGCTGCACGAGGATCGCCTCGCCTTTCGGCGCCGGCGGCTCATAGGCGACATAAACCAGCGGCGCGCCGGCCGCCTGCGCGAAGATCGGCGGCGTCTCGCCGGTGTTGCCGAAATCGATGGCGCCGACATTGAGCGCTTCAAGCATCTGCGGGCCGGCCGGGAACTCCTTCCACTCGACCGAATAGCCGATCGCCTTGAGCTTGCCCTCGAGCGTGCCCTTACCCTTCAGGAGCACCAGCTTGCCGTATTTCTGAAAGCCGATGCGGACAACCTTGTCGTCAGCCTTGGCTGCCGTGACGGCGACAAGCGCCAAGGCCGCCACCAACCCGACGCGAACGAATGTTCCCAAGCGCCCCATGATCCATCTCCTATCGGTCACTCGATGCAACGTGGAATGACACTGCAGCAATGTTGGCATGAAATTTCCCGCTGTCGATGGAATGGAAAACCAAAGATGTTATGCGCGAAGGTGAAACGCACTCCATTTCGTGGCGTTGATGAAATGTCGCTCCGCTTGGCATCGCAGCGTTAATCGACAGCTGCATTCGGCGGAGAAACAAGGCGCGCGGCGCGGCGCGAACATGTTCTGAAGGGCAAGATTTTTCTTCTATCGCTGCGCCGTTCACAAACGCGACATGCCACCAGCGTCGCTTCGGCAATGCGGGCCTTTCAAATTGCCTTCCGCAATCAGAGTACGGTTGGAATCTCACGCTGCATCCTTAGTTTCGGGAGGTCGAAGCACTTCACGCGCGCGGACGCGCCTCATCGATGAGCACGAGAGCCTTTACACACCCGCTGCTGATTGTACCCGGCTTGAGCGGCTCGGGCGCGGGCCATTGGCAGGCGCACTGGGCCGACCGCTTTGACGACGCCCGGCAGATCACGCAGGACGATTGGGATCACCCCGACCTCATTGCGTGGCTCTCGAATCTGCGCGCGGCCGTCTCAGACACTCCGGACGCAATCTTGGTCGGCCACAGTCTCGGCAGCGTCCTCATCGCGCATTTTGCGCGGACCGATCCACGGGCGGCCGTCGCAGGCGCAATGCTGGTCGCGCCGGCCGACATCGAGACATGCTCGACCTTGCCGGACTGCCTCGCCGCATTCGGCCCGATGCCGCGCGAACGATTGCCCTTCCCGTCAATCACGGTGGCGAGCACCAACGACCCCTACATGACGATCAGCCGCGCCGAGGAATTCGCGCGGGCATGGGGCTCTGATTTTCACAACGTCGGTGCCTGCGGGCACATCAACATCGCCGCCGGTTTCGGTCCCTGGGCCGAGGGCAAGGAAATTCTCGCCGAGCTGCGCGGTGCAATCGACGCAAGCAACAGGTTCTCGCCGGCAGCGCGCCGATCGGGCCGCGCGCAACCGGACACTTTCATCTTTCAGCACAGGAGTTGATCCATGATCGTCGCTATTTCCCGCCGCCTGGCTCTCGCCGCGGTGCCCTTGATTGTCGCCACCGGCATCGCCGCGGCGGAGAGCACGCCGAGCACGTTGCGCATCGGCTTCCAGCGTTCGTCGACGTTGATCGCAATCCTGAAGACGAATGGCGGCCTGGAGAAAGCGTTGGCGCCGCTCGGTGTGAAGATCACCTGGCACGAATTCACCAGCGGCCTGCCGCAGCTCGAGGCGCTCAACACCGGCAACATCGACTTCAGCGCCGACGTCGCGGACACCGTGCCGATCTTCGCGCAGGCCGCCAATGCCAAGCTCGCTTATGTCGCCGAAGAGGCGCCCTCTCCCAGCGCACAAGCGATCGTCGTGCCGGCGGACTCGCCGATCAAAACGGTCGCCGATCTTAAGGGCAAGAAGGTCGCCGTCACCAAGGCGGCCGGCAGCCACTATCTGCTTGTTGCCGCGCTCGCCAGCGCGCATCTGAGCTCCAAAGACATTTCGCCTGCGTTTCTCACGCCGGCTGACGGGCGCGCCGCATTCGTCAGCAAGAACGTCGACGCCTGGGTGGCCTGGGATCCCTTCCTGACCACCGCGCTGCGCCAGAACGGCGCCCGCGTGCTCGCGGACGGCCAGGGCCTCGCCAGCTACAAGCGCTATTATCTCGCGTCCGAGAGCTATGCCCGCGCGCGCGGCGACGTGCTGAAGGTCGTCTACAGCAAGCTCGACGAAACCGGAAAATGGGTGAAGGCGAATCCGAAGGAGGCCGCCGCGCTGCTGGCCAGCGAATGGAAGATCGACGCGGCGACCGTCGAGGAGGCCAACAGCCACCGCAGCTATAAAGTCGGCATCGTCACCACGGACGGCATCGTCGAACAGAAGAAAATCGCCGACGCCTTTTTCGCGGAAGGCCTGCTGCCGCGGAAAGTCGACACCACCGACGTCACATTGTGGCAGCCGACGAATTGAACCTCTTTAACGAATAAGGAACCCTACTATAAGCCGTCGTTCGAGGAACGATCTTCGTTACTCGCTGTTCTTTGCTTCTGTAGCTGGACTCGTAGGGAGGATCTATCCGGTGCGCGAGCCAAGCCTAAGTCATGTCTGGTGAGCCTCGTCGGCACGTCGCGATCATCGGCGGGGGCGCCAGCGGTGTCCTACTCGCCACCTTCTGCGCGACCGCACATCGGACATCCGGGTGACGCTGGTCGAGAAACGGCCTGACGTCGGGCGGGGGATCGCCTACAGCACAGCCAATCCAGATCACCTGCTCAACGTGCGCGCCGCCAACATGAGCGCCTTCCCCGACGATCCTGGGCATTTCTGGAATTGGCTCAATGCCCGCCGGGAGGCGCTCGGCGGCCTTCCGACGTGCCCCGATCCCTTCCGCTTTGTCCCGCGCCAAGTCTATGGCAATTATATCCGCCAGCCTGCTGACGCCGTTACTGGCAGAGGCCTCGGGAGAAAGGCGGCTCAAGATCGAGCAGGATGAATGTATCGCCATCGACGAATCGGCCGATGGCCTGCGTCTTCGCTTGGCGAGCGGCGGAGACTGTCGCGCCGACTACACGGTCCTCGCCACCGGCCACGTGCGCGTGCAGACGTTTTGCTTCGTCAGGGTTTCGCGTCCGCAGGCTAAGCTTCTCTTCGCGTTTACCGACCAATGCCTGAAGCTCGTCAGGCACGCGCTTGCGAAGCCAATAAATTCCGGTCTTTGGATGCTTCCAGGGGTGCGTCATCGGCAACGGCATGTGTACCACCCGTGTGTACCACTCGGGTAGCGCCAACCTTCTGCTTCAAAAGAAGATTTAGGAAGCCCAGTGACTTAGAAGGTGGCTGGCGGAGAGAGAGGGATTCGAACCCTCGATACGGTTTCCCGTATACACGCTTT
>JANLJK010000191.1 GCA_029255525.1 Pseudolabrys sp.
CGGAAGGCGTCGGCCCGATTGTGCCGGGCGACACCATCGATGCGTCGATCACCGGGCTGGGTTCGATGCAGGTGAAGGTGCGCTGAGTTATCCCTCCCCTGAAAGGGGAGGGTCCGGCGCGAAGCGCCGGGGGTGGGGTCACATTGCGAATGCGAATACGCCCCCACCCGGCTCGCTAACGCTCGCCACCCTCCCCCGCAAGCGGGGGAGGGATAAGAAGCTAAGCCACCGGCAGCACGTTGGTGTATTTGACCTGCTCCAATGCAAAGCTCGACTCGATGGAGGCAATGCCTTCGAGGCGCGTCAGCTTCTGCTTGAGGAAGCGCTCGTAGGCCGGCAGGTCGGGCACGACCACGCGCAACAGATAATCGCGCGGGCCGGTCATCAGATAGCACTCCAGCACTTCCGGCCAGCGCGCGATGGTCTTGGCGAAGCGGTCGAGCAATTCCTCGCGCTGCTTCTCCAGCTTCACCGAGATGAAAACGCTCACGGGAAGACCGACGGCGCGCTGGTCGAGCACCGCGACATAGCGCGAGATCACGCCGGCTTTTTCCAGGATGCGCACGCGGCGCAAACACGGCGACGGCGACAGGCCGACCTTTTGCGCCAGGTCGGCGAGACTCATGCGGCCATCGTCCTGCAGATAACGCAGGATTTTGAGGTCGACGGCGTCGAGCTTGAAGGGGGCTGGCATAAAACGCTCTTTCCGGGCACTTAATTGGCAGAATAGTCCAATCTAACTCGCCACTCTAGTGCATTTTGGCAGGCAACGCTCTCGCGGCGAGTGCAGAATCGCGGCCGTCGTCCCCGCGAAAGCGGGGACCCAGTACGCCGCAGCCTATCGAGAGCACACGGCGTACTGGATCCCGGGTCTCGCTTCGCTCGCCCGGGATGACAGCCTTTACTCGTCGCAGAATCCGGGCCGGGCCATGACACGAGACAACCTGCAACTCCTCTCCGCCCTCGAGCGCAAAGTGCTCTGGCTGGCGAGCTGGATGATCCACAACGCCAATCATCTGCGTGAGAACACCGATGGCCTGAAGGTCGGTGGTCATCAGGCGTCGTCCGCCTCGCTCGCCACCATTCTGACCGCGCTTTATTTCGACGTACTCAAGCCCGCCGACCGCGTCGCGGTGAAGCCGCATGCCTCGCCGATCTTCCACGCCATCCAGTATCTGCTCGGCAAGCAGACGCGCGACCGCATGGAAGCCTTCCGCGGCTACAAGGGCGCGCAGAGCTATCCCTCGCGCACCAAGGATGCCGACGACGTCGATTTCTCCACCGGCTCGGTGGGCTTGGGCGTTGCGCAGACTTTGTTCTCGTCGCTGACGCAGGACTATGTGCGCGCGCATGGCTGGGGCACAGAGCGTCCCGAAGGCCGCATGGTGGCGCTGGTCGGCGACGCCGAGCTCGACGAAGGCAATATCTTCGAAGCGCTGCTCGAAGGCTGGAAGCAAGGCCTGCGCAATTGCTGGTGGATCATCGACTACAATCGCCAAAGCCTCGACGCCGTCGTGCGCGAGGGCCTGTGGGAGCGCTATGAGCAACTGTTCAAGAACTTCGGCTGGAACGTCGTCATCGTGAAGTACGGCTCGTTGCAGCAGGCCGCGTTCAAGGAACCGGGCGGCAACAAGCTCAAAGCCTGGATCGACAACTGTCCCAATCCGCTCTACTCGGCATTGGTGTTCGCCGGTGGCAGCGCGTGGCGCAAGCGTCTCAATGACGAGATCGGCGACCAGGGCGACGTCACGCGGCTGATCGCGAAGCGCTCCGACGTAGAACTTGCCGCGCTGATGAACAATCTCGGCGGCCACGATCTGCCGGCATTGTTGGAAGCCTTCCACAATGCCAAAAGCGACAAGCCGACCTGCTTCATCTGCTATACGGTGAAGGGCTTCGGCCTGCCGATGGCCGGCCACAAGGACAACCACGCCGGCTTGATGACGCCCGCGCAAATGGAAGCCTATCGCACGGCGCAGAACGTGCGCGAGAGCCACGAGTGGGACAAGTTCGAGGGCTTGGCGCTGCCGGAAGCACAAGTTCAGGCGTTCCTCGACCGCGTGCCCTTCGCGCAAGGCGGCGAGCGACGGCTGAAGGCGCCCGCGATCACGGTGCCGGAAACGCTGAAGATCGCCATCCAACCGACGATGTCGACGCAAGCCGGCTTCGGCGGCATCCTCAACGAGATCGGCCGTGGCGACGACGACTTCGCGCAACGCGTCGTCACGACGTCGCCGGACGTCACCGTCTCGACCAATCTCGGGCCGTGGGTGAACCGGCGCGGCTTGTTCGCGCGCGAAAGCGTGGCCGACACCTTCAAAAGCGAAAGCATCCCCTCCACCTTCCATTGGGAGTTCTCGCCCAAGGGCCAGCATATCGAGCTCGGCATCGCCGAGGCGAACCTGTTCATTAACCTCTCGGCGCTCGGCCTCTCGCACACCATCAACGGCGTACGCCTGTTGCCGATCGGCACGCTTTACGATCCGTTTATCGCGCGCGGGCTCGATCAGTTGAACTACGCCTGCTACCAGGATGCGCGCTTCATGGTCGTCGCGACGCCGTCGGGCATTACACTCGCCGGCGAAGGCGGCGCGCATCAGTCGATCGCCGAGCCGATGATCGGCATGGCGCAGGACGGGCTGGCAATGTTCGAGCCGGCTTATGTCGATGAGCTGGCCGTGATCATGCGCTGGGCCTTCGCTTATATGCAGAAGAGCGGCGGCGAGATTTCGGAAAGGAATTGGTTGCGTGACGAGACCGGCGGCTCGATCTATCTCAGGCTGTCGACGCGGCCGGTGGAGCAGATCCAGCGCACGATCACGCCGGAGCTCACGCAGGACATCGTCGATGGCGCCTATTGGCTGCGCAAGCCGGGGCCGAATGCGCAAGTGATCGTGGCTTATACCGGCGCGATCGCGCCGGAGGCGATCGAAGCGATCGGCCTGATGGCGGAAGACCGCCGCGATGTCGGCCTGCTCGCCATCACCTCGGCCGACAGACTCAATGCCGGCTGGACCGCGGCGCAGCGCGCCCGCGAACGCGGACTCGTGCATGCGCGCTCGCACATCGAGCGCTTGTTGGAAGACGTGCCGCCGAATTGCGGCATCGTCACCGTGCTCGACGGTCATCCGGCGACGCTTGCCTGGCTCGGCGCGGTGAACGGCCATCGCACACGCGCGCTTGGCGTCGAGCATTTCGGCCAGACGGGCTCGCTGGCGGATCTGTACCGGCACTACGGCATCGATGCGAATGCGATCGTCGCCGCGGCGCAAGGCATTGCTCCAGGAAGACCGATAAGGCATTTGCGGGCGTTGTAGAGCGCGACTTGCGTTTCGATCCCAATCCGTCATCCTGAGGTGCGAGCGAAGCGAGCCTCGAAGGAGGACGGGCACGAATCCATGGGCGCATTTGTTTACATGTTGCGCTGTTCGGACCGCTCTTACTACGTCGGCAGCGCCACCGGAGACGATCTCACCAAGCGCATTGCCGAGCACGAGACCGGCGCGCACTTTGGCTACACGTGGCCTCGCCGTCCTATAGAGCTTGTTTGGTCGGAGCATTTCGATCGCATCACCGATGCAATCGCGGCTGAGCGGAAGATCAAAGGCTGGAGCCGCGCCAAGAAAGAAGCGCTTATAAAAGGCGATTGGGGTTCTATTGGATCGCTCTCGCGCCGACGCGCAGGACGGCCAAGGTCCCGATAGCGATTGGGCGGCGCTTCGGCCGTCGCCCTTCGAGGCTCGCCGCTTACGCGGCTCGCACCTCAGGGTGACGGGATAAAGGTTGTGCGTGTTCATCGCCCATCTTCGAGAATCATCGCCGCGCCTTTCTCGGCGATCATCATGGTCGGCGAGTTGGTGTTGCCGGAGGTGATGGTCGGCATCACGGAAGCGTCAATCACGCGCAGGCCGTCGATACCGATCACGCGCAGGCGGGCGTCAACCACCGCGCGGGGATCGTCGTCGCGGCCCATCTTCGCGGTGCCGACGGGGTGGAAGATGGTGGTGCCGATATCGCCCGCCGCCTTCTCAAGCGCCGCTTCGTCATCGCTACGAATCTTATCGCCCGGCAGATACTCGACCGGCGAATAAGGCCGCAAAGCCGGCTGCGCGACAATGCCCCGCGTGACGCGGATCGAATCGGCGGCGACGCGGCGGTCCTCCGGCGTCGACAGATAATTGGGCGCAATCGCCGGTGCGGCCGACGGATCGCGCGATTTCAGCGTCACGGTGCCGCGGCTGGTGGGCCGCAAATTCGCGACGCTGGCGGTGAAGGCCGGGAACGGATGCAGCGGCTCGCCGAACTTCTCCAGCGACAAAGGCTGCACGTGATACTGGATGTTGGCCGAGGTCTGCGACGAGTCCGACTTGGTGAAGACGCCGAGCTGCGACGGCGCCATGGTCATCGGCCCACGCCGGCGCAGCACGTAATCGAGGCCCATGCCTGCGCGCCCGACGAGCGAAGCGTACATGGCGTTGAGCGTCTTCACGCCCGATACCTTGTAGATCGTGCGCAATTGCAGATGGTCCTGTAAATTCTGCCCGACACCCGGCTTGTCGAGCAGCACACCAATGCCGTGCTGCTTCAGATGATCGGCCGGTCCGACGCCCGACAGCATCATCAGTTGCGGCGAGCCGATCGCGCCGGCGGAGAGGATGACTTCGCCGCGGCATTGAGCGCTGCGCAGGGCGCCATCCTGCCGCCAACGCACGCCCGAGGCGCGCTTGCCCGTGAAGTCGATGCCCTCGGCGACGCAGCCAGTTTCCAGCCTCAGATTCGGCCGGTTGAGCACCGGCTTCAAGAATCCGCGCGCGGCGGACCAACGGCGGCCGCGCTTCTGGTTGACGTGGAAATAACAGACGCCTTCGTTGTCGCCGGTGTTGAAGTCGGCGACCGGCGGGGTGCCGTATTGAATCGCGGCCGCGCGGAAGGCTTCGAGAATTTCCCACGACAACCGCTGCTCTTCGACGCGCCATTCGCCGCCCGCCGCATGATGTTCGCCTTTGATGAAATGATCGACGTGCTTGCGGAAGAACGGCCGCACATCGTCCCACGACCAGCCGGGGTTCCCAAGCTGGCGCCAGTGGTCGTAATCGCCAGCCTGGCCCAGCATGTAGATCATGCCGTTGATGGCCGAACAGCCGCCGATCACCTTGCCGCGCGGATAATTCAGACTGCGGCCGTTGAGCCCCGGCTCCGGCTCGGTCTTGAACAGCCAGTCGGCGCGCGGATTGCCGATAGCGAAGAGATAGCCGACCGGAATGTGAAACCAGATCCAGTTGTCGCGCCCGCCCGCTTCGAGGAGCAGCACGCGTTTGGTGGGATCGGCCGACAGCCGGTTGGCCAGCACGCAGCCGGCCGAGCCGGCGCCCAC
>JANLJK010000192.1 GCA_029255525.1 Pseudolabrys sp.
TGATCTCGATCTTCGCCCGTCTCGGCGGCGGCATCTTCACCAAGGGTGCGGACGTCGGCGGCGATCTCGTTGGCAAGGTCGAAGCCGGCATTCCGGAAGACGATCCGCGCAACCCGGCGACCATCGCCGACAACGTTGGTGACAATGTCGGTGACTGCGCCGGCATGGCGGCCGATCTGTTCGAGACCTATGCGGTGTCGATCGTCGCCACCATGGTGCTGGCCTCGATCTTCTTCGCCGGCTCGCCGCTGCTTTACACGATGATGGTCTATCCGCTCGCCATCGGCGGCGCCTGCATCATCACGTCCATCATCGGCACCTTCTTCGTGAAGCTGCCGGCGAGCCAGTCGATCATGGGCGCGCTCTACCGTGGCTTCATCGCCTCGGCGGTGCTCTCGCTCTTCGCCATCGGCGGCGTGACGTACTATCTGATCGGCTTCGGCCCGCTCGCGGGCGCGGCCTTCAGCGGCAAGGATCTCTTCATTTGCGCCGTGGTCGGCCTTGTCGTCACCGGCCTGATCATCTGGGTCACGGAATACTACACCGGCACCAACTTCCGCCCGGTGAAGTCGATCGCGGCGTCGTCGGTCACCGGCCACGGCACCAACATCATCCAGGGCCTGGCGATCTCGATGGAGGCGACCGCGCTGCCGGCGATCATCATCATCGCCGGCATCCTGGTCGCCTATGGCGTCGCCGGTCTGTTCGGCATCGCCATCGCCGTCACCGCGATGCTGGCGCTCGCCGGCATGGTGGTCGCGCTCGACGCCTTCGGTCCGGTCACCGACAATGCCGGCGGCATTGCCGAGATGGCCGGCCTGCCGAAGGAAGTGCGCAAGGCGACCGATGCGCTCGACGCGGTCGGCAACACCACCAAGGCGATCACCAAGGGCTATGCCATCGGTTCGGCCGGCCTGGGCGCGCTGGTGTTGTTCGCGGCCTATAACCAGGACCTGTTGTTCTTCGCCAAGGACGCGACGGCGCACCCGTACTTCACGGGCGTCAAGCTCGACTTCGCGCTGACCAACCCCTACGTCGTCGCCGGTCTCCTGTTCGGCGGCATGTTGCCGTATCTGTTCGGGGCGATGGGCATGACCGCCGTCGGCCGCGCCGCCGGCGCGATCGTCGAGGAAGTGCGCCGTCAGTTCCGCGAACATCCCGGCATCATGAAGGGCACCGAGAAGCCGGATTACGGCCGCGCGGTCGACCTTCTGACCAAGGCGGCGATCAAGGAGATGATCGTGCCGTCGCTGTTGCCGGTGCTGTCGCCGATCTTCTGCTACTTCGTGATCTATCTGGTCGCGGGGGGCGGGGCGGCCGGCAAGTCGGCCGGCTTCTCGGCGCTCGGCGCCATGCTGCTCGGCGTCATCGTCACCGGCCTGTTCGTGGCGATCTCGATGACGGCTGGCGGCGGCGCCTGGGACAACGCCAAGAAGTACATCGAGGACGGCCACTATGGCGGCAAGGGCTCGGACGCCCATAAGGCCGCGGTGACCGGCGACACCGTCGGCGATCCCTACAAGGACACGGCGGGCCCCGCGGTGAACCCGATGATCAAGATCACCAACATCGTGGCCTTGCTGCTGCTGGCGATCCTCGCGCATTGAGCAAGAGCATCACATCAAATGAAAAGGGCCCGCGCGAGCGGGCCCTTTTTGCATCGCGTAGGCGCTGCTTTATCCGGTCATCCGCCGGTGCGCATGCCGCCGATGCCGATGTTCTTGAACATGTTGCGCAGGTAGCTGAGCTCCTGGCCGCCGGTTGGCGTGGTCTGCGAGTAGAAGTCGAACAGCTTGCCGTCCTTCAGGCCGTAATTGGCGAGCCGCGCGACGCGCCGCTCCTTGTCGAAGTAGACGGCGATGACGCGCTGGTCGACGACCTCATGCGGCATGAAGGCGGCCGAGCGCCGCGCGGTCTGCGAGATGTAATAGAAGGCCTCGCCGTTGACGGTGGCGACGGTCGAGGGGGTGCCGAGCACGATCAGCACCTGGTCCTGGCTGGCGCCGACCGGAACCTGTTCGAGCGCGCCTTCGGGCAGCACATAGCCGCGCTGGAGCGTCTCGGTGGTGCTGCCGCAGGCGGCGAGCGTCAGCGCGCCGGCGACGGCGAGGGCCAGGCGCAGAGCGCGGCGGCGAACATTCATGAAACCCGGCTTTCTCATTTCCACCTTGCATCCGGCCGGGCGTTGACGTACCCGCGACGAAAGTCGCGAAACCAACCCCGAACCGACGATGAAATTTCCCCTGTTCCGCCGCAACCGGCGGGCCGACACCATTTCCGCCCTGTATGGCATGATCGTGGCGCAGGCGCGATTGCCGGTTTTCTACCAGGAATTCGGCGTGGCGGACACGGTAAACGGCCGTTTCGACCTCTTGGTCGTCCACATGGCGCTGGCGTCTGCCCGGCTGATGCAGGACGAGGACCTCAAGGAGCTGGGACAGGGCCTGTTCGATCATTTCTGCCTGGATATGGACGACAATCTGCGCGAGATCGGCATTACCGACCTCAAGGTGCCCAAGGAGATGCGGCGCATGGGTGAGGCCTTTTACGGCCGGGCGCAGGCTTACGAACAGGCCTTGGCGGCCGACGGCAATACCGCACTGGTTGCCGCGCTGGTCCGTAACGTCTATGGCGGCGTTGCGCCGTCGCCGGGGGGCGCCGAGCGGCTGGCGGCTTACGTGCGGGAGGCGACCGCCGCGCTGAAGCGGCAGGACGCGAAAGCGCTCGCGGCGGGCCAGATGCGCTGGCCGAATCCGGCCGAAAGCTTCGCTGGAGCTTAAAATCGCTCCCCTAAGAGATTGAAGACGATGAAAAAAGCTGTGATCCCGTGGAGCGTGCCGGTGGCCGTGGAGGACATCCCGGAAGCCGGCCTGCATCTCGCGCTGGAGGCACCGGAGGCATTGCTGCCCGAGCTGGCCAAGCTCGCTGGCGTGCGGGAGGTGTCGATGCTGAAGGCCACGTTCGACCTCGCGCGCCGCGGTGCCGGCGTGCGGGTCGTCGGCGAGGTGCGCGCGACGGTCGGGCAAACCTGTGTGGCCACGCTGGAGCCCATCGAGAACGCGGTGAACGAGATGGTCGATCTGCGCTTTGCGCCGCAAACGGCGGCGGAGCGGACGGAGACCGAGCTTGAGATCGATCCCGTCGCGAGCAAGGAGGAGCCGCCGGAACCGCTGATCAATGGCCGGCTCGATCTCGGCGCCATTGCCACCGAATTCCTGATGCTGGGTATCGATCCTTATCCGCGTAAGCCCGGCGCAGCCTTCGCCACGCCCAAGGTTGAAGAGGGCGGCGCGCACCCCTTTGCCGCGCTAGAAGCACTCAAGAAGCCGCCGGGCGGCGGCAAGTCCTGATCCAAATTCTGATCCAAGCCCTAGTTTAAGTCCGGGTCCAAGTCTTGATCTATACACATCCGGCTTGTCTGGCCCGGCTGAGCCGTTATGGTCGCCCCGTGCTTAACCCATTGATCTCCATTGTGCCGAGCCTGACGACGCCAAGGCCGCCCCATGCCCGATAAAGTCCGTATCGCGCTCGACGCCATGGGCGGCGACCACGGCGCCTCGGTCATTTTGCCGGGCGCCGACATCGCGCTCACCCGCCATCCGGACACTGAATTCTTGCTGTTCGGCGACAGCGCGCTGATCAATCCGGTCCTGGACGGCCTGCCGCGGCTGAAGGCGATGTCGAAGGTCATCCATACCGACGTCGCCATCCGCATGGACGACAAACCGAGCCAGGCGCTGCGTTACGGCCGCTGGAAGTCGTCGATGTGGCTGGCGCTCGACGCGGTCAAGAAAGGCGAGGCCGATGTCGCCGTCTCGGCCGGCAATACCGGCGCGCTGATGGCGATGAGTCGCTTCAATCTCAAGATGATCGCGGGTATCGAGCGTCCGGCCATCGCCGCGCTCTGGCCGACCCTCAAGGGTGAATCCATCGTGCTCGACCTCGGCGCCTCGATCGGCGCCGACGAGGCCCACCTCATCAATCTGGCTGCCATGGGCAGCGCCATGGCCCGTGTGCTGTTCGATATCGAACGGCCAACCGTGGGCCTCCTGAACATCGGCGTTGAGGAAGTGAAGGGCCTGGAGCAGGTGCGCGAGGCCGGCCGCATCCTGCGCGAGACAAATCCATCGCATTTCGACTATCGCGGCTTTGTCGAGGGCGACGACATCGGCAAGGGTACAGTAGACGTGGTCGTCACCGAGGGCTTTGCCGGCAATATCGCGCTCAAGGCGGCGGAGGGCACGGCGCATCAGATGGGGTCGTATCTGCGGTCGGCGATGAACCGCACCTGGGCCACGCGCCTGGGCTATCTCTTGGCCCGCTCAGCCTTTCAGACGTTGCGTGAGAAGATGGATCCGCGCAAATCCAACGGCGGGGTGTTCCTCGGCCTCAATGGTATTGTGATCAAAAGCCATGGCGGCGCCGATGCCGAAGGCACGGCTTCCGCCATCGATATGGGTTACGACATGGTTCGATACGAATTGCTCGCCAAGATCGGTCAGTCGATCGCGCGCGACTTGCAGCAAGCGACTGAAACCGCGCGTCTGGCGGGTGGAGCGACCTCGTGAGCGTGTTACGTTCTGTTATTCTCGGTTGCGGCAGCTATCTCCCCAGCCGGATCCTCAGCAATGATGAGCTGGCCCGGTCGGTCGAGACGACCGATGAGTGGATCGTGCAGCGCACCGGCATCCGTGAGCGCCACATCGCCGCGCCGGGCGAGGTGACTTCCGATCTCGCTATCCACGCCGCAAAGGCAGCTTTGGCCAATGCCCATGTCGATGCCAGCACCATCGACCTGATCGTGCTTGGCACGTCGACCCCCGACCAGACCTTCCCGGCGACCGCCGTCACGGTGCAGGCCGGGCTCGGCATCACCCAGGGCGCCGCCTTCGACCTCCAGGCCGTCTGCTCCGGCTTCGTTTATGCCCTGCAGGTGACCGACGCGCTGCTGCGCTCCGGAGCCTATAAGCGCGCGCTGGTGATCGGCGCCGAGACCTTCTCGCGCATTCTCGACTGGAACGACCGCACCACCTGCGTGCTGTTCGGCGATGGCGCTGGCGCCATCGTGTTGGAGGCGCAGGAGCAGCCGGGCACGATGGCCGACCGCGGCATCCTCACCACCCATTTGCGCTCCGATGGCCGTCACAAGGCGAAGTTGTACGTCGACGGCGGCGTATCCTCGACCCAGACCGTTGGTCACCTCCGGATGGAGGGCCGGGAGGTCTTCAAGCACGCGGTGGCCATGATCACGGACGTGATCTACGACGCCTTCAAGGCGACGGGTACCTCGGCGGCCGATATCGACTGGTTCGTGCCGCATCAGGCCAACAAGCGCATCATTGACGGTTCCGCGCATAAACTCGACATC
>JANLJK010000193.1 GCA_029255525.1 Pseudolabrys sp.
ACGGCCGCCGCGGCCGCGTCATCACCGGCGCCAACAAGCGTCCGCTGAAGTCGCTCGCCGACATGCTGAAGGGCAAGCAGGGCCGGTTCCGCCAGAACCTGCTCGGCAAGCGCGTCGACTATTCGGGCCGTTCGGTGATCGTGGTCGGTCCCGAGCTCAAGCTGCATCAGTGCGGCCTGCCGAAGAAGATGGCGCTCGAACTGTTCAAGCCGTTCATCTATTCGCGGCTCGACGCCAAGGGGCTGTCCACCACGGTGAAGCAGGCCAAGAAGCTGGTCGAGAAGGAGAAGCCGGAGGTTTGGGATATCCTCGACGAGGTGATCCGCGAACATCCGGTGCTCTTGAACCGCGCGCCGACTTTGCACCGCCTCGGCATCCAGGCCTTCGAGCCGGTGTTGATCGAGGGCAAGGCGATCCAACTGCATCCGTTGGTCTGCGCCGCGTTCAACGCCGACTTCGACGGCGACCAGATGGCCGTGCACGTCCCGCTGTCGCTCGAAGCGCAGCTGGAAGCGCGCGTCCTGATGATGTCGACCAACAACATCCTGCATCCGGCGAACGGCCAGCCGATCATCGTGCCGTCGCAGGACATCGTGCTCGGCCTCTATTACCTGTCGCTGATGAGCGACGGCATGCCGGGCGAGGGCAAGGTGTTCGGCGATCTGTCGACGATCGAGCACGCGCTGCACGAGAAGGCGATCACGCTGCACTCGAAGATCAAGTATCGCTGGGAAGGCGTCGACGAGAACGGCGATTCGTTCCGTAAGTGGTACGACACGACGCCCGGCCGCGTGCTCCTCGGCAACGTGCTGCCGCGCAACGTCAAGGCGCCGTTCGATATCGTCAACAAGCTGATGACGAAGCGTGAAATCTCCGGGATGATCGATCAGGTCTACCGTCACTGCGGTCAGAAGGAGACGGTGATCTTCTGCGATCGCATCATGGCGCTCGGCTTCTATCACGCCTTCAAGGCGGGCATTTCGTTCGGCAAGGACGACATGGTCGTGCCGAAGAAGAAGTGGGATATCGTCGAGAAGACCCGCGGCGAGGCCAAGGACTTCGAGCAGCAGTACAATGACGGCCTGATCACCCAGGGCGAGAAGTACAACAAGGTCGTCGACGCCTGGTCGAAATCCACCGACGCCATCGCCGAGGCGATGATGAAGGAGATTTCGACCACGAAGAAGGACGACAAGGGCCGCGACATGCAGGTCAACTCGATCTACATGATGGCCCATTCGGGCGCGCGCGGCTCGCCCGCCCAGATGCGTCAGCTCGCCGGCATGCGCGGCCTGATGGCCAAGCCCGACGGCTCGATCATCGAGACGCCGATCGTGTCGAACTTCAAGGAAGGCCTGACCGTGATGGAGTACTTCAACTCCACGCACGGCGCCCGTAAGGGTCTGGCCGACACCGCCTTGAAGACGGCGAACTCGGGCTACCTGACGCGTCGCCTCGTCGACGTGGCGCAGGACTGCATCATCACCGAGCCGGATTGCGGCACCAACAACGGCATCAAGGTGCGGGCGATCATCGACGCCGGCACCGTGGTGGCCTCGCTCGCCATCCGTATCCTGGGCCGCACCACGGCCGAGGACGTCAAGGATCCGAACACCGGCAAGCTGGTCGTGCCGGCCGGGACGCTCTTGCAGGAGCCGGAGGTCGATCAGATCACCAAGGCCGGCGTGCAGGAGCTCAAGATCCGTTCGGTGCTGACCTGCACGAGCAAGGTCGGCGTCTGCGGCGCCTGCTACGGCCGCGATCTGGCCCGCGGCACCCCGGTCAACATGGGTGAGGCGGTGGGCGTCATCGCCGCCCAGTCGATCGGTGAGCCGGGCACGCAGCTGACGATGCGCACGTTCCACATCGGCGGCGCGGCGCAGATCTCCGAGCAGTCGTTCATCGAGTCGAACTTCGACGGCAAGATCGTGATCCGCGGCAAGAACGTCGCCAAGAACTCGGAAAACGAGGTCGTGGCGATGGTGCGCAACATGGTCGTCGCGGTCGTCGACCCCGACGGCACGGAGCGCGCCCATCACCGCATCCCCTACGGTGCGCGCATGCGCATCGACGAGGGCGACATGATCAAGCGCGGCCAACGTATCGCCGAGTGGGATCCCTATACCCGGCCGATGCTGACCGAGGTCGAAGGCACGATCGAGTTCGAGGACATGGTCGACGGTCTGTCGATGTCCGAACAGCTCGACGAGTCGACCGGCATCGCCAAGCGCGTGGTCATCGACTGGCGCACGGGCTCGTCCCGTAACCAGGCTGACCTGCGTCCGGCGATCGTGATCAAGGGCAAGGACGGCAAGATCCTCAAGCTCGCCCGCGGCGGCGAGGCGCGCTACCAGCTCGCCGTCGACGCCGTTATCTCGGTCGATCCGGGTGGGCACGTGAAGGCGGGCGACGTCATCGCGCGTATCCCGACCGAAAGCGCCAAGACGCGTGACATCACCGGCGGTCTGCCGCGGGTGGCGGAACTGTTCGAAGCGCGGCGTCCGAAGGAAGCGGCGATCATCGCCGAAGTCGGCGGCACCGTGCGGTTCGGCAAGGACTACAAGAACAAGCGCCGCCTCACCATCGAGCCGACCGACAAGAGCGAGGAGCCGAAGGAGTACCTGATCCCGAAGGGCAAGCACATCCACCTTCAGGACGGCGACGTGATCGAGAAGGGCGACTATATCGTCGAGGGCAATCCTGCTCCGCACGACATTCTCGCCATTCGCGGCGTCGAGGAGCTTGCGTCTTACCTGACGAACGAGATCCAGGAGGTCTACCGGCTGCAAGGCGTTATGATCAACGACAAGCACATCGAGGTGATCGTTCGCCAGATGCTGCAGAAGGTCGAGATCGACGACGCCGGCGAAACCGAGTTGTTGCAGGGCGAGCAGGTCGACAAGAGCGAGCTCGACGAGGTCAACGCCCGGGCGGCGGAGGAGGGCAAGAAGCCCGCGTCCGGCCATCCGGTGCTGCTCGGCATCACCAAGGCCAGCCTGCAGACCCGGTCGTTCTTCTCGGCCGCCTCGTTCCAGGAGACCACCCGCGTCCTCACCGAAGCCGCGGTCAACGGCAAGGCGGACACGCTCGACGGTCTCAAGGAGAACGTCATCGTCGGTCGCCTGATACCGGCCGGCACTGGCGCCATGATGAATCAGTTGCGCGAAGTGGCTACCAAGCGCGATGCCCTCATCCTGGAAGAGCGGGAAAAGGATGCGGCGAAGGCCGCGGCGGTCCCGATCGAGGCGCCGGCTCTGCCGCCGGCCGAGTAGGCCAGCGGCCGACTGGGTCGACATAAACGAAAAGGGCCGCCAAAAGCGGCCCTTTTTCTTGGGTTTTGGGTATGTTTCGCTCTCGGGGCGAGGGGGCAGCAACGTTACCACCGGCCGCGGCCGCAAGGGCTGCCAAGGCCCGGTTTCCGGGGACTTTTCACCTTGACTTGGGCGATTCTCGCCGATACATACGCGACACTTCACGACAGGCGGTGAGCTTCGCTTGTTCGGAACGGCCGCCCGGCCAGCCTTCTGAAAATGCTAATTTTCTCAAGGGTCTGCGCCGGCGCACTCGCCTCGACCAATGAAGCTCAAACGCTGTCTCTGACAGCCAATGTCAGGTTTGGATTGCACGATTGATGTGCGGATTCGTCCGCGCCCGGTCGTCTGACACGAAACAGCGCCCCCGCGCGATGGCGGATGGCGCGATTTCGTTTTGCGTGCCGGAAACGGCACGCAGGCGCGCGCGGGCGGCTCCGCGAGAGAAGATGCCGGGCTTTGGCCCAAAACGAATTAAGCGGGCTTCGGCCCGTCTGCATGAATCGGACGTAAGTCCGGTGGTCCGGGCGGTTTACGCCCAAACGAGGGTAGCGAAGGCGAACGATGCCGACGATCAACCAGCTGATTGCCAATCCGCGGCAGCCTCTCAAGTCGCGCAACAAGGTGCCCGCGTTGCAGGCCTCGCCGCAGAAGCGCGGCGTGTGCACGCGCGTCTACACGACCACGCCGAAGAAGCCGAACTCGGCGCTTCGTAAGGTCGCCAAGGTGCGCCTGACGAACGGCTTCGAGGTGATCGGCTACATCCCGGGCGAGGGCCATAACCTCCAGGAGCACTCGGTGGTCATGATCCGCGGCGGTCGCGTGAAGGACTTGCCGGGCGTGCGCTACCACATCCTGCGCGGCGTGCTCGACACGCAGGGCGTCAAGAACCGCAAGCAGCGCCGTTCGAAGTACGGCGCGAAGCGTCCGAAGTAAGGATAAGCGTCATGTCCCGTCGTCACGCAGCAGAGAAGCGCGAGATCATTCCGGACCCGAAGTTCGGGAACATCGTCGTTTCGAAGTTCATGAATGCCATCATGTACGATGGTAAGAAGTCGGTCGCGGAAGGCATCGTCTATGGCGCCTTCGAGACGATCGAAGCCAAGACCAAGCAGAGCCCGCTCAATATCTTCCAGCAGGCGCTGGACAATGTGATGCCCTCGATCGAAGTGCGGTCGCGGCGCGTCGGCGGCGCCACCTATCAGGTGCCGGTCGAAGTGCGCACGTCGCGCCGTCAGGCGCTCGGTATTCGCTGGATCATTTCGGCTGCGCGCGATCGCAACGAGCGCACCATGACCGAGCGTCTCTCGGCAGAACTGCTCGATGCATCGAACAACCGTGGCAACGCGGTCAAGAAGCGCGAAGACACCCACAAGATGGCGGAAGCCAACCGGGCCTTCTCGCACTATCGCTGGTAAGAGCGGCAAAAGAATCCAGGAACGACTGCTATGCCTCGCGTTCACGCCATTGAGAACTACCGCAACTTCGGCATCATGGCCCACATCGATGCGGGCAAGACGACGACGACTGAGCGGATTCTCTATTACACCGGCAAGAGCCACAAGATCGGCGAGGTGCACGAAGGCGCCGCGACGATGGACTGGATGGAGCAGGAACAAGAGCGCGGCATCACCATTACGTCGGCCGCGACGACTGCTTTCTGGAACGGCAAGCGCCTGAACATCATCGATACCCCCGGCCACGTCGACTTCACCATCGAAGTCGAGCGCTCGCTGCGCGTGCTCGACGGCGCTGTCGTCGTGCTCGACGGCAACCAGGGCGTTGAGCCGCAGACCGAAACCGTCTGGCGCCAGGGCGACAAGTATCGCGTTCCGCGCATCGTCTTCGCCAACAAGATGGATAAGACCGGCGCCGACTTCTACAAGTGCCTGCAGGACATCGTCGACCGTCTCGGCGCCAAGCCCGTCGCGATCCAGCTGCCGATCGGTGAAGAGAGCAGCTTCGCCGGTATGGTCGATCTCGTTCTGATGAAGGCCTATCTCTGGAACAACGAGGCGCTCGGCGCCAAGTTCGACACCATCGACATCCCGGCCGA
>JANLJK010000194.1 GCA_029255525.1 Pseudolabrys sp.
GCATCATCAGTCCGCTCGGGCCCGGCGGCGTCGGCGACATCTCGACCCGCATCGTCGCGGAAAAGCTCGGTGACAAGCTCGGCCAGCGCTTCATCATCGAGAACATGCCGGCCGCGGGCGGCATCGCCGCCGCCAAGGCCGCGTTACAAGCGCCGGCCGACGGCTACACGTTGATCCTGTTCACCGGCGGCGTCGCCAGCGCGGTGCCGCAGTTCAAGGATCTCGGTTACGACCCGCTCAAGGATTTCACGCCGATCTCCTCGATGGGCTATTTCGACTGCCTCGCCGTGACCAATGGCGAGCAGCCCTACAAGACGCTCGATACCTTCCTGAAAGCCGCGAAGGAAAAGCCCGGCACGCTCAATGTCGGCGTCATCAGCGGCGCCGGCGTGCAACTGTTGACGGCAAATTATCTCAAGCAGGCCTCCGGCGCCGATTTCGTCATCGTGCCGTTCAAGTCCACACCCGAGGCGATCATCGGCCTGTTGCGCAACGACGTGCACATGGTCATCGACTTCTATGCCGCGCTGAAAGGCGGCATCTCCGACGGCAAGCTGCGACCTGTCGCCTGGACCGGACCGACACCGTCGCCGGCCTTGCCGGACGTCAAGACCGCGCAGGACCAGGGCGTGAAGGGCTTCCAGGCGGCGTCGTGGAATTCCTATTACGCCAAAGCGGGCACACCCCCGGCCGTCATCGCCACAATCAACAAAGCGTTGCACGAGGTCGTCGCCGATCCGGACGTGAAGAAGAAGCTGCTCAATCTCGGCATCGATTCGCGCGCCAGCACGCCGGAGCAGATGGACGCGCAGATGCGCGGCGACATCAAGAAGTGGACCGAGGTTATCGCAAAGGCCGGCATCGAGAAGCGGTGAGGCTGACAAATTCGAAGACGGCGAGCCCGCGGTTCAGCTTGTTGACGAAGTGCCCCTTAGTCATTCCGGGGCACGCCAAAGGCGTGAACCCGGAATCCAGCATCATTGAATTTCTTTGTGTTTCTGGATTCCGGATCGCCGGCGTCCGGAATGACGGTGGATGGTTTGTCAGCAGTCTGACCGCGAGGCAGGCTCTTGGTCGGGCCGTGGGTTGTGGCGACCGGCTGGTCCGTTACAAATTCATCGAAACTTCAATGGCTTATGGAGGAGAGCCCGTCGCCTATTGTGCGCCCTACAGCTTATGCTTGATCCGGTTGCGGCCTTAACGCAAGCTTTCCCGCCGGCTGGGAGTGAGCGTTGCGTTGGGGTCGCTGGTTTGTATCGCCTGCCATCGCGCTCGCATGCGCGCATTGCGCCATGCCGGTGTCGCGCCTGCCGCAATTGCCACAAGATGAAGTCGACACCGAGTTGCGCAAGCAGCAGATCGCGCAAATGCGCGACTACTACGGACAGCTCCATCGCGTCGCCAACGTCGCCTTCCACATCCGCACCGCAAACCTGGCCGACTGTCATGACAACGCCGCCGCGCAAAGCGGGCTGTATGCCGTGACGCCGCAGAGCCTGCCGCGCAAATATCGCACCTACGCGCGCGAAGCACTGAACATCGCCTGGGCGCGGCCGACCGTCATCTCCGTCGCCGACGGATCGCCGGCGGCGCAGGCCGGCATCGTTGCCGGCGACGAGATCATCTCGTTCAATGGCGAGCTCATTCCGCTCACCGGCACAGCAAACTGGATGACGAAGTGGTTCGCGCGCAACGGCGTGAAGCCGGTCGAGGCCATTCTCCGCCGCGGCGGCGAAGATCACACCGTCACCATCGCGCCGGTGAAGGGCTGCGCCATCCCCGTGCACTATGTGACCCAGGAAGACGTGAACGCCTACACGGACGGTGAAAGAATCGTCCTCTATGCGGGCATCGTCGATATCGCCAAGACGGACGCACAGCTTGCCGTCATCATCGGCCATGAGCTCGCGCATGTGAATTTGGAGCACATCCAGAAAAAGAAGCAGAACGAATTGCTCGGTACGGTGGCCGGCTTTGTCGTCGATGCCGCGCTCAAGTCGGCCATGGTCGATAGCCGGGGCGTCTTCACGCGCGAGTTCGGCAAGGCCGGCGCCCTTGCCTACAGCGTCGGTTTCGAGCGTGAGGCTGATTATGTCGGCGCCTATTACGCCGTGCGCGCCGGCTACGATCTCGCCGGCGCCGAAGAGATCTGGCGCATGATGGGATTGAAGCACCCCGCCTCGATCCAGTTCGCGCGCACGCATCCGGCAACGCCGACCCGATTCATCCAGATGCAGAAGGTGGCGGCGGAGATTGCCGAGAAGAGGGCCCGCGGCGAGGCCCTTACCCCCGATTTACGCTTCATGCAGGCTGAGCAGCCGCCGATGCAGTCAGGCGAGACGATGCATTGACGCGCTGCTAGGCGCACTTCTGAGCGAGGCAGTATTTCTCCAGCTCCGGCCACGGCCTGTAGGCAGCCCCGGCGCACTGGCCCTGGTCGGCTTCGACGAACTGATTGAGAGTCCCGCCGTAGAAATAGCCGACGCGCTCTTTCACACCCATATAATGGCGGTTCACGTTGCGCGCGTTGTAGCGCACGCAGACGACATATCGCTGCTCCTTGCCGGCCTGGCGCAAGGCTGGCTCGGTGATGCCGGTGTCGCGGACATTGGTCGGGTCGTCGAGCTGGGCGGTCAGCGTCGTCAGCATCTCGCGCTGATAATCTTTCGGGAAGATATTGGGGTCGTCCACAGCGGTCTTGCTGTCGCCCGAACAGGCGCCGAGGCCAAGGCCCAAAACACCAAGCAGGCATAACAACGCAATACTTCTGCTCATCGCTTTCCTCGTTTGCCACATGCTCCGCTCATTCCCGCATAAGCGGGAATCCAGAACAAATTATGGACCGCACAGTTTGCAGCCCCTGGGTCCCCGCTTTCGCGGGGACGAGCGGATAGAATGTCGCCCCAGCTTTCTTACCCCTTCAGCTTCTTCTTGCGCTGGCCGAGCGTACGCAGGCGCAGCGCGTTGAGCTTGATGAAACCTTCGGCGTCCTTCTGGTCGTAAGCGCCCTTGTCGTCCTCGAAAGTGACGAGCGTCGACGAATAGAGCGAGGCCGGGCTCGAACGGCCGGTGACGATGACGTTGCCCTTGTAGAGTTTGAGCGTCACCTCGCCCTCGACCATCTCCTGCGACTTGTCGATCAAGGCCTGCAGCATCTCACGCTCGGGCGCGAACCAGAAGCCGTTGTAGATCAACTCGGCATATTTCGGCATCAGCTCATCCTTGAGATGGCCGGCGCCGCGGTCGAGCGTGATCGATTCGATGGCGCGATGCGCCGTGAGCAAAATGGTGCCGCCGGGCGTCTCGTAGACGCCGCGCGACTTCATGCCGACGAAACGGTTCTCGACCAGATCGAGCCGGCCGATGCCGTTGGCCTTACCGAGTTCGTTGAGCCGCGCCAGCACCGTCGCCGGCGACAGCGCTTCGCCGTCGATCGACACGGCGTCACCTTGTTTGAAGCCGATGCGGATCGTCGTCGGCTTATCGGGCGCTTCCATCGGCGAGATGGTGCGCTGATAGACGATTGCAGGCGCTTCGACGCCGGGATCTTCCAGCACTTTTCCCTCGGACGACGAGTGCAGCAGGTTGGCGTCGACCGAGAACGGCGCCTCGCCTTCCTTGTCCTTGGTGATGGTGATCTGGTGGTCGCGCGCGAACTGCAGCAGTTCCTCGCGGCCCTTGAAGCTCCACTCACGCCACGGCGCGATGATCTTGATGCCCGGCTCGAGCGCGTAATACGACATCTCGAAACGCACCTGGTCGTTGCCCTTGCCGGTGGCGCCGTGACAGACGGCGTCGGCGCCGACCTTGCGGGCGATCTCGATCTGCTTCTGCGCGATCAGCGGCCGCGCGATCGAGGTGCCGAGCAGATACTGGCCTTCGTAGACGGTATTGGCGCGGAACATCGGATTGACGAAGTCGCGCACGAATTCCTCGCGCAGGTCCTCGATGAAGATGTTCTCGGGCTTGATGCCCGCGCGCAGCGCCTTCTCGCGCGCGGGGCCCAGTTCCTCGCCCTGGCCGAGATCGGCGGTGAAGGTGACCACCTCGCAGCCATAAGTGGTTTGCAGCCACTTCAGGATGATCGAGGTGTCGAGGCCACCGGAATAGGCAAGCACGACCTTCTTGATGGACTTCTTGGCATCGCCGCTGGGCATTGGAGCTCTCGTGGATTGAGTGCAGCAGTGTTGATTGTCAACATCGGTTTAGGCTGTGTTGAACTCGGGATGGCGGCTGGGGTCAAGAGGCCTGCCTTGCCCCTCATGGTGAGGAGCGCCCGCAGGGCGCGTCTCGAACCATGAGGCCCGAGAGCCCGCCACATCCTTCGAGACGCCCGCCTTCGCCTTTCGGCTTCGGCGGGCTCCTCAGGATGAGGCTACGAGAGGCAAAGCTTCGCCGCCCCGCGTTCTCTGGCGTGGTGCGCTGCGCGCCCCCGCCCTTTAGGAATAAAAGGTCAAGAGCAGACGAGGGCGCGAACGCTAGCCCGTCACGTCCTCATAGACGTCCATGTCGGCGGTGCCGGCCAGCATCTGGCGCCAGCCCTGCAGGAAGGTGCGCACCATGGGATCGCTGGCCACCTTCTGGCGGTTCAATTCGAGCGCCGCGTCGGCCTCGTATTCGACCTCGACCAGGAATTGGGCCGGGTCGTCGACGTTCTGGAGGTAGCGGAAACGCGCGCCGCCTAGCGCACGGTAAAATTGTGATCCGCCCTGCATCAGCGCCAGCACCTGCTTCGGGTCGCCGACCGCCCGGATCTTCATATGCAGCAGGCGCTTAACTTTAGCCGGTGCATCCGCCATGGGGCCGTCCTTCCAAGAATCAATCGACCGTACAGCATCGCGCAGAACGCCGCCCGCGTGTAGCCGTAACCCTACGGATTAGCGTTACCGCGCGAACGGTCTGGCGGGAGCCCCACCCCCGGATACACCTTTGCGTGCAGGACAACGCCTCGGGGGACCGACATGACCATCCGTGTTCTGACGCTGGCGGGCGTAGCGCTGCTCGCTCTCACCACCGTGCCGGCCATGGCCGCACAGTGCAATGCACCGGGCGGCTTTCCGGCCTTTCTCGACCAGATCAAGAAGGAAGCGACCGCCAAGGGCGTATCATCCCGGGGTCTCGCCGCGCTCGACGGCCTCACCATCGACGACGCGGTGCTCGCCGCCGATCGCCGTCAGCACGTATTCAACCAGACCTTCGAGCAATTCTCCGGCCGCATGATCAGCAAAGACCGGCTGACGAAGGGCGCGCGGCACATGCTGACGCACGCGTCGATGCTTGGCCGCATCGAGCAGCAGTTCGGCGTGCCGGGCGCCGTCGTGGTGGCGATCTGGGGTCTGGAGACCGATTACGGCGTGGTGCACGG
>JANLJK010000195.1 GCA_029255525.1 Pseudolabrys sp.
GTTGTTCTGCATGATGGCCGGCATCGCCGCCGCTGCCATGTTGGTGGCGTAGGGTCCGAGCAGCAGGTCGACCTTATCGACGCTGATCAGCTTGGTGTAGATGTTGGGGACGTTCGAAGGATTGCTCTGGTCGTCGTAGTACACCAGCTCGACCGGCCGCCCGAGCAAGCCACCCTTGGCATTGATGTCGTCGCGCCAGATCTCCAGCGCCAGCAGGATCTGCTTGCCGTTCGGTGCCACCGCGCCGGTCAGCGCCATCGAGAATCCGACTTTGACCGGATCGGCAGCCTGGGCCGGCAGAGACATGACGATCGCCGCAAGAAGAGTCGCGCCGACCGTGCGAATGACAGATGCGATTCTGGCTAACAAGACACCCTCCCCTCGATTTTGTTTATTACGTCTTTGTTTATTACGCCTTGGTGGCGCGGCGACAGGCCGCGCGATCCATTCTCTCCACGCCTTGCCGCGCAACCCGCAAGCGCGGAGCGCACAACCTCACTTCATCATTTCTTCCGGCGGGCCCGGGCCCCACAGGTTCGATGCATTCGGGTCCTTCTCCCAGATCTTCGGCCGCTGCGGATTGTCGCGATGCCAGGGGCGCGGCGCGAAATAGCCGAGTTCTTCGTCCTGCATCTGGTCGAGCTCGGTGAACAACTCAGTGATCATGCCGTTTGGGCTGCGATGGTAAGCGAAGAGATTGTGGCCGATGCCGTGCCGGCCGGGCCCCCACAAGGTCCTGTAACCGTTGAGGCTCAGGAAATCGCAGGCCTCCTGCAGATGGCCCCAGTTGCGCACCTCGAAGGCCGTGTGGAAGTGGCGGTTCGAGCCTGTGCCCATCAGATTGATGGTGTGGTGATCGGGCCCGCAGCGCAGGAAGACGAAGAAGTCCGCCATCCAGTCCGACTCGCGAAAGCCGAGAACGTCGACATAGAACTTCGAGACCTTCTTCACATCCTCGCAATGAAAGGCGACGTGGCCAAGCTTGTGCGGCACCACGCCTTTCGACTGATACTTCTGGTGATAGAAATCGTCACGCTTGAACACCTCGATATCGGTGCCCTTCGGGTCCTTGAAGCACAGCATGTCGGAGATCGACGGCTCCGGATCCTTCTTGCGCGAGGTCTTTACGCCCTGCGCCTGTGTCTGCTTCTCGAATTCGTTCAAGTCAGCGTCGGGCGCGATCTGAAAACCGACGCGCGCGCATTGCGCCTGGGCGCCCTTGCGCAGCACCACCGAATGGTGATCGACGGTGTTGGCGAGATAGACCGCGTCCTTGTCCTTGGCAGTCAAGGTCAGCCCGAGAATATTGGTGTAGTACTCGGTCTGCTGGTCGAGATCAGGCGTTTCGTAGCTGGCGTGAGCGATCTTGCGGACGCGGATCATCCGTTCCTCCTGCGGGATTTCGATTTCTTCTTGGTCTTCTTGGTCGATTTTGCCGGAGCGGCCTTGGCTTTTGTCTTGAACTTCTTCCCGGATTTGACCTTCGGCTTCGCCGCGGGCTTTTTCTTGCCGCTGACGCGCTCCATGCCACCGATGACGTCGACCAGGATGGCATTATCGTATTCGCCAAATCCCAGGTCGATGCAGCGCTGATGCAATTCGATGGCCCGGTCGAGCAGCGGCGTCGCCACACCGGCGCGATCGGCGAAGTCGCCGATCAGATCGAAGTAATGCGCCAAGCCCGTCGTCGTGCCCTGCGGCGGCATGAAACGGCGCTGCGCCATCCAGGGCGCGCGAATGCCGAATTGGGTGGACCCGCCACTGCCGGCGGCCACCGCCTTGATCATCAGATCGACGTCGACGCCGGCCTTAAGGCCGAGCGCCATCGCCTCGGCGGTCGCGGCAATGTGGATCGACACCAGCAGATTGTTGATCAGCTTGACCTTGCTGGCGGCGCCGAAGGCACCGAAATAATGACAGACATCGGTGAAACCGCGCACCACCTGCTCGGCTTTCTTGGCGGCTTCGGCATCGCCGGCGAGATAGACGACGGCCTTGCGCGCCGACACCATGCCGGGCGTGCCGCCGACCTCGCCATCGATGAACACCGCGCCTTTCTTCGCCAAGGGCGCGATCTGCCGTTCCTTGTCCGGCACGAGATGTGAGCCGAGTTCGACCACGACCTGCCCCGGCCGGGCCGAATGCATCAGGCCCTCGCGACCTTGCACGACTTCATCGAGCGCTTCGGCGGATGGAAGACAGGTGAGAATGACATCGGTCTGCGCGCCGATATCGGCCGGCGAACGCGCCGCGACGCCGCCGATCTTCTCGAAATCGGCAAGCGAGCTTCGCCGATAACCGACAACACGATAACCGCTTTTGATCAGGTTCTCGGCAATAGGCAAGCCGATCTTGCCCAGGCCGATGAGGCCCACGGTCTGCATGTTTCTCTCCCACGCCGCCGTTTTTGTTTTGGGGCGGCTTATTGATCTTGAGCGTATTGATCTTGAGCGTACTTGAACGCGCGACCTGCACAATAGGCCGCTTTCGCAGCGTGCAATCGCAATTGTCGACCTTCCTGATTTATTTGCAACTGAAAATATTGTCGCGGCGCGGCGCCGCACAATTTTAACAGGGTGAAAATTGCCGGCAAGCTCAGGCCGCTGCCGCGTACTGTCCCAACACAAGCGAAGGCCTACGCTGCCGCACGTATCGGCGGAGCAAGGGCGGCGGGAATATAATGTGCGACAGCACTGCGTGGCCGTCGCCACGCGCGAGGCCTTTACGCCAGCGGTGGCTGCGGCTCGTTGAGAGCGCCGAGCTTGAGCTTGGTATCGGCGTAGAATACGCGGCCGATGCCGGCGAGCCGCGCATCCTGGCCGCCGGGTGCCAGCAGCGTAATGCCGAAGGGGATGCCCGCGTCGGTGAACGCTGCCGGCAAAGCGAGGCCGCACATATCCAACAGGTTGACGAAGTTGGTGTAGCTGCCGAGCCGGCTGTTGAGCTGGATCGGATCCAACAGCACCTGCTGCACCGTGTACGCCGTCGGCGCCGTCGGCAGCACCAAAGCATCGACATCACGAAACGTCACATCGGCGACGCGACGCAGCTCTTCCAATTTGTAGAAGGCGCGGAAGGCGTCGATCGCTGTCGGCCGCAGGCCGCTCAAGATGATCTCACGCGTGACCGGATGGATGGCTTCCGGATCTGAAGCAAGCAATGAGCCGGCGGCAATCGTGCGTTCGGCGACCCACGGACCGTCATAAAGCAGGCGCGCGGTTTCGTAGAACGGCTCGATGTCGATCTCGACAATGGCGTAGCCGAGCTTGGCGAGACGGTCGAGCGCGGCGTTATAGGCGGCCTCGAAGGCGCGGTCGCCGAAGAACAGGCGCTGGCCGGGGCGCGGCACACCAAGTTTCGTTGAAGGCATGGCGCCCGGCGCACCGAGCAGCCGGCTACGCGAATACGGATCGGACACATCGGGCCCCGCCATGGCGGTCAGCGCCGCCCAGGCAGCGTCGACCGTCAGCGCGAATACCGAAACGCAATCGAGCGTACGGCAGGCCGGCACGACGCCGTAGGTCGAGACCAGCCCGAGGCTCGGCTTGAGGCCGACGATGTTGTTGAGGCCCGCGGGCACGCGCCCCGAACCGGCCGTATCGGTGCCGAGCGCCAGCGGCACCAGGCCGGCGGCCACCGCCACGGCCGAGCCGGACGACGAGCCGCCCGGCACCAGCTCTTCCTTGATGGTGTTCTTCGGGATGCCGTAGGGCGAGCGCACGCCGACCAGGCCCGTCGCGAACTGGTCGAGATTGGTCTTGCCGATGACAATGGCGCCGGCGGCGCGCAGCCGCGCCACGGCCGTCGAGTCGCGCCCGGGCTTGTAGGCGAAGGCCGGACAGGCGGCCGTGGTCGGCATCCCGGCCGCGTCGATGTTGTCCTTGACCGCGACCGGCACGCCATAGAGCGGCAGGTCGGCCTTGCCGGCCAAAGCGCGCGCTTCGGCAACCGCCTCGGCCTCCTCGCGCAGGCTGATGAAGATGGCGGCGTCGCCCCGAGCGCGGATGCGCGCAAAGCTGCGGGCGACAGTCTGTTCAGGCGTGGCCGCCCCGCTTCGGTGCGCGGCCACGATTGCAGCGATAGTTTCAGCCAAAGCGGCCCCCAAAAACGACCCATTGGCGCCGCCCCGGCAAGGGCGCACCGCCCCTTGTGCCGCAAAATTCAGGGGCCGCGCAACTGGGCGGATGGAGGCTCAGACCAAAGCGCGGCGGAGGCGGGCGCTGACGAGGTCGATGATAATGACGGTGACGACGACGATGATGATCTGCGCGGCGGTTTCAGCGTACTGGAAGCTACGGATGCTCTCGTACAAGGTCTGGCCGATGCCGCCGGCGCCGACGATGCCGAGCGTGGTCGCCGAGCGGACATTGGTTTCCAATCGGTAGAGCGTGAACGAGCTCCACAGCGGCAGGACCTGGGGGATCACCCCGAACAGCACTTCCTGCAGGCGCACGGCGCCGGTGACGCGGATGCCCTCCACCGGCCGGGCATCGACCTGCTCGACCGCTTCGGAGAACAATTTGGCGAAAACGCCCAGATTGTGCACGAACAGCGCCATCACGCCGGCGAAGGGACCCAAGCCCACGGCGACGACGAACAACAGCGCAAAAACGATCTCGTTGATGGCACGGCAGCTATCCATCAACCGGCGCACCGGCTGCACGATCCACACCGGGCAGACATTGGCCGAGCACAGGATCGAGAATGGGATGCCGAAGACGACGGCGAGCGCGGTGCCCCAGATCGCGATCTGGATCGTCACCACCATGTCGGCGAGGTAACCGTCCCAATCGCGGAAATTCGGATGCAGGAAGGCGCTGCCGAACTCGGCCATATTGCGCCAGTCGGTGAACAGCGCCGTGACGCGGAACATCTCGGCCGGGTTCCAGCTCCAGGCCAGCAGACCCGCGATCAGAAGCCAACCCAGCCAGCCGCGCATGCGGCTCGCCAAAGGCTGCCGCGGAATGACGGTCTTCGGCGCGGTGGCTGAACGAGCGGACATGGGGGCAGTCATATCGGTCATCTTTTCATCCCGTCATTCCGGGACGCAGCGAAACTGCGGACCCGGAATCCAGAAGCAAGGGTATGCTTCTGTTTGGCTCTGGATTCCGGGCTCGCGGGCTTCCGCCCGCGCCGCGGAATGACCCGGATACACGAAGGGCGCCGGATGAAATGTCCGGCGCCCTTCGGCAGTCTTAGTTGGTGGGCGGATTGGCGGCAGCGGCCGCGAACGTGCCGATCATCTTCTTGAGCTCGGCCTGGTTCTTGGCCTTATCGGCTTCCATGAAGGCCGCACGCTGCTTCTGGAACGCGCTCTTATCTGCCTTGTCGGCCTGATCCTGATACGTCTTGATC
>JANLJK010000196.1:0-4132 GCA_029255525.1 Pseudolabrys sp.
CACCGAGGGCATCCCGGTCTTGGACATGGTCAAGGTCAAGCGCGCGCTGTCGGGCTCCAAGTCGCGTCTCATCGGGCCGAACTGCCCGGGCGTGATGACGTCGGGCGAATGCAAGATCGGCATCATGCCGGGTAACATCTTCTCGTCCGGTTCGGTCGGCATCGTGTCGCGCTCCGGCACGCTGACCTATGAAGCCGTGTTCCAGACCACGCGGGAAGGTCTCGGCCAGACGACCGCTGTCGGCATCGGCGGCGATCCGGTGAAGGGCACCGAGTTCATCGACGTGCTGGAGATGTTCCTGGCCGATCCGAAGACCACGTCGATCGTCATGATCGGCGAGATCGGCGGCTCCGCCGAAGAGGACGCGGCGCAGTTCCTCAAGGACGAAGCCAAGCGTGGTCGTAAGAAGCCGATGGTGGGCTTCATCGCCGGCCGCACGGCGCCTCCGGGCCGCCGCATGGGCCACGCCGGCGCGATTATCTCCGGCGGCAAGGGCGACGCGGAATCCAAGATCGCCGCCATGGAATCGGCCGGCATCAAGGTGTCGCCGTCGCCGGCCCGGATCGGCAAGACGCTGGTCGAGGTCCTCAAGGGCTGACGGGCGCGATTGGCGCGCAAACGACCCACAAAAACGTGAGATGCAAAACCGGCGGGGCCATGCCCTGCCGGTTTTGTTTTGGCGGGCGCGGACGACGAAAAACGCGCGATGAATCGGCTGGATATAGCCGGTCGTGGGTTCGAAACGGGTCGAATCAGGCCTCTGAAGGGCTGAAATTCCGATTCATTTCTTAGGCTTTTGTAGACTTACAGCGGCCACAAATAACGTTAAAAGAAGCGCGCCGCCGCCCTCTGGCCCTCCCGGGTCAGGCCGGTGTTGACGCGCGTTTTTTGTAGTTCCGCGCAAGGAATCGACCGCCATGTCCCGCCAGGACGCCAACGCTGCCTTTGCCCAGACTTCCTTCCTGTACGGCGGCAACGCCGCCTATATCGAAGACCTCTACGCCAAGTACGAAGCCGATCCGTCCAAGGTCGATGCCGAGTGGCGTGATTTCTTTCAAAGCCTGAAAGACGAGCGCGCGAGCGTCGTCAAAAGCGCGCAAGGCGCGTCATGGACGAAGCCGAACTGGCCGGTGCGCCCGTCGGGCGATCTCGTCGCCGCGCTCGACACCAATTGGGCCGAGACCGAGAAGAAGCTCGGCGAGAAGATCTCCGCCAAGGCGCAGGCCAAGGGCGTCGAGCTGTCCTCCGCCGATGTGATGCAGGCGACGCGCGATTCGATCCACGCGCTGATGCTGATCCGCGCCTACCGCATCCGCGGCCACTTCCATGCCAAGCTCGACCCGCTCGCGATCGAGCCGGAGAAGAACGAAGAGGAGCTTGAGCCCGCGTCCTACGGCTTCACCGAAGCCGACATGGACCGCAAGATCTTCCTCGACAAGGTGCTCGGTCTCGAATTCGCGTCGATGCGCGAGATCGTCGCCATCCTGCGCCGCACCTATTGCCAGACGGTCGGCGTCGAGTTCATGCACATCTCGAATGCCGCGCAGAAGGCGTGGATTCAGGAGCGCATCGAAGGCCGCGACAAGGAAATCACCTTCACGCGTGAAGGCAAGCGCGCGATCCTCAACAAGCTCGTCGAAGCCGAAGGCTTCGAGAAGTTCCTCGACGTCAAGTACACCGGCACCAAGCGTTTCGGTCTCGACGGCGGCGAGGCGCTGATCCCGGCGCTCGAGCAGATCATCAAGCGCGGCGGCAATCTCGGCGTGAAGGAGATCATCGTCGGCATGCCGCATCGCGGCCGCCTCAATGTGCTCACCCAGGTCATGGGCAAGCCGCACCGCGTGCTGTTCCATGAGTTCAAGGGCGGCTCGGCGACGCCGGACGACGTCGAAGGCTCCGGCGACGTGAAGTACCATCTCGGCGCCTCGTCGGACCGCGAGTTCGACGGCAACAAGGTGCATCTGTCGCTGACGCCGAACCCGTCGCATCTGGAAATCGTCGACCCGGTGACGCTCGGCAAGGTGCGCGCCAAACAGGATCAGCATCATTGCCCGCCCGATGACCGCACCGCGGTGCTGCCGCTGTTGATGCACGGCGACGCGGCTTTCGCCGGCCAGGGCGTGGTCGCGGAATGCTTCGGCCTGTCGGGCTTGAAGGGCTACCGCACCGGCGGTTCGATCCACTTCATCGTCAACAATCAGATCGGCTTCACGACCTATCCGCGCTATTCGCGTTCGTCGCCTTATCCGTCCGACGTCGCCAAGATGATCGAGGCGCTGATCCTGCACGTGAACGGCGACGATCCGGAAGCGGTGGTCTACGCCGCCAAGATCGCGATCGAATACCGCATGAAGTTCCAGCAGCCTGTCGTCATCGACATGTTCTGCTATCGCCGCTTCGGCCACAACGAAGGCGACGAGCCTTCGTTCACCCAGCCGCTAATGTACAAGAAGATCCGCGCGCACGCCTCGACGCTGGAGATCTACTCGAAGAAGCTGGTCGCCGAAGGCGTCGTCACCGACGGCGAAGTCGACAAGATGAAGGCCGACTGGCGCACGCGCCTCGACGCCGAATACGAAGCGGGCCAGGGCTACAAACCGAACAAGGCCGACTGGCTCGATGGCCGCTGGGCCGGCATGAAGCCCGCCGGCGAGGTCGAAGACCCGCGCCGCGGCAACACCGGCGTCGACGAGAAGGTGCTGCGCGATATCGGTGCCAAGATCACCAAGGTGCCGGAGGGCTTCCACGTCCACCGCACGGTGCAGCGTTTCCTCGACAACCGCGCCAAGGCGATCGAGACCGGCAAGGACATCGACTGGGCGACCGCCGAGGCGCTGGCTTTCTGCTCGCTCCTGAAGGAAGGCCATCCGGTCCGTCTGTCCGGTCAGGACTCGGAACGCGGCACCTTCTCGCAGCGCCATTCGGTGCTGTTCGATCAGGAAACCGAGGAGCGTCACACGTCGTTCAATCATCTCGGCGGCGAGCAGGCCCGCTACGAGGTGATGAATTCGAGCCTGTCCGAAGAGGCCGTGCTCGGTTTCGAATACGGCTACTCCACCGCCGAGCCGAACACGCTGACCCTGTGGGAAGCGCAGTTCGGCGACTTCGCCAACGGCGCGCAGGTCGTGTTCGACCAGTTCATCTCCTCGGCCGAGCGCAAGTGGTTGCGCATGTCGGGTCTCGTCTGCCTCTTGCCGCATGGCTATGAGGGCCAGGGGCCGGAGCATTCCTCCGCCCGTCTTGAGCGCTTTCTGCAGCTCTGCGCCGAAGACAACATGCAGGTCGCCAACTGCACCACGCCGGCCAACTACTTCCACATTCTGCGCCGGCAGTTGAAGCGCGAGATCCGCAAGCCGTTGATCCTGATGACGCCGAAGTCGCTGCTGCGCCACAAGCGCGCGGTGTCGGCACTCAGCGAGTTCACCAGCGGCACCTCGTTCCACCGTCTGCTGTGGGACGACGCGCAGCAGCTCCCCGACGAGAAGATCAAGCTGGTCGCAGACGACAAGATCCGTCGTGTCATCATCTGCTCGGGCAAGGTCTATTACGACCTCTACGAGGAGCGCGAGAAGCGCGGCATCAACGACATGTACCTGCTGCGCATCGAGCAGCTCTACCCCTTCCCGTCGAAGGCGATGTGCACCGAACTGTCGCGCTTCAAGCAGGCGGAGATCGTCTGGTGCCAGGAAGAACCGCGCAACATGGGTGCTTGGTTCTTCGTCGATGTCTTCCTGCAATGGGTGTTGAACCAGATCAACGCCAAGCATCGCCACGTGCGCTACGCGGGCCGTCCGGCCTCGGCCTCCACCGCGGTCGGCCAGATGTCGAAGCACCTCGCGCAGCTCAAGCAGTTCCTCGAAGAGGCGCTGGGATAACTACGAATTGTCGTCCCCGCGAAGGCGGGGACCCAGTAATCACCGTGTGCGCGAAATTGCACTGACGGTGGTTACTGGATCGCCCGCCTTCGCGGGCGATGACGCCGAACAATTTGCATTTTATGGACACACACTATGGCTGACATCCGCGTACCCACCCTCGGCGAATCGGTCACCGAAGCGACCGTCGGCAAGTGGTTCAAGAAACCCGGCGACGCGGTCGCCGTCGACGAGCCCTTGGTGGAGCTTGAGACCGA
>JANLJK010000196.1:4232-5291 GCA_029255525.1 Pseudolabrys sp.
GAGGCGCCGAAGCCGGCTGCTGCTCCCGCCGCCGCTGGGTCCTCGATGCCGGCGCCGCCGTCGGTGAAGAAGCTTGCCGCCGAAACCGGCGTCGACCCGTCCAAGGTCGAAGGCTCGGGTGTGCGTGGCCAAGTGCTCAAGGGCGACATGCTCAATGCCATCGAGCGCGCCGCGGCGGCCCCGACCCCGGTTGCCGCGCCCGTGCAGATGCGCGCCCCGTCGCCGGCCGATGACGCCGCGCGCGAAGAGCGCGTGCACATGACGCGCCTGCGCCAGACCATCGCGCGCCGCTTGAAGGACGCGCAGAACACTGCCGCGATGCTCACGACCTTCAACGAGGTCGATATGAGCGCGGTGATGGGCCTGCGCGCGCAGTACAAGGATCTGTTCGAGAAGAAGAACGGCGTGAAGCTTGGCTTCATGGGCTTCTTCGTGAAGGCCTGTATCCAGGCGCTGCACGACATCCCGGCGGTGAACGCCGAGATCGACGGCACTGACTTGGTCTACAAGAACTATTATCACATCGGCATCGCTGTCGGCACCGAGAAGGGTCTCGTCGTGCCGGTGGTGCGCGATGCCGATCATCTCTCGCTCGCCGGCGTCGAGAAGAAGATCAACGATTTCGGTCGCCGTGCCCGCGATGGCGCCCTCAAGATCGACGAGATGCAGGGCGGCACCTTCACCATCACCAATGGCGGCATCTACGGCTCGCTGATGTCGACGCCGATCCTGAACGCGCCGCAGTCCGGCATCCTCGGCATGCACAAGATCCAGGAGCGCCCGGTGGTCGTCGGCGGCAAGATCGAAATCCGCCCGATGATGTATCTCGCGCTCTCCTACGATCACCGCATCGTCGACGGCCGCGAGGCGGTCACGTTCCTCGTGCGCGTGAAGGAATGCCTCGAGGACCCGGCAAGGCTCGTCCTGGATCTCTAACTCTTTATCCCTCCCCTGAAAGGGGAGGGTCGCCTCGCGAAGCGAAGCGAGGCGGGGTGGGGTCATCTTTCAATACTGGCGACCCCCACCCGCTCGCCGCTGCGCGGCTCGCCACCCTCCCCC
>JANLJK010000197.1 GCA_029255525.1 Pseudolabrys sp.
GTAGCGTACCGGCAGCGCGCCGAGCCCCACCGGATTGCCGGCAATGCACCAGCCGGTCTCGGTCTGCCACCAGTGATCGATCACCGGCACATGCAAGAGATCCTCGGCCCATTGGATGGTCGGCGGATCGGCGCGCTCGCCGGCGAGGAACAAAGTGCGGAAGCGCGACAGGTCGTAATGCGAGAGCAGCTTGCCCTCGGGGTCCTCCTTCCTGATGGCGCGGAAGGCGGTCGGCGCGGTGAACAGCGCCACGGCCTTGTGTTGCGCGATGACGCGCCAGAAGGCGCCGGCATCCGGCGTGCCGACGGGCTTGCCCTCGTACATGATCGAGGTCGCGCCGTGCAGCAGCGGGCCGTAGACGATGTAGGAATGGCCGACCACCCAGCCGATGTCGGAGGCGCACCACCAAACCTCGCCGGGTTCAATGCCGTAGAGGTTCTGCATCGACCACTTGAGCGCGACCATATGGCCGCCATTGTCGCGCACCACGCCTTTGGGAATGCCGGTCGTGCCCGACGTATAGAGGATGTAGAGCGGGTCGGTGGCGGCGACGGGCACGCAGTCCGACGTCTTGGCGTAGTCGACCGCGTGCTCCCACGTCTTGCGCCAATCGTGGTCGCGGCCTTCGACCATCGACGCTTCGCATTGCGGACGCTGCAGGATCATGCAGGTCTTAGGCTTGTGCGTGGCAAGCTCGATCGCCTCGTCGAGCAGCGGCTTGTAGGGCACCACGCGCGTGCCCTCGATGCCGCAGCTCGCCGAAAGAATAACTTTGGGCTGGCAATCGTCGATGCGCTTGGCGAGTTCCTTCGCGGCGAAGCCGCCGAACACCACCGAATGCACCGCGCCGATGCGCGCGCAAGCGAGCATGGCGAACACCGCCTCCGGCACCATCGGCATATAGAGGATGACGCGGTCGCCTTTGGTCACGCCGAAGTCGCGCAGGATGGCCCCTAAGAGCTGCACCTCGGACAGCATGCGGCCGTAGGTAAAGGTCTTGACCGTGTCGGTGACCGGGGAATCGTAGATCAGCGCGACCTGGTCGTTGCGGCCGTTGGCGACGTGGCGGTCGAGCGCGTTGTAGCAGGTGTTGCAGGTGGCGCCTGCGAACCAGCGGCCGTAAATCCCGGCGTCCTTGTCGAAGATCTTCGTCGGCTTCTCGTACCAGTCGATGCCGGCCGCGGCCTCGGCCCAGAACACCTCCGGGTTGCGCTGCCAATGCGCGTAAATATCGTGATACCGGCTGGCGCGGACGTCCATTTTTTGGCTCCCTAGACTTGTTAGCCGCAATAGTGGAGCGGCCGGCATGCAAAAAACAAGGCTGGCGCAGCGCGCGGGCTTAAGCTTTGATCCGGCGCAAATTTTCGCCCGCGGCGGCCCCTTTTGACCATCATCACCGACCCCCTGTTCTACGCCCTCGCCATCCCCGCCGTGGTGGCGCTCGGGCTGTCAAAAGGCGGCTTCGCCGGGGTCGGGCAGATGGCGACGCCCTTGGTGGCGCTGGCCATGCCGCCTTTGGAAGCCGCCGCCATCATGCTGCCGATCATGATCGTGCAGGACGCCAGCGCGGTCTGGGTCTACCGGCGGGAATACAACAAGCGCATCCTCCTCATCATGATCCCCGGCGCGCTGGTCGGCATCGCGCTGGCCGGCCTCTTGGCGTCCTATATCTCGGATTCGGCGGTGCGCATCTTCATCGGCGGCACCACCATCCTGTTCGTGCTGTATTCCTGGATCGGCCCAAAAAAGATCGCGGAGGAAGTGCCGAAGGCCGGCATCCCCGGCGGCGTGTTCTGGGGCGCGGTGTCCGGCTTCACCTCGACCATCTGCCAGGCCGGCGGCCCGCCCTACCAGATGTATGTGATGTCGCAGAACCTGTCGAAAATGGTGTTCGTCGGCACCACGGCCATCATGTTCGCCACGCTGAACTGGGTGAAGATCATCCCTTATGCCGCGCTCGGCCAGTTCACCACCACGGGCATGATGACGTCGCTGGCGCTGCTGCCGCTGGCGCTCGCCACCAATCAACTCGGCTTCTGGCTGGTGCGGCGCACGCCGCAGAAGCTGTTCTACCAGATCACCATGGTGCTGATGCTCTTGATCTCGATCGAGCTCACGCGCGAAGGCGTGACGGATCTCCTGCGCCAGCCTTAAGCGATCATCTGCACCTTCGGCGGCGTCGGCGCGAGCGCTTCGGCGCCCTTCTCCGTGATCAGCACCGGATATTCCAGCCGCATGCCGGCGACGCCCGGCTGATAGAAATGCGTGCCGAGCGCGATCACCATGCCGGGCGCCAGCACATCGTCGCTCGATGCATTCATGAACGGCCGCGTGCGCGCGCAAGTGCCCAGCCCATGGCCGAACAGCGGCAGGCCATAGGCCTTGCCGATCTCACTCTTGCCGAAGGCAGCGACGGCGGTGGCGACGCAATCGCGCACCGCTCGGCCGGGCTTGAGCGTGTCGAGCATGACAGCCACCGTCTCCTCCCAGCAGGCAATGGCATCGCGCTGCGCCGGTGTCGGCTTGCCGAAGAACACCGGGATCGACAGATCGGACATATAGAGGTCGATCAGCGGATGCAGATCGATCACCACGAACTCATTGGCGCGGATCGGCCGGTCGGTGCTCTGCTGGGTGACGCCGCGATAGAAGGCGGTGCGCTCGCCGGCACCCACCTCCGTACCACCGGTGACCGACCAGGCCCAGGTGCTGCCCTGATCGCGGATCGAGGCTTCGACCACGCCGGCAATATGGTTCTCGGTGACGCCATCGCGGATCGCGCGCGCGCCGGCCCAGAAACCGTTGTGAGCGACATGCGCGGCTTGGCGCAGCCGTTCGATCTCCGCCGGCGATTTGATCAGCATCTGGTCGTCGATCAGGCGCACGCCGTTGACCAGCTTCGCCTGCGGCATCGCCACCGTAAGATCGAGATATTCGCCCGCCGTCAGCATCCCCGGCGCGATTTGCGCCGCGCCCGGATGGGCAAGATCGAGACCGATGTGACCGCGATCGGCGCCGCGCGCGGCGAGCCTATTGGCGATCAGCTCGATCAAGCCGCTGCCGTAGAACTCAAGCACCGGATGCGCGCAGCCTTCGGCCTTGATGCGCTCGGAATCCATGGCCCAATAAGCGACCTCGCAGGTGCCGTCGGCGGTGACGATGACCGCGCCACGCCAGGGCATGAAGGTGCCGCACAGATAATGCAGCGACGCTTGGCGCGTGCCGACATAAGCGGCGATGCCGTCGGCGCTGAGACGGGCGGCAAGCGCGCGCACCCGCGCGCCGAAGTCGATCGGTTGCATGTCGTTTACTCGATGCTGAGATTGGCGCCGCGGACGGCTTTCGCCCATTTGTCCGTTTCGCCGCGGATGAAGGCGGTGAATTCGGCGGGGCTGGAGCCGACGGGCTCGGCCGCCTGCGCGATCAGCTTTTCGCGCAAGGCCGGATCGGCCAAAGCCTTGACGATTGATGCGTTGAGCTTCTCGACGATCGCCGGCGGCGTATTGGCCGGTGCGACGACACCGATCCAACCGGTGGCGCTGTAGCCGGGAAGCCCCGCTTCCGCCACCGTCGGCAGATCTGGCACGACCGGCGAGCGCGTCGCACCGGTGACGCCGAGCGCACGCAATTGCCCAGCCTTCACCAAAGGCAGCGCCGTGATCATGGAATCGAACATCACCTGCACATGGTCGCCGACCAGATCGGTCAAAGCCGGCGCGCTGCCTTTGTAGGGCACGTGCGGCATGTCGATTCCCGCCTGATGCACGAACAACTCGCCGGACAGATGCATCGACGTGCCGTTGCCGCCGGAAGCGCGGTTGAGCTTGCCCGGATTGGCCTTGGCGTAATCGATCAGCTCTTTGACCGATTTCACCGGTACCTTCGGATTGACCACCACCAGCAGCGGATACTGCACGACCTGTGCGATCGGCGTGAAATCCTTGATCGGGTCGAAGGGCAGCTTCTTGTAGAGCGTCTGGTTGATGGCGTGCGTGCCGATCGTCGCCATCAGGATCGTGTAGCCATCGGGCGCGGCCTTTGCGACCACTTCGGCGCCGACATTGCCGCCGGCGCCCGGCCGCGGCTCGACCAGCACGGGCTGACCCAGGCTCGCCGACATGCGCTCGGCCAGCATGCGCGTGGTGACATCTGTCGGCCCGCCCGCGGCCGCCGGCACGATGAAATGGATGGGCTTGGACGGGAAATCCTGCGCCTGCGCCGACGCGGCGACCGCCATCAGCGCGGCCACGGCCGCAAACCTGCCGAAACGCTTCATCCTTGCTCCTCCCGACTGATTGCTTTTTGGTCTTTACATGTTCGACTATCGAACATATGTTCAACAGTCGTGCGCTTTCCTATCACCCCTGTTGCAGGCTGACAAATGCTGGCAAGCGCCGAAGAGATCAGCCGCTGGCCCTCCGGCAGCGACAGCTTCGTCGAGGCCTTCGCCAAGGGCCTCGCCGTCATCGGCGCCTTCGGCGACAGCGCCGGCGGGCTCACGATGGCCGAGGTGGCCAAGCGCACCGGCCTGCCGCGCGCCGGCGTGCGGCGTCTGCTGCTCACGCTGGTGACGTTGGGGCTCGCCGATGAGCGCGATGGGCGTTTCGCGCTGACGGCGCGCATGCTGCGGCTCGGCTATGCCTATCTATCATCGCTCAGCTTGCGCGAGATCGCGCAGCCGATGATCGAGACCATGGCGCGCGACTGCGACGAGATCGTCGCCGTGACAATGCTCGACGGCGACGAGGTGACCTATATCGCCCGCGCGGAGCCTTCGAGCGTGCTGCGGCGCAGCCTGACGGTCGGCAGCCGCCTGCCGGCCTTCTGCACCTCGATGGGGCGCGTGCTGCTCGCCGGCCTGAGCGACGAGGCCGCGCAGGCGCTGCTGACGCAGAGCCCCCGGCCCGCCTTCACCCGCCACAGCATCACCGACGTGAAGGCGCTGATGCGCGACATCGCGGCAATCCGTACGCAAGGCTGGGCCTTCGTCAGCGAGGAACTGGAGCTGGGCGCCTGCGGCATCGCCGCGCCGATCCGCGACGCGCGCGGCCGCACCGTCGCCGCGCTCAACATCAGTACCAATCTCGGCCGCCATGCCGAGAAGCCCTTCGTCAAACGCTTCAAGCCGCTGGTGCTGGAACTGGCCGCACGCATCTCCGCCAGCCTGCCGCCGGCGTGAAACCGGTCAAGGGCCGAACGATGACAAGCGCCTGAATGCCCGCTAGTTTCCGCCTCAACAGAGGGAAACCCG
>JANLJK010000198.1 GCA_029255525.1 Pseudolabrys sp.
TACCGGCTCGACATCCACATGAATGTCGGCATGTTCGCCGATGCGTTGCCGGAAATGCCGCGTCAGTTCTGTCGGATGCTGGTCGAGCTTCTGATGACGGTGGTCGCCGTCTTCATGCTCGTCTACGGCATCAAGCTGGTGAATGCGACCTGGTACAACACCATCGCCGATTTCTCCTTCCTGTCGGTTGGCGTCACTTATCTGCCGATCCCGATCGGCGGCGCGATCACGCTTCTGTTCATTGCCGAGCGGGTGACCATCGGCCGTCCGCCGGAAGCGGGCGGCGATCCGCATGCCGCGCCGTTCGAGTAGGCGCGCATGGACATCGCCATCCTGCTCGGCACGTTGTTCCTCTGCTTGGGCATCGGCATGCCGATCGCCTATTCGCTGGGGCTGGGCGCGCTCGTCGGCGCCATGTGGATCGGCATTCCGCTTGAGGCGGTGATGCTGAAGATCTCCGATGGCGTCTCCAAAGTGGCGGTGCTGACCATTCCGTTCTTCGTGCTGGCCGGGGCCATCATGGCGGAAGGCGGCATGGCGCGCAGGCTGGTCGCCTTCGCTAATGTGCTGGTCGGCCTGGCGCGGGTGCGCGGCGGCTTGTCGGCGGTGAACATCCTCGCCACCACGTTCCTGTCCGGTATTTCCGGCTCGTCGATGGCCGATACCTCGGCGATCGGCTCGGTGATGATCCCGCAGATGGCCAAGGTCGGCTATCCGCGGGCGTTTGCCACCAACGTCACCATCTCCGCTTCGGTGCAGGCGATCCTGGTGCCGCCGAGCCATAACGCCGTCATCTATTCGCTGGCGACCGGCGGCTCGATCTCGATCATCAGCCTGTTCATGGCCGGCGTCGTGCCGGGCCTCTTGCTTGGCGCCGCGCTCATTCTCTTGTGCATCTTCATCGCCTACCGCGACGGCCATCCGACCGGCACGGCGATGCCGCTGCGCGACGCCATCCGCATCTCGATCGATGCCGGTTGGGGTCTGATCACCATCGTCATCATCATCGGCGGCATCTTGCTCGGCATCTTCACCGCGATCGAAGCCGGCGCCATGGCCTGCGTCTGGGCTTTCTTCGTGACGATGTTCATCTACCGCGACTACCGCTGGCGCGACCTGCCGCGCCTCGTCCACCGCACTTTGCGCACGGTGGCGATGGTATTGACCTTGATCGCGATGGCGTCGTCGTTCGGCTACGTGATGGCGCTGATGCAGATGCCGGCCAAGATCACGGCCTTTTTCCTGACTGTGTCGGACAACAAATACATCATCCTGATGCTGATCAACGTCATGCTCTTGGTGCTCGGCTGCCTGATGGACGTGGCGCCCTTGATCCTGATCTGCACGCCGATCCTGTTGCCGGTGGTCATGAAGCTCGGCGTCGATCCGGTGCATTTCGGCATGATCATGCTGCTCAATCTCGGCATTGGCCTGCTGACGCCGCCGGTCGGCGCGACTTTGTTCGTCGGCTGCGCCGTCGGCCGGGTGAAGATCGAGGAGGTCATGCGCGGCATCTGGCCGTTCTACGGCGTGCTGCTCGCGGTCCTGATGCTAGTCACCTTCGTGCCGGCATTGTCGTTGTGGCTGCCGAGCGTGCTGGTCAAATAGCAGGAGGGACGATCTGCCTTAATTATTGGCAGAATGCCATCTTAATGGACGGCCTGAGGCTTAAAGTATACAATTCGGCTGGATTTGGTGGTGGCATGGTCCTTGCTGCTTAACTCCTGCAAATAGCAGGGAGCGTCCCATGATCCGCCGTCGCGAATTCCTTCTCGGTGCCACCGCCGCCGCCGTTGCCGCTCCCACCATCGTCCGCGCGCAGGAGCCGACCGTCATCAAGATGGGGGCGCTCAAGCTCATCCATTCGATCGCGCCTTATTTCTACGAGAAGTTCACGCCGGCGGGGTACAAAGTCGAGGTCATCCCGTTCGAGAGCCCGACCGAAGGCAAAAATGCCGTGGTCACCAAATCGGTCGACTTCGGCATGTTCGGCATCGCCGCTGCCACGCTCGGCGCGGCGGCCGGCGAGCCGATCGTCGTCATCGCCAGCGCCTGCAATAAGGGCATGGCGGTCATCGCCGGCAAGAATTCGCCGATTGCGTCGATCAAGGATCTTAAGGGCAAGCGCGTCGCCATCTGGCCCGGCTCGACGCAGGAAGTGTTCATCCTGGAGCGGCTGCGCATGGAGGGCATGTCACTCGCCGACGTCACGCCGGTGCGCGTCTCGTTCAGTGAAATGCATGTCGCGCTCGCGCGCGGCGACATCGATGCTTATGTCGGTGCCGAGCCCGGGCCGAGCGTGAGCCTGGCGACTGGCATCGGCAAGGTCGTCGAGTATCCCTACGGCACGGCGATGGGCGCGCTCAACATGGTGTTCGGCGCGCATCGCGACACGCTGAGCGGCAAGCCGGAGCTCACCAAAGTCATCCTCGATATTCACCGCAAGGCGTCCGAATACGCCATGTCGAAGCCGGCCGAACTGGCGGGGATGGCAGTGTCCAAGCTCGGGCAGAAGAAAGAGGCGGTCGAGATCGCGGTCTCGAATGTCGAACTCACCTGGAAATTCGGGCCTAAGGAAATCCAGCAGTCGAAGACCTATGCCGAGCACATGCTCGCGCTCAAGCAGATCAAGCAATTGCCGGATTTCGCCAGCTTCTTCGACACGCGCGTCGTTGCCGCCATGGAGAAGGCGGCTTGAGTCTGCTGCTGGAGGCGGGGCGGGCCGCGCCTGCCGCGGCGGAACCGGCATCGAAGCCTCGGGCCGGTCTGCTCGCGCGGCTGGGCAATCCGCTGCTGGCGATCATCTTTCCGCTCGGTGTGCTCGCGATCTGGCATTTCTTTACTTATGGCCAGAAATACAGCCTGATTCCGCCGCCCAGCGAAGTCGCGGTCGCGCTCTACGATCTCACCTTCGGCGGCATCTTTGACGACGCCTTCAGTCGTACGTTGCACGTTCATCTGCTGGCGTCGCTCAGCCGCGTCTATGGCGGCTTCGCGATCGCGGCCGCGGTGGCGATCCCGCTCGGCCTGTTGATCGGGCGCGTCGCGGTCGTGCGCCGCGTGCTCGATCCGACACTGCAGGTCTTGCGGCCGATCCCGGTCACCGCCTGGCTGCCGCTCGCCATGATCATGTTCGGGCTGGGGCCGCGCTCGGCCTTCTTCCTCGTCTGTCTCGGCGCGTTCTATCCGATCCTCGTCAACACGATCTTCGGCGTGCGCTCGGTCGATCCGCGGCTGTTCGAGGCGGCCAGCATGCTCGGCTGCCAGGATACGGCGCAGTTCTACCGGGTCGTGCTGCCGGCGAGCCTGCCGGCGATCTTCACCGGTCTGCGGCTCGGCCTCGGCTTTGCCTGGGTGGTGATCGTGGTCGGCGAGATGACCGGCGTGCAGACCGGTTTAGGCGCCATCATCATGGAAGCGCGGCAGCTCTCGCGCACCGAAATCGTCATCTGTGGCATGATCGTGATCGGCATCGCTGGTTTCATTTCGGACCGGCTGGTCATGCTCTTGGGAAAGCGTCTGCTGCGTTGGAGCCCGAACTTTGCCTGACACACCCAACCCGATCCTCGAACTGCGCGGCGTCAGCAAGCAATTCGAGTTGCAAGGCCAGCGCGTCGAGGCGCTGCGCGACGCGCATCTCCGCGTGCACAAAGGCGAATTCGTCTGCCTGATCGGCGCGTCCGGTTGCGGCAAGTCGACATTGCTGCGCATCGTCGCCGGCTTTGAAAGTCCCACGGTGGGCGAGGCCCTGATGTGGGGCATGCCGATTGCCGGCCCCGGTCCCGAGCGGGGCATGGTGTTCCAGGATTACGGATTGTTTCCGTGGTTGACGGTGCGCGGCAATATCGCCTTCGGTCCGCAGTCGCGTGGCCGGCCGGCGGCCGAGGTGAAGGACACCGTCGAGCGGTTCATCTCGTTGGTCGGCCTGCAGCGCTTCGCCGATGCCTATCCGCACCAACTCTCGGGCGGCATGAAGCAGCGCGTCGCCATCGCCCGCGTTTTGGCCAACGACGCCGAAGTCGTCCTGATGGATGAGCCGTTCGGCGCGCTCGACGCGATGACGCGCGAGCGTCTGCAGGATGAATTGCTGGAGATCTGGCAGCGCACCGGATTGACGGTGCTGTTCGTCACGCATTCGATCGAGGAAGCGATCTTCTTGGCTGACCGCATCGTCGTCATGTCGCCGAGTCCTGGCCGTATCGAAAGCGAGACGGCGGTCCTGCTGCCGCGGCCGCGCGATGTGGTGGCGGCGGATTTCAACGACATGCGCGGCCGCCTGTCGCAGCAGCTCCATAGCCATCACGGCCGCAAGGCGGCCTGACCTCTGGCGCCGCGCGCGTAAACATTCCAGGATGACGGGCATGGACGAGATCCTCTGGCGCGGGATGACGCGCGCGCAGCTCGATGCCGGCTACAACAACGGCGCGGCGGTCAAGAACAGCGCGGACAAGGTCGCCGAATGGACGGTCCGCAGCGCGACGTTGCGCGCCGGGCCCGGCGCGGTGCTGGATCTTGTCTACGGTCCGCGTCCGCGCAACCGCATCGATCTGTTCCGCTGCGGCGCGCCGCAGGCACCGTTGTTTGCCTATATCCACGGCGGTTACTGGCAGCGCAATTCCAAGGAGATATTCGCCTGTCTGGCGGAAGGCCCGCTGGCGCGTGGCTTCGATGTCGCCATGATCGGTTACACGCTGGCGCCGGATGTCACTTTGACGGCGATTGTCGAGGAGGTGCGGACGGCCGTCCGCTGGCTGCGCGCGCATGGTGCTGAGCACAATGTCGCCGGCGGCAAACTCATCGTGTCGGGCTGGTCCGCGGGCGGGCATCTGACGGCCATGGCGCTGCCCGAGGCGGATGCGGGTCTGGCGATCAGCGGCGTTTTCGATATCGCGCCGTGCCGGCTCAATTATCTCAACGATGCGCTGCATCTGACCGAGGAAGAGGTCGATCAACTGAGCCCGATCCGGCATTTGCCGGCGCGCTCGGGGCCGCTGGTCGTTGCCTACGGCACCGGCGAGCTACCCGAACTGCAGCGTCAGTCGCGCGACTATCATGCCGCGCGATTGGCGGCGCATCTGCCGTCAGAGCTTTTGCCGCTAGCGGGGCACGACCACTTTTCTATTCTTGAAGAATTGGCGAGCGCGGATGGCCAGCTCACCCTGGCGCTGGTGCGGCTGGCCGGCGGGTGAGGCGCTGTAGGGTGGGTTAGCGCCACCCGGATCGGCGCTTCGCGCCGTCCGGGCGCAGGCT
>JANLJK010000199.1 GCA_029255525.1 Pseudolabrys sp.
GGCGGGACTTTTACTATCACTCGGCGGAGATCTCGGTGGGCTCGGCGCGGGCTATCAGATATGGACGGTCAACGCGCGGGCGGCGCTGCCGTTCTGAGTACGAGTCGCGGTCCGATTACCACGCGATCTTGGCGCCAGCGGTGCCGGCGACCATCGAACTGATGCCCGAGAACTCGCCGTTGAAGCTGGCGAACAGCGCCATCGACTGATTGAGCGCGAGCGTCGCACTGATATCGATGCGCGCCGCGTCGCGTGCCGCGCGGGCGCCGTCGACGGTGAAGCTGCCAGCGGGCAGGCTGGCAAAGCTTGCTTCGATCTGCCGTTCCGGCTTGAACTCATGCACCCAGGACAGCCGCGCTGACGGCGTGAGCACCTGGCCGCCGCCGAGCACGTAGCGCGTGTCGATCTGCGCGCCGAGGAACAACGGTAGCGATGTTGTGGTGCGGCTGGCATAGCTCAGGCCGAGGACGCCATTGCCGCCGGTCGTGGTTGTCGCGCTTTCCGTATAGGCCTGCTGCCGCAAGGCGGTCGGCTCGATCGCCGCGAATGGCGTCACCGTGTAGCGATCAAAGCCGGTGCGCCAGCCGAGTTCGAGGCGGCCGCCGAACAGGTCGCTGTTGAAGCGGCCGTTGGCGGTTTCGGTGGTGCCGACACCGGCGATGGTGCGCTCGGTGCTGTTGTCGAAGCGGGCATAGTTCAGCGTACCGGCGATGTAAGCCTTGCCGAAGGTCTTCACCGCATAGACGCCGACATGGCCGCCGTCGACGCGGCCGCTGGTCGACAGGCTCGACACTGAAAAGGTCGAGCCGCTGCCGCCGACGGCAAGGCCGAGCAGCAGGTCGTTTGCAAGCTGATGGTCGACGCCGAAGGCGCCGCCGACCGTGCGGGTCGTCTGGTCGGCGGTGCCGAGCGTGTTGCCGTCGCCATTGACCGAGCGGGTCGCGCCGAAGCCCAGGCCCCAGGCGCGCCAGCGGCCCGGCGCGGCGGCCTTCAGCGGCATCGCCGCGAAGGCATCGTGCCCGGCCATACGGTTCTCCGCGCGATTCTTGGGCGCTGCGGCATAACCGAGCGGCGCGCCGACGGTGATACTGTTGCCGCCGCCCGCGCCGGTGAGCCAGGCGAGCCCCTGCTGGAACATCGCATTGGTGAACTGACCGCCAGCGCCGAATGACGCGTCCTGCGCGCTGGTGGTGCCGGCGCCGGAAAGTTGATCGAGCACGGTGAGAGAGTTCACCGCGAACAGGTTGGCGTAGAATTGTCCCGCCGTGCTGGTGGGGTCGAGGCTCGGCGAATAGCTTTGCTCAAGCGCGCCGCCGACGGCGCGCTGATTGGACGTCATGCCGGGCACGGAGCCGAAGCCGTAGCGCGTCAGCGTGACGTCGACCTCGCCCGGTGTCGAATAGTCGGCCGTCGCCGAGAAGAACGGCGATGACGAGGTCACAGTATCGAATGTACCGGTCAGCGAGCCGCAGCCGCAGGTCATAACGGGTGCCGCGCCGGTCGTTGCCGAGGAGTAGACGGTCGTCGTGCCGTAGAGCCCGGCCGTTACGACGATATGCAGGCGGCCACCGTTCAGCGTGACGGTGTCCGCCAGATAATAGTCGTTGAACGTGGGCGCGACGCGGATCGCGAGCGTGCCCGCCGGGTCGTTGATCAGCGTGCCGCCGATGGTGCCGCCCGACGGCGACGCGAACGAATTGGCGTCGCCGCCGATGATATAGCCGCGGTTGGTGAGCGTGTTGCCCGTGCCGGCGAGGAAAATGCGGCCTTGCAGCGTGCCGGTATTGGTAATGGTGTTGTCGGAGTCGCCAACCAGCGCGTAGCCGTCCGTGACGAGAATGCTGCCAGCGTTCAGGACGGTATTGCCCGGTGCAACATACCCGAACGCATCGAGATAAATGCCGGCGCCGGAATTGCCGGCGCCCCGGATTGTGCCCGAGTTGGTTACGGTGTTGCCGCCATCGACCTGGATGCCGTAGCCGTTGTTGCCAAAATTGATAGTGCCGGAGTTGATGATGTTGTAGCCGGTGATGGCGCCGATGCCGTAACCGCCGGGCGCGGTGATGGTGCCGCTGTTGGTGATGGTGGCGCCAGCGCCGTCGCCATAGCCGAGGATGCCGTAGCTGCCGCTCCCGACAGTGATCGTGCCGCTGTTGGTGATGGTCGAGTGGTCGGTGACGAAAATGCCGTAGCCGCTCGTACCGCCGGTGATCGAGCCGCTGTTGACGATGGTGTTGTCGCAGCAGCCGTTGATGCCGGTCGAGCCGTCGCCGAAGATGATGCTGCCGGCGTTGTTGACGGTGTTCGAATTGTTGACGCTGATGCCGAGCGAGCCGTCGCCGACGCGGACCGTCCCCTGATTGGTGACCGTGTTGCCGTCGTGCAAGTCGATGCCGGTGGCGCCCGGACTGCCCGAGAGGTCGACCGTCGCGCCCGGCTGAATGTTGACGATGACGTTGTCTTCGGCGCCGGTGCCGACCGATGTCGTCTGGGTGCCGCCGGCCGTGGTGCAGGTCACGGTGCCGCCGCTTGTCGCGGCCGGGTTACAATCGGCGTAAGCGGGTGTGCCGGCGAAGAGTGTCAGTGCGACGAGCGTCAGGCCCGCGACGCCACACCAGACGGCGCGCAGACGCACGACTCCGCGCCCTGTACGCAGGCCAAACCACCCGAACGCCATCTTGAAAAACCCCACAACCCACGGCCGTAAACCGTATCTTAACACCGTGTAGGCCGCAGGGGGGAGTCCGCATCGGCACAAAAAGCCATCGATCCCGTGCAAAGTCGCCGCAAGATTAAAGGCGGCGTGCCGATCTGCGGGATATGCCGCATTGCTCGGCGCAGACGGCTCACGTATCGCTCCCGCTCCACCTTGGCCCGATCCATGTCTTCCCTCCGCGCCACTCTGATCGGCTTCTCCGCGATCCTGATGTGGTCGCTGCTCGCGGTCCTGACGGTCGCCTCCGGCGCGGTGCCGCCGTTTCAGCTCGCCGCGCTGACCTTTGCCGTCGGCGGCCTCATCGGGGCCGCCTGGGTGGCCTGGGCCGGGGCCTGGACAGCGCTGCGGCAGAGCCCTGCGGCCTGGGCGCTTGGGGTGGGGGGACTGTTTGGCTACCACGCCCTCTATTTCCTGGCGTTGCGGCTGGCGCCGCCGGCGGAGGCGGGCCTGCTGAACTACTTCTGGCCGCTGTTGATCGTGTTGTTTTCCGGTCTGCTGCCGGGGGAGCGACTGCGGCTGCATTCGGTCGCCGGTGCGCTCCTGGGCCTCGTCGGCACGGTGATCTTGTTCATGGGCAAGGGCTTGGCGCCGGCGCTGCAATTCGCCGGAGGCTACAGCGCGGCCTTCTGCGCTGCCTTCGTCTGGTCGGGCTATTCGGTGCTGTCGCGGCGCTTTGCCGGCGTGCCGACGGCGGCCGTCGCCGGCTTCTGCCTGGCCACGGCGGTGCTGGCGACCTTGTGCCATCTCGCTGTCGAAACGACGGTCTGGCCGGCGAACGGCACGCAATGGCTGGCCGTGCTGGCGCTCGGCATCGGCCCGGTGGGCATCGCCTTTTACACCTGGGACATCGGCATGAAGCAAGGCGACATCCGCCTGCTCGGTGTCGGCTCCTATGCGGCGCCGATCCTGTCCACGTTGTTCCTGGTGCTGGCGGGTTACGCCGAGGCGAGCGCGACCTTGGGGCTCGCGGCCTTGCTCATCGCTGGCGGCGGGTTGCTCGCCGCCAAGGATATGTTGCGCAAAAAAACGGGTTAAGGCGTCCAGTTCTGCGGCGCCAGCTCGAAAGCGTCGAAGTCGAAGCCCGGCGCCACGGTGCAGCCGACCAGGGTCCAGTCGCCGAAGGATTCCGCCGCCTGCCAGGCGCGCGCCGGCACCGTCACCTGCGGCACCTCGTCGGCATGCACATCCGGCCCGAGCCGCAGGATCTCTTCCTTGGCGCCGTCGACCACCGACAATTTGAGCGGCGCGCCGGCGTAATAGTGCCAGATTTCGACCGCGTCGATGCGGTGCCAATGCGAGCGTTCGCCGCGCGCCAAGAGGAACAGGATCGCGGTAGACGCGGCGCGGCCGTTGATCTCGTGGCTGTCGCGGAAGGTCTCGCGGTAATGCCCGCCTTCCGGATGCGGCTTGAGGTCGAGTTTGCGGATCATCTCCGCGGCGGTGGGGAAGGGTTTGGGCATGGGGCTGCCTCTCTCCGTCATCCTGAGGTGCGAGCGAAGCGAGCCTCGAAGGATGACGGGAAGAATTAGAACTTGTTCTTGCGCGCTCGGATTTCGGTGAACACCTCGACCGCGGGCTGGCCGGCCATGCCGATGCCGGCGGCGACCTCGGGTCGGTCGGCGCGCAGGAAGCAGTTGGCGAGCTTTTCGTCGCCGACCGTGGTCGGGACGGTCGGCGTGCCTTCCTCGATCTGCTTCTTGGCTTCCACCTCGCGCGCCGCCAGCACCGGATTGTCCGGCTCGATGGTGCGGGCGAATTTGATGTTGGCGAGCGTGTATTCGTGGCCGCAATAGAGCTCTGTGTCGTCCGGCAACGCACGCAACTTCTGCATCGACTGCCACATCTGCGCCGGCGTCCCCTCAATCACCCTGCCGCAGCCGATCGAGAACAAAGTATCGCCGACGAAAGCGAGCTTGTCGGCGTGAAACCAATAAGCGATGTGGCCGAGCGTGTGGCCCGGCGTTTCCAGCACGTTGGCGGCGAGCGAGCCGACCTTCACGGTGTCGCCTTCGCGGACGGTCTGGTCGACGGCGGGAATCTTGGCAGCTTCGCCGGCGGGCGCCACCACGCGGCACTTGTATTTGGCCTTGAGCGCCTCGATGCCGTCGGTATGGTCGGCATGATGATGCGTGACCAGGATGTCGGTCAGCTTCCAGCCGGTCTCGGCCAGCGCCTTCTCGATCGGCGCCGCCTCCGGCGCGTCGATTGCGGCCGTGGCGCCGGTCTGCGGGTCATGCAGCAGCACCCCGAAATTGTCGGATCGGCACATGAAAAGGCGGATTTGTGCTGGCATTGAGGACCTCATTCGTCGCAAAGGGCGTTAACCGTATCACGCGGATCAAGACGGTTGCACGTCCCGCCGTTCCCACCGGTTAGCGGATTGCTGCAGCAATTCATGGTAATTTCGCCTCATGTCAATCGATGTCGTCGACCTGCGCAATTTCTATGGCCAGCGTTTGGGCGTGGTGGCGCGCGGTTTCGTCGGTCGCGCCATCCGC
>JANLJK010000200.1:0-64087 GCA_029255525.1 Pseudolabrys sp.
GAAGCCGCATTGCGGCGAAAGACAAAGCTGGTCGAGCGCGACGAACTTGGCCGCCTCATCGATCCGGCGCCGGATCTCGTCGCGGCCTTCCAATTGGCCGGTCTTGGTGGTGACGAGACCCAGCACCACCGTCTTGTCCTTGGGCAACAGCTTGAGCGGGTCGAACGAGCCAGCGCGCGGCGAATCGTACTCCATGAAGAAGCCGTGCACCTTGATCTTGTTGAACAGAATCTCCTGCACGGCCTCGTAACCGCCTGCGCCCATATAAGTCGACTTATAATTGCCGCGGCACATATGCATCGTGATGGTCATGTCGGATGGAATATCCGACATGGCGACGTTGATGAGGTCGGCATAAAGCTCGCCAAGCTTTTCCGGATCGTCGCCGCGCGCGCGCATCTGCTGACGGTATTTCTCGTCGCACAGCATGGCGATGAACACCTCGTCGAGCTGCAGATAGCGGCAGCCGGCATCGGCGAAGTCGCGCACCGCCTTGCGGTATGCCAAGCCTAGATCCTCGAACATCGCGGCGAGCTGCGGATAGACGTTCTTGTCGACAGGCGTGAGGATCGGCCGGCCCCACAGCGCCGATGGCGCGGGGATCGTGATCTTCGGCGTCTCTCTGGTATGCGCGGCCACGAACTTGAAGTGCTCGATCATCGGATGATGTTTCGAGCCGATTTTGCCGGTGACCTTGGTGCCTTCGTTGCGCGTATTGACGGCGGCGAAGGCAACGCCGGTGTCCATGACGTGCTTCTCGATGCCGTCGAGGCCCCACAGAAAATCGAGATGCCACCACGAACGGCGGAATTCGCCGTCCGTAATCGACTTGAGGCCGACCTCCTCCTGCTTCTTGATGACGCGCTCGATCTCGCGGTCCTCGACCGCCTTCAGCGCCGCCGCGTCGATCTCACGTTTTGCGAACTTCTCGCGCGCTTCTTTCAGCGCCGCCGGACGCAAGAGGCTGCCGACATGGTCGGCGCGAAACGGCGGCTTGGTGCGTTGAGACATGGTCGTGCTTCTCCCTTTTCTTTCTTATCCCTCCCCTGAAAGGGGAGGGTCCGGCGCGAAGCGCCGGGGGTGGGGTCGCCTACAAATGCCCCCCACCCGGCTCGCTTCGCTCGCCACCCTCCCCCGCGAGCGGGGGAGGGATAAGGAAGACTAGCCCCAAACCTCTTCCGCCAATTCGACGATCATACGCAGTTTGGCCCATTGCTCTTCCTCCGCCAGCACATTGCCTTCTTCCGTGGAAGCGAAGCCGCACTGCGGCGACAGACATAGCTGGTCGAGCGGCACGTACTTGGCCGCCTCGTCGATGCGACGCCGGATCTCGTCTTTCGATTCGAGCTGGCCGGTCTTCGAGGTGACGAGCCCGAGCACGACCATCTTCCCCTTCGGCACGAAGCGCAGCGGCTCAAAGCCGCCGGCACGCTCGCTGTCGAACTCCATGAAGTAGCCGTGCACGTTGATGGCGTTGAACATCGCATCGGCCACCGGCTCGTAGCCGCCCGCGGCGATGAAGGTAGAGCGGAAGTTACCGCGGCACAGGTGCATGGTGATGGCCATGTCCGACGGAATGTCGGCGATCGCCGTGTTGATCATACCGGCATAGGCCTCGAGCAGCGCGGCCGGGTCCTCGCCCCGGTCGCGGATCTTCTGCACCAGCTTCTCGTCGCAAAGATAAGTGAGGTTAACCTCGTCGAGCTGCAGATAGCGGCAGCCGGCGCCTGCAAAGGCGTTCACCACCTTGCGGTAGGTCGTGCCGAGATCGCGATAGAACTCGTTCATGTCGGGATAGACCGACGCCGGCACGGCCTCGCGGCCGTCGCGGAAATGCAGCGCCGACGGCGACGGGATCGTCATCTTCGGCGTCTCGCGCGTGTGCGCGGCGAGGAACTTGAAGTGCCCAATCATCGGATGATCGGTAAAATCGCCGAGCTTGCGCGCGACCCGCGTCAGCACCTGCTGCGGCTGCACGCCGCCTTGGAAACTGACCTTGCGCTGGTGCGGCACCGTCTCGATGCCGGGCAGCGCCGAGATGAAATCGGTCTGCCACGACTTCCGGCGAAATTCGCCGTCGGTGATCGACTTCAGGCCGACCGCTTCCTGCTTGCGGATCAGCGCCTCGATCTCGCGATCCTCGATCGCTGTCAATTGTTCGGCGGAGATCGCGCCGCTGGCACGGTCGGCGCGCGCCTGCTTCAGCGCGGCGGGCCGCAGCAGGCTGCCGACCTGGTCGGCACGAAAGGGCGGCCTGGTGCGTTGGGGCATGGTTGTCTTCCTATGATCCGTTCGTCCCCGCGAAAGCGGGAACCCAGTTCTTTTCCAGTTGGATTTCCGCTTTCGCGGGAATGAGCGGAGGACTTGGCTATCCCCACACCTCTTCCGCCAATTCGACGATCATGCGCAGCTTGGCCCACTGCTCTTCCTCGGCCAGCACATTGCCTTCTTCCGTGGAAGCGAAGCCACATTGCGGCGACAGGCAAAGCTGCTCGAGCGGCACATATTTTGTTGCTTCGTCGATACGCCGCTTGATGTCGTCCTTCGCCTCCAACCGCCCGCTCTTGGAAGTGACCAGCCCCAGCACCACCAGCTTATTGCCCGTGAGATGGCGCAGCACATCGAAGCCACCGGCGCGGTCGGTGTCGAATTCGAGAAAATAACCGTCGATATTGACCTTGCCGAACAATTCCTCGGCGACGAATTCGTAGCCGCCGGAGGCGATGAAGGTAGAGCGAAAGTTGCCGCGGCAGGAATGCATGGTGATCACCATGTCCTTGGGCTTGGCCTCCAGCGCCTTGTTGGTCATGCGCGTGTAGTGCCGCGGCAACGCGTCCGGATCGTCGCCGCGCTTTTTCGAGTCTTCACGCTGCTTGGGATCGCAGATCATCGCCCAGGCTGTGTCGTCGAGTTGCAAATAGCGACACCCGGCGGCGTAGAAGGCCTTGATGGCGTTCTGGTAGGCGATCGCGACATCGTCGAAATAGGCGTCGAGATCAGGATAGACGTCTTTGCTGATCGACTGCCGGCCCTGGCGGAAGTGCAGCGTCGAAGGCGCAGGGATCGTCATCTTCGGCGTCGCCTTGGCGTGCGCCTTGAGGAACTTGAAATGGTCGAGATGCGGATGGGTCGGCGAGAAACCGATCTTGCCGACAATGCGGACACTTTCCGCCTTGGTATCGACACCGGCGAAATGAATGCCCTCGCCGGTCTGGTAGAATTCCGCGCCATCGAGGCCCTTGTAGAAATCAAAATGCCACCAGGAGCGGCGGAATTCGCCATCGGAGGCGAGCTTCAGGCCGACCTCTTCCTGCTTCCTGATGACCTTCTCGATCTCACGATCTTCGATGTCCTTCAGCGCCGCGGCATCGATCTCGCGCTTGGCGAATTTGGCGCGCGCTTCCTTCAGCGCGGCGGGCCGCAGCAGGCTGCCGACATGGTCGGCACGAAAGGGTGGCGTGGTGCGTGAAGACATTTTGGTTTCGCTCCCGGATTTCTTATTCACGGCCGATATGTTTCGGCTCGGTCTTCGTTGCCGATGGCCGGCTTGCCCGGTCATCGCATCTTACTCCGCTGTCATGCCCGCATAAGCGGGCATCCAGTAATCACAGGCACCGAGAGTGAATCGAGGCGCGGAGTTGACTGGGTCCCCGCTTTCGCGGGGACGACACGCCGGCTCAGCCCCAAACTTCCTTGGAGATATCGACGATCATCTTCAGCTTGGCCCACTGCTCTTCCTCGGCCAGCACGTTGCCTTCTTCCGTGGAAGCGAAGCCGCACTGCGGCGACAGTGCAAGCTGGTCGAGCGCGACGAACTTGGTCGCCTCCTCGATGCGCTTCTTCACATCCTCTTTCTTCTCGAGGGTGCCGCTCTTCGAGGTGACGAGGCCGAGCACGACGATCTTGTTGCCCTTGGGCAGGAAGCGCAGCGGCTCGAAACCGCCGGCGCGGTCGGTGTCGTATTCAAGGAAGTAGCCGTCGTAGTTGCACTTGGCGAGCAGGCTCTCGGCCACCGGCTCGTAGCCGCCCGACGAGATGAAGGTGGAGCGGAAGTTGCCGCGGCAGACATGCGTGGTGATCACCATGTCGGCGGGCTTGGCCTCCAGCGCCTTATTGATGCACTTGGTGTAGGTGTCCTGCAGGTGATCGACGTCGAGGCCGCGTTCGCGCGCCTTCTTGAGCTCCTCCTGCGAGCACAAATAAGCCCAGGCGGTGTCGTCGAACTGCAGATAGCGGCAGCCGGCGGCGTAGAACGCCTTGATCGCGTTCTGATAGGCGACCGCGAGATCATCGAAGATGGCGTCTCGATTGGCATAAGCCGACGCGCTGACCGAGCCCGGTTCGAGGCGGAAGTGCATCACCGTCGGCGACGGGATCGTCATCTTCGGCGTCTTGGTCGCATGCGCCTTCAGGAACTTGAAGTGCTCCAGCATCGGGTGATTGGCAGCGAAGCCGATCTTGCCGTTGACGCGCAGCACCTTCATCTTGGTCTGCATGCCCTGAAACTGGATGCCGTGGTCGGAGTCCTCGACCGTGACGCCGTCGAGCATGCCGAAGAAGTCGTAGTGCCACCAGGCGCGGCGGAATTCGCCGTCGGTAATGGCGTGCAGCCCGATCTCTTCCTGCTTCTTGATGATCTTCTCGATCTCGCGATCCTCAACTTCCTTGAGTTGAGCCGCAGTGATCTCGCCCTTCTCGCGCTTGGCGCGCGCTTCCTTCACCGGCGCGGTACGCAGGATGCTGCCGACATGATCGGCACGGAAAGGCGGTCTGGTCCTCTGAGCCATTTAGGTTTTCCTCCGCGTATTGCCCCCGGCCGCAACGGCGGGGATCTCAAGGTGGGTGAGCCATAGCACGGTCCGCGCCGTGCGTCTTGCACGCCACTTCGCATGCGTAGCGCGCCGTTTCAACGGCACCGCCGAAGGAAAAATAATGCGGGGCAATGTCGCCGAGGCCTTCGGCCGCGGCGAGCGTCTCGATGATGCGGTCGGGCCCGACATGGCCGATCAGGCCGGTCGCCGCGCCCGAGACGAGGCCGCGCAAGGACGCGCCGACGCCGCAGCGCTTCGCGTAACGGAAGAGCGCCGGCATGCTGGTCGGTCCGGCCATGCCGACCTTGACCGGCCAGTTGATGCCGCAGGCGCGCAACTGCTGCAGCCAGGCAAGTATCCGCTCGGGCGCGAAGGAGAACTGGCTCACGATATGGACCATTAGGCCCTGCGCCGTGGCCACCGCGATCTTCTGATCGAGCGCGGCCTCCAGGCGTTCAGGCGGAATGCGCGGATGACCTTCCGGATAAGCGCCGATACCGATCTCTTCGAAACCCGCTTCGCGCAGCCGGCCCTTGCGGATGACCGCCAGCGCGTCGTGGAATGGCCCGGCCGCTTCGACATCGCCGCCAATCACCAGCAGACGGCGGACATCGGCCTCGCCGCGCAAGCCCGCGAGCAGATCTTGCAAATGTTGCTCGCTCGGCAGCCGGCGCGCCGCGATGTGCACCACCGGCTCCAGCCCCGCCTTGCGCAAGGCCGCCGCGCCCTGCACGATCTCGGCGCGCGACACCGTCGGCACCGCCGTGAAATAAATCTCCGTGCCCGCCGGCAGGACCGTCGCGAGCGCGGCGATTTCGGCTGTGTCCGGCCGCGTCGCTTCGAGCGAAAACTTTCGCCCGAAGTCCGCGGCCGGTGCGAGCGCGGTCATCGACCAAGTCCGGCGCTTAATCGCGGCGGCGGGAAATAACGAAAGACTCGTCATAGAACCACAGGCCCCCGTGCTGCTGCAGCACATCGCGCGTGGCGTCGATGTAGCGGCGATCGCTGTTGACGTCGGAGAGCCGGTCGTCCTCGACCTGCGCGACATAGATCGCCGCATTCCAGGCCGCGAGCAGCGTGGACGTACCGATCGACGAGGAGATCTCCGAGGGCAGCGTGTGCATGTCGTAACGGAACAGCGAGCGCTGATCGGAATAGGCGTTGAAGTTGAGGTCGCGGCCGGCCACCCCCAACTCGTGCTTCACCGCCTTCAAGAGGTCATGGCGGTTATGCATGAACGGATTATCGCCCGGCCACACCTTGTTGATGATGTCCATGCCTGGATCGTTGCCGTGCGACTGGATCGCGATCATGCGGCCACCGGGCCCGAGCGCACGCGCGAGCGGCGCCAGCACGCGCTTGGCCTTGAATTCCAGCGAGGCACGGGCACGATAAGGCTGCGAGGCGATGACGAGGTCGTAATCGGCGACGGTACCGCCGGGCTTCGGCACGATCTGGTCAAGCAGGAATTTGTGATCGTTGCGGTACAGCACCAGGATCACCGGCCGCTCATAGACCGGGTTGCCGCTCTTCGGCGACACCCGCGCCTTCCAGCTTTCCGCCAGGAAGGGCTCCAGATCGGTGATCTGCTTCTCGAACGAATGGGCGGTATTGCCGTCCATCGCCACCTCTTTCCAGATCAAGCTGGTGGCGGCGCTGAGCGACTTTGTGGCGAGCCATGGCGCCTCGGCATAAGCGAGGTTGGTGAGCACGACGACGCTGGAGGGATGCTCGACGAAACGATCCGGCAGTTTCTGCAGCGTGAGACGCACGTCCTCCAGGCTGATCTCCTTGCCGACGATGTAGAACGGCATGGTCGGGAAGCGGTCATGCATCGAGCGCATCACGCGCGCCAGTACGGTGCCGTCGCCGACGCCGGCGTCGAACACGCGCACGGCCGGCGGCCGCGGATGGATGTTGGCGAGCTCAAGGCTGACGCGGTTGGCGACTTCCCACTTCTCGCTGCACGTATTCACGAACAGCAGGTATTTCTGCCGGTTATCGAAAAAGCGGAAATTGCGCTGCGGATCGTCGCTGGCCTGGCCCTCGGCCACCAGCGGTGCCGGCGGCTTCACCACCGGCAGCGGGGACGGCGTGTAGCCGGACGTGGAGGAAGGATCGAACAGAACGCGCCGGCGACCCGGCGCATCTTCATGACCGAGAGACATGAATGCCCTTATGCGTTCGAGCGTGTCGGTGGTGATACGACCGCCATTGCGAAGGCGGCTGGCGAGCTTGCCGTCGTTGACGGCGCGACGGCCGAAGGTGGATTCGGCTAATCCGCGCTGGCGGCAGAAATCAGTGATTTCCTGGATGATTTGCTCGTTCATAGCGCAATCCTTGGCGCGTTTCCCGTTCGGCTCTAACGGCCGTTGACGGTGCAAGCGAAACAACTCGCTCGCTTTCCGTCAACCACAAAACACATATGGGAAAGATGGGCAGAGTGGGTGGGCAGAATAAAATTACCGAAAATAACGGTATTCAAGTTGGAATGCAGTAGCTTCCCGCACCGCACGATGCTTCGCGAGATTTGTTAAATTTTTTGAATGGGATATATCCCACTAAGTGGGCAAACGGTTACGCCGAAATTGCCGCTTCCTTCCGCGCGTCCGCCGCGAGGTCGACGCTGCGATAGGCGGTGTCGACGACGATGACGCCGCCGACGGCGCGCGACACGCAGGCGCAAATCCTCTTGTTTTCTTCCCGCTCGTGCTCGCTGAAGAAAACGTCGCGATGATCGATCTCGCTTGAGGACTCGAGCACGTTGAGCACGCAAAGCCCACATTCGCCACGGCGGCAATCCCACATCACATCGACGCCGGCCTCGACCAGCGCATCGAGCATGGTCTTGTTCTCGGGCACCAGCACCTCGATGCCCTGCGGCGAGGTGCGCACACGGAAAGCCTGCGGCGCGAAGCGGCCGCTGGAGCCGAACGTCTCGTAACGCAGGCCGGAGGTCTTGCGGCCGCTCTCCGCCCAGGCGCTGCGCGCAGCATCGAGCAGACGCATCGGCCCACACAGATAAAGCTGCCCCTCCGGATCGAGCCTGGCGATCTCGGATGCGAAATCGAGACGCCGCCCTTCGGAAGAGACGAATACCGCGAGCTTATCGCCGAGCTGCGCCGACAGCTCAGGCAGGAATGCAAGTTCTTCGCGCGAGCGCGCGGCATAGAGAAAGCGGAACGACATGCCGCGACGCAGCAACGTCGCCGCCATGCCAAGCATCGGCGTAATGCCGATACCGCCGGCGACCAACAGATAGTCCGGACGACTGAATTCGAGTTCAAAATGGTTCTTCGCCGACGACACTGAGACGCGCGCGCCTTCCCGGAGCGCGTGCATCGCGCGCGAACCGCCGCGGCCCTGATCGTCGCGCTTGACGGCGATGCGATAGACGGCGCCGTCAGGCTCGCCGACGAGCGAGTATGATCGCAGGTCGGCACGGCCATCGATGACGACGCCGATGTCGATATGGCTGCCCGGCGCCCAGACCGGCACGCCGCTGTCGGGCGCGATGTCGAACTGACGGATTGTCGGCGTCACGTCGCGGATGGCGCGGATCGTCGCCGTGGTCCAGGTAATGTCGCTGCGCATGATCGGTTCCTCGGCAAGCCGTTAGAAATCATTACGCCGGCGGATCAACACCGCGCCGGGCACCAGCTCGCGCGTACGTTGGTTACGCAACGCGAGTTGCAGATTGCGATGGGCAAGCCGCGCATGTTCGCGCATCAGCGCTTCGGCGCGACCGCCTTCGCGATCCTCAATAGCGCGCACGACGCAACGGTGATGCTCCTGCGCGATGGTGAGGATGTACTGCGCTTCGGGCAGCATCGCCTGCACCTTGACGAAGCCGCTCTCGGACGCAAACGGCAGACTGACCACGCGATCGATCTGGCGCGCCAGCGCTGGGCTGTCGGCGGCGACAACCAGAAGCGTGTGGAATTCGCGGTTGAAGCCGACATACTCTGAAAAATCGTCGATCGTCAGCTTCGGCCGCACGACCAGTTCATCGAGTTTTTCGAGGCAAGCCTTGAGATCGGCAAGACGCGAAGCGCTGACGCCCCGCTCGGCAGCAAAGCGCGCGGCAAGACCTTCAAGTGTGCCGCGCACTTCAATGGCATCGTGAATGTCGGCTTCGGAGAATGCCTTTACGGCGAAACCGCCGGAAGGAATGCCTTCGAGCAGCCCCTCCTCTTCCAGACGCACCAGCGCCATACGGATCGGTGTCCGCGAAATGCCGAGCCGCTCAACGACCGACAGTTCGGAAATACGGTCGCCGGGCTTGAGTTCGCCGGACAGGATGAGATCGCGCAACGCCAGTTGCGCCTTCACCGTCTGCGACGACGAGACATTCTCCAGGGACGTCGCCGCCATCGCCGCTACTCGGCCGCTTCGAGAATGGGCCGGCGCTCCTCCGCCGCAATCATGCGGTCGATCAGGCGGCGCGCCCACATCGCCCCGGCGTCGATGTTCAGGTTGTAAAAGACATGGCCGGGATTTTCGTCGATGGCGATCTGCTGCGCCTCGAGGATGGTTTCGTCCTCGCGGAAAATGCGGGAGACGCCCTCACGCAGTTCCGTGGTGCGGCGCTGGTCGTTGCGTTTGTGATTGCGCACGAACGCCCAGTGATAGTGACAAGTACGGTCGGTCTCCGGCGTGATTGTATTGAGCACAAAGCCATTGACGCCTTGCGAGCGATCCCCCTCCGGCGCGCCGGTGCCGGCTGGCGCAACGCCGACATCGATGGCGATGGTACACGGCGCCTCGAAATTGATGATCTGCCAGCGATCGACCTTACCCGGCTTGCCGAGTTGGCCGGCCCAGAAGGGCGGCGGATCGATGTCGCGCATCCAGCGCGTGATCGTGGCGGTGCGGTCGGTATGCGTCGGCTCGAACGGCGCTTCCGCAACAGCACGGTTGCCGATGCTGGAGCTGTGCACGAAGGTCTCGTGCGTAAGATCCATCAGGTTGTCGATGACGAGGCGATAGTCGCATTTGACGCGAATGGTCTTGCCGTCGCCTTCCCACTCCGGGTCGTCGTTCCAATGCAGATCCGGGACCTTGGTGGGGTCGGCCAGCGCGGGATCGCCCGGCCAGACCCAGACAAAGCGATGCTTCTCAACGACCGGGAAGGTGCGTACGCAGGCCGACGGGTTGATCGTTTCCTGCGACGGCATGTGCGTGCAGCGGCCGTGCGGATCGAAAACGAGACCATGATAGCCGCACACGACCTCATCGCCTTCGAGCCGCCCCATCGATAGCGGCAGCAGGCGATGCCAACAGGCGTCTTCCAGCGCGACGGCGCGGCCGTCGGCGCGGCGATAGAACACCATCTTTTTGTTGCAGATGACGCGCGGCAGCAACTCGCGGCGCAATTCGGCATCCCAAGTGGCGGCGTACCACGCATTGAGCGGGAAGGTGCGGTTCGGCATGTTTGTTTCGTCCCTAGAGAATACAATCTGTATACAATATTATGCATCGCCCCGGCAATTGGATTATTTCTGCGGTAAAAACTCCGTTTTTAGCAATTCTGCATGCCATTCGCGTCAATATGGTATACATAAATTCCCCGGCGTGTGGGCCAGCGGGCAGCCGATATCGCGGGGCGGCAACAAAAAACCCCGGCGCGCGCACCGGGGTTTTCCGCTTTGGGGGCTTCTCCGCTTTGTTTGCGGAGTCGCCGATCAGATGTCGAAGAACACCGTCTCGTTGTCGCCCTGCACACGGATATTGAAGCGATAGACGACCGTGTCGCCCTGCACTTCCTTCTTCGCAATCAGAGTGTCGCGGCGATCCGCCGGCACCAACGACAGAATCTGATCGGTCGCATTGGCCGCCTCGTCCGCGAAGTACAGGCGGGTGTATACCTGCCGCAGCATGCCGCGCGAGTAGATGCAGAACCCGATATGCGGCGCCTGCGGCTTGCCGTTCGGGCCGGGCACCGAACCGGGCTTGATGGTCGAGAAGCCGAATTCGCCATTCGGATTAACGGCAGAGCGGCCGAAACCCTTGAACTGCGTATTGGGTCTACGACTGTCGTAGGGGCTCGCGTAACGCCCCTGCGCATCCGCCTGCCAGATTTCCAGCATCGCGTCGTTGATCGGCTTGCCATCGCCATCGACGATCTGACCTTCGATACGGATCTTCTCGCCGGTAGCGTCAGGCGTGATCAGATTGTCGCCGATCGTTTCCTTCCAGCTATAGGTGCCGTCAGGATCCCACTTGAGCCGACCCTTGGGGGTGAGGCCGTATGCGAAGTATGGGCCGACGGTCTGCGAGGGGGTAATGATTTCAGACATAAGGGCGTGTCCGTCTCAGTGCTTGTCGGTGTCGAGCGGGGTCGCTTCGCGGCCGCGCAACACGATGTCGAAGCGGAAGGCGAGCGCCCAGTCGGGAATAGTGTTGTCCAGATCGAAGCTGGAGACCATGCGCAGGCGCGCCTGCTCGTCCGGCACCGAATTGAAGATCGGATCGAACGGGAACAGGTAATCGCCTGGGAAATACATCTGAGTGATCAGGCGCGACAGGAACGAGTGGCCGAACACCGAGAAGTGGATGTGGTTCGGCCGCCAGGCGTTGTGGTGATTGCCCCACGGATAAGCGCCCGGCTTGATGGTGATGAACTTGTAGTAGCCGTTTTTGTCGGTGACGGTGCGACCGCCACCGGTGAAGTTCGGATCGAGCGGCGCCGGATGCTGGTCGACGAGGTGCACGTAGCGGCCGCAGGCATTGGCCTGCCAGATCTCGACCAACGTATCCGGGATCGGGCGTTTGTCCTCGTCGTACACGTGACCGTGCACGATGATGCGCTCGCCGAGCGGCTCGCCCTTGCCCTGCTTGGTGAGGTCGTTGTCGCCTTCCTGGATCACATCATGGCCATAGACCGGCCCGGTGAGCTCGGACAGCGTATGCGGCATCAGGATCAGCGGCTTCGACGGCGAGCGTTTGACCGTGCTTTTGTATTCCGGAGAGAGGTGCTTGGGATAAGCACTCAGGCTCTCCCGGGGGTAAATGAGCGACATTCTTGTTGTCCTTCGTTGCCCGTTTTCGTTTGCCTTTACGACAGGCGTTCCAAGGCGAGCGACGCGCCCTGGCCCACGCCCACACACATGGTGGCGATCGCACGTTTGCCGCCACGCTCTTCCAGGCCATGCGTCGCCGTCAGCACGAGACGCGCGCCCGACATGCCGAGCGGATGGCCGAGCGCGATGGCGCCGCCATGCGGATTAACGTGCTCAGCATCATCCGACAGACCGAGTTGACGCATCACGGCCAGCGACTGCGAGGCGAAGGCCTCGTTCAGCTCGATGAGATCGTAGTCGCCGATCTTATGACCAAGCCGCGCCAGCAGCTTCTGCGTCGACGGCACCGGGCCGATGCCCATGATGCGCGGCGGCACCGCCCCCGAGGCCATGCCGAGGATACGCGCGCGCGGCGTCAGGCCATGGGCCTTCACCGCCTCTTCCGACGCGACGATGAGCGCGGCCGCGCCGTCATTGACGCCCGACGCGTTGCCGGCTGTGACTGTGCCAGGATTGCGGAACGGCGTCTTCAGCTTGGCGAGTTGATCCATCGTCGTCTCGCGCGGGTGCTCGTCCTTGTCGACCGTCACCACCTCGCCCTTACGGCCGGCGATCTCGACCGGGACGATCTCCTTGGCGAAGTAGCCGGCGGCGATCGCTTTGGCGGCGCGCTGCTGCGAGCGGAACGCGAAGGCGTCCTGATCGGCGCGGGTGACCTGGAATTCCTCGGCAACGTTCTCGCCGGTCTCCGGCATCGAGTCGACGCCGTACTGCGCCTTCATCAGCGGATTGATGAAACGCCAGCCGATGGTGGTGTCGAATATCTCGGCCGAGCGCGAGAAGGCTTCCGTCGCCTTGCCCTGCACGAAGGGCGCGCGCGTCATCGACTCGACGCCGCCGGCGATGGCGAAGTCCATGTCGCCGGCACGGATGGCGCGGGCGGCCGCGCCGACGGCCTCGAGGCCCGAGGCGCAGAGGCGGTTGAGCGTGACACCCGGCACGCTGACCGGCAGACCGGCCAGCAGCACGGCCATGCGCGCGACGTTGCGGTTGTCCTCACCGGCCTGGTTGGCGCAGCCATAGAAGACCTCGTCGAGCTTCGACCAGTCGACCTTCGGGTTGCGGGCCATCAAAGCCTTGATCGGAATGGCAGCAAGGTCGTCGGTGCGCACCTTGGCAAGCGACCCGGCATAACGGCCAATCGGGGTGCGAACGGCGTCGCAAATGAACACGTCACGCATCTGTCTTTCTTCCTTCCTTACCTTTGCCCGTCAGCCTGAGGTGGCTTCGCGCCGCGAAGCCCTCGAAGGATGACGATCAGAGTCATATAAGTTCCTTACAGCCGGTACGCAGCCGCACGCGCCTTATTTGTGCGTGCATACAAGTCGCGCAGCGCTCCGGCTCAGTCGCGGTGGGCGCGGGAGTTCTTCCCAGTTTCGGCCCCGTATTTACGGCCCGTCCCTGACAGGGTCAAATGCCGGGAAGGCCGCGCCACCCGCAGGTCTCAGGCTCATTTCGACGCTGGCTGGAATTCCAGACCATCGCCAACCTGCTCCATCGTCAGCAACCGCCGCGGGGGCAGCGTCACCCAGGTCACCTTGCTGTTATCGGTCGAGATATTCCCGGCGCTGCGCTTCATACGGCGCGTCACATAATTGATGCTTACCTCGTTGATTGTGCCTTTGAAGCGCTCGACATTGACCCTGTCATAGCCGATGAGCTCGAAATGGCCGTTTCGGAACCGGAATGTATAGGCCATGTGCCCCATGTCACCGCCGAAATAGCCGAGCGTCACCACCAGCGCGCCGCGCTTGATGTCGACCCCTCCGGCCTGGACGCCGTCCGGATCGAGAGGGTCTTGAAAGGACGGCTCCGTCGTCCGCGCGACAAATGTGTGATTTTCGAGGGCGAGATTGTAACCGCCCGCGGCATCGGCGAAGGCCACCGCAAGAATGCGCGGATTGGTATCGTAGCGCTCAGGCCCGCCGCGGCCGCGGGCGTCGATCACATTGCGCGGATTGTCGTCGCGGAGAACCAGGGCCGCATCGTCCCGCCCGTCGCCATTCAGATCGCCGGATACTTTGCTTTCAAGCTTCCAGCCCGCAGGCACAAAGGCCTCGACGGAAGGCGCGCGCGGCGCAAGCTTCGGATAAGTCACCGGCGGGACAATCAGATCTCCGTTTTCGGCGGCCACTGGGCCGGCAACGCAGAACAACAAGAAGACCGTGGCGACCGCGACGCGCATTCGTTCTCCACTAGAGGGCAGCTCAGGACTTTCCGGCGCTATCTATTTGCGCCGTGAAGAATTTTCGCGCTTAAGCGCCGTATTTACGACTGCCCATGAACTGGGTCAAATAGCGGCCCCAGTTGATTGGGGCTCCAACCAACGGACCGCCATGCTCAGCGCGCAACCCATTTTCACGATCCGCTGCGAACTCGAAGCCATCCTGAACCTCGGCCAGACGCCGCTTGGGGAGCGGCGGATCATCAATATCCTCGGCGGGCCGGTGGACGGGCCGAAGCTGCAGGGCCGGGTCCTGCCCGGCGGGGCCGACTGGCAGATCATCCGCGCTGACGGCGCCGCCGACATCCAGGCTCGCTACACCATCGAGACTGACGCCGGGGCCCGTATCCTGGTCTCGAGCGAAGGGCTGCGGCACGGCCCGCCCGAGGTGATCGCGCAACTGGCGCGCGGCGAGAATGTCGATCCGGCGCTGTATTATTTTCGCACCCTCATGCGGTTCGAGACCGCCGATCCGGCAGTCGACTGGATGAACCGCATCCTGGCCATCGCGGTGGGCCAGCGCGAGCCGCAGGCGGTGCGCCTCGACGTCTACGAAGTCCTCTAGGTCCCGCAGGGGGACCGGCCCAGGCGGGCTGCCGACGCGGGCCCACCGGATTGTTGTCCGAGACAACAATCTTGACGGCCTTTGTTGTCCCTGACAACATTTGCCCCGCGGTCGACAACAAACGCTTCAACGCGCCGCCTTCAGTCCTCGGGAGGGACCCCATGCAGAAACCACTTCAATTTGCTGCGCTTATGGCCGTGCTGATCGCGGCGCCGGCGCTCGCCGAGCAGAACGGCACGCTTCGCATCGGCGTCATGAACGACATGTCGAGCGTCTATGCCGACTTCCAGGGCCCGGGCTCGGTGCTCGCCGCCCAACTGGCGATCGAGGACTACGCCAAGCAATCCAAGCGCAAGGTCGAAGTCACCTCGGCCGACCACCAGAACAAACCCGACGTCGGTGCCGGCATTGCCCGGCGCTGGTTCGACGTCGAAGGCGTCGACATGGTCATCGACCTGCCGAACTCGGCGGTCGCCCTCGCGGTGTCGGACATCGCGCGCGAGAAGAACAAGGTCGTGATCGGCTCGGGCGCCGGCACCTCGCTGCTCACGGGCGCCAAATGCTCGCCCAATTTCGTACATTGGACCTACGATACCTGGTCGTTCGGCCATGGCTCCGCGCGCGGCGTGCTGGCGCAGGGCGGCAAGACCTGGTTCTTCATCACCGCCGATTATGCCTTCGGCCACGACCTCGAGAAGCAGGCCAGCGATGAAGTCAACGCCAGCGGCGGCAAGGTGCTCGGTGTGGTGCGCCATCCGCTCGGCACCAACGACTTCTCATCTTATCTGCTGCAGGCGCAGGCCTCGAAGGCCGACGTAGTGGCCCTGGCCAATGCCGGCGGCGACACGGTCAACAGCATCAAGCAGGCGGCGGACTTCAAGATCGGCGACAAGCAGAAGATCGTCGCGCTGATCTTCGACCTGCAGAGCGTGCCGGCGGTCGGCCTGCAGACCGCGCAGGGCCTGACGGCGATCAATGCCTGGTACTGGGACCTCAACGACGACACCCGCGCTTTCGCCAAGCGTTTCGCCGCACGGCATCCGAAGAAGATGTATCCCAACCACATGCAGGCCGGCGTCTATTCGGGCGTGCTGCATTACCTCAAGGCGGTCGACAAGGTCGGTGCGCCCGCCGACGGCAAGGCCGTGGTCGATGCCATGAAGGCGATGCCGACCGACGATCCGCTGTACGGCAAGGGCACTATCCGCGCCGACGGCCGCAAGATCCACCCGCTCTATCTGCTGCAGGTGAAGTCGCCGGCGGAATCGAAGAGCGAATGGGACGCCTTCAAGATCTCCGGCACGATCCCGGCCGACAAGGCCTTCCGCCCGCTGGCCGACGGCGGCTGCCCGCTGGTGAAGGCTGCGAACTGACCGCAGTTACTTAAGGCACTACCCGGCCACATCTTCTCGCCGCAGCCCGGGCCATCCGGGCCGCGGCACCAACTCAGGAGTATTTGAGTGAACTCGACGAATTCAGTCGGCGCCTGGCATGAGGCCCTGCCTGCCTCGCTGCATGCGGAGCAGCAAGGGCCCGTAGCCATCCTGCGGCTGCGGCGCCCACACAAGCGCAACGCGCTCGATGACGAGACTGTGTTCGGCATCGAAGCTTTCTTCGGCTCTTTGCCGGCGAGCGTCGCTTCCGTGCTGCTGTGCGGCGAAGGCGAACACTTCTCGGCCGGCCTCGACCTCAGCGAACTAGAAGAGCGCGACATCCAGCAGGGCATCGCACATTCGCGCTCCTGGCACCGCGCTTTCGAGAAGATTCAGTTCGGGCGGGTGCCGGTCGTCGCCGCACTGCATGGCGCCGTGGTCGGCGGCGGCCTGGAACTCGCGGCCTCCACGCATGTGCGCGTTGCCGAGCGCTCGACCTATTACGCTCTGCCGGAAGGCAGCCGCGGTATCTATGTCGGCGGCGGCGGTTCGGTGCGGCTACCGCGCCTCATCGGCGTGGCGCGCATGATGGACATGATGCTGACCGGCCGCACCTATTCGGCCGAGGAAGGCCAGGCGATCGGGCTAACCACCTATCTGGTCGACGCCGGCAAGGGCTTCGCCAAGGGACTGGAGCTTGCCAACCGCATCGCACAGAACGCGCCACTGACCAATTTCGCCGTCACGCAGGCGTTGCCACGCATCGCGGAGATGGATCCGGGTAGTGGCTACGCCATGGAAGCACTGATGGCCTCGATCGCCCAGGCCGATCCGGCCGCGAAAAGCCGGCTCAAGGACTTCCTGCAGAAGCGCGGGCCGAAGGTCACGCACTCCTAAAACGTGATCGGACCGGGGCCACACGGCGGCCCCGGTCTGGAAATAAGCTTCACTTGAGATGGTATGCGGGACCAAAGTATCGGTGTCGCAGGCAATAATAAAACGAACAGGGACGAGATGCCTTCTGTAATCCGCAAGGCGGAATCCGCGTCATCAGCGCCTTTGCGCACCGTGCGCCTGGGCACGCCTGAGGCCGTGCTCGAACGGCGGCCCGACGGCACGCTCTATCTGCGCGCCAAAGAATCCCTGGCCGATTATCACGACAAGCTGAGCCAGCCCTTGGATCATTGGGCCAAGGCCGCACCGGACCGCGTGTTCCTGGCGCAGCGCGATGCCGAAGGCCGCTGGCGCGAGATGACCTACGCGCAGGTGCACGATGCCGTACGACGTATCGGTGCGTCGCTGTTGCGACGAGGGCTGTCGCCCGAACGACCAATCGCCGTGCTGTCCGGCAACTGCATCGAGCAGGCGCTGTTGGGCCTTGCCGCCATGTATGTCGGCATTCCTTACGCGCCGATCTCGCCTGCCTATTCGCTGATGTCGAGCGACTTCGGCAAGCTGCGTATCATTATAGCGCTGCTCACGCCCGGCATGGTGTTCGCCAATGATGGCGCGTCCTTCGCGCGCGCGATCGACACCGTCATCCCCGAGGACGTCGAACTAGTGGTGGCGCGCAATGCGCCGGCGAACCGCAAGACAACGCTCTTTGCCGAGTTGATCGGCACCGAGGACGCAGCCAGCGTCGCCGCAGCGCACGGAGCCGTCACCCCCGACAGCATCGCCAAGTTTCTGTTCACGTCCGGCTCGACCGGCACGCCGAAGGGCGTCATCAATACGCACCGCATGCTGTGCTCGAACCAGGCGATGCTCGGCACGGGCTTCCAGTTCCTCACCGACGAGCCACCCGTGGTGCTCGACTGGCTGCCCTGGAGCCACACCTTCGGCAGCAACCACAACTTCAACATGGTGCTGATGAACGGCGGCTCGCTCTATATAGACGACGGCAATCCGACACCGCCGGGCGTGCCGAAAACCGTACGTAATCTGCGCGAGATCGCACCGACGATCTATTTCAATGTGCCCAAAGGCTATGAGGCGCTGATCTCGCATCTGCGCGCCGACGACACGCTGCGCAAGAACTTCTTCAGCCGGCTAAAGGCGCTGTTCTATGCCGGCGCCGGCCTGAACCAGACGACATGGGACGAACTGACTGAACTCGCGGTCGAGACCACCGGTGAGCGCATCATCTTCCTGACGTCCCTCGGTTCGACCGAGACCGCGCCGGGGGCGCTCGCCTGCACTTGGGACTTCGACAAGGCTGGCAATATCGGCCTGCCTTACCCCGGCGTCGAATTGAAGCTGGTGCCAAACGAAGGCAAATTGGAAGCGCGCCTCCGCGGCCCACTGATTACGCCGGGCTATTGGCGGCAGGAGCACCTGACGCGCGACGCCTTCGACGAAGAAGGCTTCTACAAGATCGGCGACGCGCTCAAGTTCGTCGATCCAACCGATCCGCAGAAAGGCCTGTTGTTCGACGGCCGCATCGCCGAGGACTTCAAGCTCTCAACTGGCACCTGGGTGAGCGTCGGACCGTTGCGCGGGCGCTTTGTCGACGCGTTGGCGCCCTATGTGCGCGACGTGGTCTTCGCCGGCGCCAACCAGGATGAGCTCGGCGCGCTGGTGTTCCCGGACATCGAAGCCTGCCGCAAGCTCGCGGGGCTCGATGCAACAGCTTCACCGGCCGACATCGTCGCCCATCCCAAAGTGCGCGCCACCTTCCGCGATCTGCTAAAGTCGCTGGCCGCCACCAGCGCCGGCTCGTCGACGCGCGTGACCCGCGCGATCCTGATGGCGGAACTACCGTCGATGGACAAAGGCGAGATGACCGACAAAGGCTCGATCAACCAGCGCGCCGTGCTGGCGAACCGCGCCAACGTAGTGGCGGCGCTCTATGCCGAGCCGCTTGCGCCCGACGTCATTTCAATCGCGGAACGTACACAATGACCGACGCCGCCCGCTCCCTCACGGCCCGCATCCGCCCGGTCAAGCTCGGCCCACAGGATGTCACCGTCGAGCGCCGCGCCGACGATTGCCTCATCCTGCGCTCGCCGCAGCCGCTGAGCCCTTATCCCGAAAGGCTCACCGAGCGGCTGGAGTACTGGGCCAAGGCGGCGCCCGACCGCGCTTTCATGGCGCAGCGCGACGGCAAAGGCGGATGGCGCACCGTGACCTATGCGCAGGCGCTTGCGAGCGCGCGGGCCATCGGCGAGGCGTTGCTCGCGCGCAAGCTGTCGCCCGAGCGGCCCATCGTCATTCTGTCCGGCAACGACATCGAGCATGCGCTCATCGGCCTTGCGGCGATCTATGTCGGCGTCCCTTACGCGCCAATCTCGCCCGCCTACTCGCTGGTGTCGCAGGACTTCGCCCGGTTGCGCGCGATCTTCGACCTGATCACGCCCGGCCTCGTCTTCGCCGCCGACGGCAAGACCTTCGCCCGCGCCATCGACACCATCGTGCCGAAGGACGTCGAGATCGTCGTCGCGCGCAATCCGATCGCCGACCGCACCACCGACTTCGGCGACCTGCATGCGACACCCACCGCCGCGGTCGACGCCGCCAATGCCGCGGTCGGCCCCGACACCATCGCCAAATTCCTGTTCACCTCCGGCTCCACCGGCACACCGAAATGCGTGATCAACACGCAGCGCATGTGGTGCGCGAACCAGGTGATGCTGCGCCAGGGGCTCGCTTACTTCGAGGACGAGCCGCCGATCGTACTTGATTGGGCGCCGTGGCATCACACCGCCGGCGGCAATCACGACGTCGGCTTGGTGCTGTTCAACGGCGGCACGTTCTATATCGATGAAGGCAAACCGCTGCCCGGCGCCATCGAGGAAACCGTACGCAATCTGCGCGAAATCGCCTCGACTTGGTACTTCACCGTGCCCAAAGGCTACGAGGCGCTGCTGCCGCATCTGCGCGCGGACGCGGACTTGCGCCGCACCTTCTTCAGCCGCGTGAAGGTGCTGTGGTTCGCCGGTGCCGGCATCGCGCAACACGTGTTCGACGAGATGAACGAGCTCGCCGTGCAGGCTTGCGGCGAACAGGTACTGTTTCTGACCGGCTTCGGCGCCACAGAGACGGCGCCTTGCGTGCTGGCGCGCACCTGGGCGACGGACAATGCCGCCAATATGGGCCTGCCGGCCGCAGGCCTCGAGCTGAAGCTCGTGCCCTTCGAAGGCAAATTGGAAGCGCGCGTACGCGGACCCAACATTACGCCTGGCTATTGGCGGCAGCCGGAATTCACCGCCGCCGCCTTCGACGAGGAAGGCTTCTACCGGCTCGGCGATACCTTTAAGTTCGCCGACCCGAACGATCCCAAGCAGGGCCTGTTGTTCGATGGCCGCATGGCGGAGGACTTTAAGCTCTCGACCGGCACCTGGGTGAGCGTCGGACCCTTGCGCGCGCAATTCATCAATGCCTGTGCGCCTTACGCCCGCGACGTGGTCTTCGCCGGCCTCGACCGCGATGATATCACTGCGCTCGTGTTCCCTGACGTCGATGCCTGCCGCAAGCTCCTGCATCGCGCACCGGAGACTCCGGCCACGCAGATCATCGAGCACTACGACGTGCGCCAGCACTTCGCCAAGCTCTTGTCCGCTATGGCGCGAAAAGCGACCGGCTCGTCCAACCGCGTGGCGCGCATCATTCTGTTGACCGACCCGCCGTCGATGGACAAAGGCGAGATGACCGACAAAGGCTCGATCAACCAGCGCGCCGTGTTAAAGAACCGCGCGGCGCTGGTGAACGAGCTTTACGCCGACGAGGTGTCGGCCCGCGTGATCAAGATCGAGGAGTAAAGCGAGTGACAGACAAGACCGCCGGTATCGGCGCAACCTATGAAGATGCTTGGCTGATCGACGGCGCGCGCACGCCATTTGCCGATTACAACGGACCACTGGCCTCGGTGTCGCCCATCGACCTCGGCATCAAGGCCGCACGCGAGGCGTTCAAGAAGACCGGTATCACGCCGAAGGACGTCGGCACGGTTATCGCCGGCAACATGGCGCAAGCCAGCTTCGACGCCTATATGCTGCCGCGCCACATCGGCCTCTATTCCGGCGTGTCAACCGAAACACCGGCTCATCTCGTGCAGCGTGTCTGCGGCACCGGCATTGAAGTCTTGGCGCAAGCCTCCGACGCGGTATCGCTCGGCCGCGCCGAGTTGGCGCTCTGCGTCGGCACCGAAAGCATGAGCCGCAATCCGGTCGCGGCCTATACCCATCGCGGCGGCTTCCGCATGGGTCAGGTGGAGTTCAAGGACTTCCTGTGGGAGGCACTGCTCGATCCCGCCGCCGGCTGCACGATGGGCGACACCGCCGAGAACCTCGCCAAACAGTACCAGATCACGCGGCCGCAGGTGGACGAGTACGCCGCGCGCTCTTTCGAGCGCGCCGTGAAGGCGCAAGCCAGCGGTTTCTTCGACGGCGAAATCATGCCAGTCGCCACGGAGAAGTTTGAGATCGATGGCCTGAACGCGCGTGGTATCAGGATCAAGGCCGAGGTCACGGCCGACACCCACGTGCGGCCATCGCCGGTGGATCAGCTCGCCAAGATCAGGCCGGCCTTCGGCGGCGTGCAGACCGGCGGCAACTCATCGGCGATCGTCGATGGCGCGGCGGCCATTCTGGTCGGCACCAAGGATTACGCCCACAAGCACGGCAAAACGCCGTTGGCGCGCATCATCGCCAGCGCCGCCGTCGGCGTACCACCGGAGATCATGGGCATCGGCCCGGTGCCGGCAATCCAGGCTGTGCTCAAGAAGGCTGGCCTCACGCTCGATGCCATCGACCGCTTCGAGATCAACGAAGCCTTCGGCGCGCAGGTGATGGCCTGCGCCCAGGCACTGCCGCTCGACGAAGACAAGCTCAACGTCAATGGCGGCGCCATCGCCATCGGCCATCCGTTAGGAGCCACCGGCATCCGGCTGACGCTGACGCTCGCGCGCGAATTGAGGCGCAGCGGCCTGCGCTATGGTATCTCCTCCGCCTGCATCGGCGGCGGCCAGGGCATCGCACTGCTGATCCAAAATCCGGACGCCGCTTGATAACGAGAACCGCTCGTCCCCGCGAAAGCGGGGACCCAGTTGTGCAGTCCAACTGGATTCCCGCTTTCGCGGGAATGAACGGAGTGTGGGGCTGGCAAAGAGGATAAACGGTATGGAAATCAAAGGACATTCCGCCATCGTCACCGGTGGTGGATCGGGCTTAGGGGCGGCAACTGCACGCGCTCTGGCGGCGGCGGGCGCCAAGGTCGCGCTGCTCGACATCAACGAAAAGGCGGCCGCCGAGGTGGCCAAGGAAATCGGCGGCGTGGCAGTGGCCTGCGACGTCGCGGACAGCGCCAGCGGCGAAGCGGCGGTGAAGAAGGCCAACGAAGCGGTCGGCGTGCCGCGTGTGCTGGTGAACTGCGCCGGTGTCGGTCCCGCCAAGCGCATTGTCGGCAAGGACGGCCCGATGCCCCTCGCCGACTATGAGCGCGTGATCCGCATCAACCTGATCGGCACCTTCAACATGATGCGACTGGTCGGCCACGCGATGCAGTCGCTTGAGCCCCTCGCCGATGGCGAGCGCGGCGTCATCGTCTCGACCGCCTCGGTCGCCGCCTTCGAAGGCCAGGTTGGCCAAGCGGCCTATGCGTCATCCAAAGGGGGCGTCGCGGCGCTGACCATGCCGGCGGCGCGCGAGTTCTCGCAGTTCGGCATCCGCGTGATGGCGATCGCGCCGGGCATTTTCGCAACGCCGATGCTGACCGCGCTGCCGAAGGAGACGCAGGACTCGCTCGGCGCCGCCGTGCCCTTCCCGAAGCGCCTGGGCCAAGCCCGCGAATACGCCGCCCTGGTGCTGCACTGCGTGCACAACACCTATCTCAACGGCGAGGTGATCCGTCTCGATGGCGCGTTGCGCATGGCCCCGCGCTGATCGCGGCATGACGCAAGACGCCGAGCGGATCGTCGGCCTTTACGAGCGCCACGCGCGCGCCTGGCACGCCGACCGCAACCGGAATGCCGCGGCGCTTATGGAAAAGGCGTGGCTCGACCGCTTCCTGACCTTCGTTCCCGACGGCGGGACGGTGCTCGATATCGGCTGCGGCTCGGGCAAGCCGATTGCCGCCTATCTCATTGGGCGCGGCTACGATGTGACGGGCGTCGATTCCTCGCCCACGATGATTGAGCTCGCCCGCGGCAATTTTCCCGGCCAGGACTGGCTGGTCGCAGACATGCGCTATCTTGCGCTCAGACGACGCTTTCAGGGGTTGATCGCCTGGGACAGCTTCTTCCATCTCACCTATGACGATCAGCGGCGGATGTTTCCCATCTTCCGTGCACATGCGGCACCGGACGCCGCCCTGATGTTCTCAAGCGGCCCGCGGTATGGCGAAGCCATCGGCAACCTGCATGGCGAGCCGCTCTATCACGCGAGCCTCGACCCCGACGAGTACCGTTCCTTGCTCGCTACTAACGGCTTTGCCGTCGTGGCCCATGTCGCCGAGGACCCGACCTGTGGCGGCCATACCGTTTGGCTGGCCCGGCGCGTCAAAGACGGCTAAGACGATCTCAATTCACGCTCCGGGGCCTTGGACCATCGCCGCATGACCTTCAGCATTTCCCGCACTGTGCGCATCGAATGGGGCGACTGCGACCCCGCCGGCATCATCTTCTACCCGCGCTATTTCGAGATCTTCGACGCCTCGACCGCGCTGATATTCGAAGCCGCGCTCGGCATCACCAAATTTCAGATGTTCAAGACGCTGGATTTTTCCGGCTGGCCCATGGTGCGCACCCACGCCCGTTTCCTCAAGCCCACCCGCTTCGGCGACGACGTGATCGTGGAGAGTTCCATCACTTTCGGCCGGTCGAGCTTCGACGTCGAACACCGGTTGAGTCTCAACGGCGAAACCTGCGTCGAATGCTCCGACAAGCGGGTCTGGACCGTGCGTGACACCGAAGGACGGATGAAGTCGCATCCGGTACCGGAAGACGTGCTGGCGAAATTCAAGCAGTAGTCTACTCGATCTCCGCGGCGATCCGCTTCAGGATATCCAGGAACCGCTTCTTATCGCGCAGGCCGATGATGCGATCGAGATTGCGCTCGTGCCGGCGCGCCGCGCGCGTCATCAAGGCGAGCGTTCTCTTGCCGGTTGCCGTCAGGTTGAGCCGGTAAGTCCGCCGGTCGCTGTCGACGCGCTTACGTTCCACCAGACCGCGCCGCACCAGATCCTCGACTACCGGCGTGAGGCTGGACTTGTCGCGGCCGTTCGCTTGGCTGAGCTCGGTCTGGCTGATGCCCGGATTGCACGCGATCAGCGTCAGCGTACCGAAGCGGCCGGGGCTTTCGCCGATCGCCTTCGAACGGTGAGAGAACGCATCGAAAGTCGCCTCCTGCGCCATGCGCAGATTGAAGCCGACCCAGGTCGCGAGCGGCCCGAAATCAATCGATTTGGCAACGGCTTCACCGTTCTTGCCACGGCGGGTCGCGCCTTTGCCTTTTCGCACTGCCACAACGATCGCCTCCAGTGGGATTCCGATGGCCTTGCCCATCGGGCCCTCGCCTATAGTTTGAGATCAAACTAACTCTTTACAACGCCCCGGACATCCGGCTCAATGTCGTAAAAGTTGGCGATGCAACCAACACCAACCAAGGGAGGATGCCATGAGAACCCGTTTTGCGGGCTATGTCTACGCTACCGCTTTGGCCATGGCCGTCGGTGGCGCTTCCGGCGCGATGGCGCAGGAAAAAACCTTTGATCTCAAATTGTCACATTGGGTCCCACCTTCGCATCCGTTGCAGAAGGCCTTGGAAGATTGGGGCTCGTCGGTCGAGAAGGATTCCGGCGGTACAATTAAGTACAAAGTTTATCCGGCACAGCAACTCGGCAAGGCCTTCGACCATTATGACATGGCGCGCGACGGCATCGCCGATCTCACTTACATCAATCCCGGCTATCAGCCCGGCCGTTTCCCGATCATCGGTGCCGGCGAGCTACCGTTCCTGATGACCAACGGCAAAGAGGGCTCGCAGGCCTTCGATGCCTGGTACCGCAAATACGCCGAGAAGGAGATGAAGGACGTCAAGTTCTGCCTCGCCTTCGTGCACGATCCCGGCACGTTTCACTCCAAGTCCAAGAAGATCATGGTGCCCGGCGACGTGAAGGGCATGAAGATCCGCCCCGCGCACGCCACCATGGCAACCTTCGTCACACAGCTCGGCGGCACCAACGTGCAGTCGAGCGCGCCCGAGGTCCGCGACATCCTGGAGAAGGGCGTCGCCGACGCGGTCACCTTCCCGTGGGGATCGATCCCGCTGTTCGGCATCGACAAGGTGACCAAGTATCACATGGAGGTCCCGCTCTACGTGACCACCTTCGCCTTCGTGTTCAACAAGGACAAATACAACCAGATGTCCGCGAAGCAGAAGAAGGTGATCGACGATCATTGCACCAACGAATGGGCGCTCCGCGTCGCAAGCCCCTGGGCTGACTTCGAGCACGGCGGCATCGCCAAGCTCAAGGCAGCGGGCAACGACGTCTACCAGATCACACCGGCGCAACTCGCCGAATGGAAGAAGGCAGCCGAGCCGTTGGAGAAATCGTGGGCCGACAACGTCAAGAAGGTCGGCGGCAACCCCGACACCATCATGAAGGAGCTCAAGGCCGAGCTCGTCAAGTTCAAGTCGGCCTATTGATGCCCAATTGGGGCCATTGACCGCAGCAACACGCATCGGACGCCCCGCATCGTCCGATGCGCCTCTTTTGAGGACATACATGGCCGAAAAAGTCATGAATGAGGAAGACGTCGACAAGCGGCTCGCGGGTGGAGACGGCGCACCACCAGCGCGGCGCAGCATGATGGACCGCTTCATCGACGGTATCGAACTAATTGCCGCCTTCTTCGTCGGTATCGTGGCCGCCGATATCTTCGTCTCGGTGCTGCTGCGCTACTTCTTCAGCATCCAGATCCCGGACGCTTACGACTTCGGTCGGCTGCTGCTCGGCATTCTGATCTTCTGGGGCATCGCCGCGACGTCTTACCGCGGCACGCACATCACCGTCGACTTGGTCTACACGAACGTCAACGAACGTTATCAGCGTTTCATCGACGTATTTGCGACGCTGGTTCTGCTCTTCGTGGTGACGGTGCAGACTTACACGTTGTTCGACAAGGTCACCAGCACATACAGCGACAACGTCCTCACCTTCGACCTGCGCCTGCCGACTTGGCCGTTCTTCCTCGTGGCATGGCTTGGCGACGTGTCCGCGGTGCTGCTGATTGCCGTGCGCACCTATCGCCTGATCTTCCAGCCCGAGAAAATGGAAGGCGGCTACCGAATGAAGCCGGTAGAATGACATGCCTGAATTGAGCACAAACGCCGTCGCTATCATCGGCTTTCTCAGCTTGTTCGCGCTGATGCTGCTGCGCGTCCCGGTGGGCATGGCCATGGGCCTCGTTGGCGTCACCGGATTTGCCTATCTCAACGGCAGCGGGCCGGCGCTCAAAATCGTGGGCCACACGTCGATGCGGACGGTGACCGACTACACGTTCGGCGTCATCCCGATGTTCCTGCTAATGGGCGCCTTCGTCACCAATTCAGGCATGAGCCGTGAACTGTTCCGCGCCGCCAACAGCTTTCTTGGCCACCGCCGCGGTGGTCTCGGCATCGCGACCATTGCGGCCTGCGGCGGCTTTGCCGCCATTTCCGGCTCGTCGGTCGCGACCGCAGCAACCTTCTCCACCGTCGCCTATCCGGAAATGCGCCGCTACGGCTACCCGCAGAGCTTCGCCACCGGCGTGATCGCCGCCGGCGGCACACTCGGGGCCATGCTGCCGCCATCCACCGTGCTCGCGGTTTACGGCATCCTCACTGAACAGGACATCGGCAAGCTATTCATCGCCGGCGTGCTGCCCGGCCTGCTCGCCGCATCGATGTACATCACCACCGTCCTACTGATCGGTTTGGCGCGCCCCGACTTCCTGCCGTCCGGCCCGCGCCATAGCTGGAAGGAGCGGCTGCATGCGTTGCGTGACGTCTGGGCGACGCTGTTGCTGTTCGTGTTCGCGATCGGCGGTCTTTACGGCGGCCTGTTCACGCCGACCGAGGCCGGCGGCATGGGCGCTGGCGGCGCGTTTCTGATCGGCATCCTGCGCGGACGTCTCGACCGCAAATCCGTGCGGCGCTCCCTACTGCAGGCAACGCGCACCGCTGCGGCGGTGTTTACCGTGCTGATCGGCGCACTTCTCTTTGGCTACTTCCTCACGATCACCCAAACGCCGCAGAAAGTCACCGAGTTCCTCACCGGTCTGGGCATCGGCCGTTACGGTGTGCTGGCCCTGATCATGTTGATGTACCTCATCCTCGGCTGCCTGATGGACGCCTTGGCGATGGTAATCCTGACCGTACCGATCATCTTCCCGGTTATCGTCCATCTCGGCTTCGACCCGATCTGGTTCGGCATCATCATCGTGATGACCGTGGAGTTGGGCCTCATCCACCCGCCGGTGGGCATGATCGTCTTCGTCATAAAAAGTGTCGTACAGGACGTCAGTTTTGCAACAATCTTCAAGGGCGTGTTGCCTTTCATCGTCACCGATTTGATCCGGCTGCTCATCCTGATTGCGTTCCCGATTATCGCGCTCTGGCTGCCCTCGCACATGTGATCGCGGCCCCATTTTTCTTTCTCGCATCAGATAGTTGAGCAACAAACTATCTTTTCCACGTCGAAAGGATCGACGCGTGTACACGGCCGGAACTGCCTTTCTCGAGGCCCTCAAGGAGGCAGGCGTCTCCTATATCTTTGCCAATCTCGGCAGCGACCATCCGGCTATCGTGGAGTCCGTCGCCGAAGGCGTGGCCAACGGCCGCGGTTTCCCCACGCTACTCACCTGCCCGAACGAGATGGTGGCGCTGAGCGCCGCGCACGGCTACGCGCAGGTGACGGGCGAAGCGCAGGCCGTCATCGTCCACGTCGAATGCGGCACCCAGGCGCTCGGCGGCGCCGTGCACAACGCGCTGCGCGGCCGCGTGCCGGTGCTGATCTTCGCCGGCGCCACGCCTTACACCCAGGAAGGCGAGCTGAAAGGCACGCGCAACGAATGGATCCAGTGGATCCAGGACATCGCCGACCAGCGCGGCATCGTCCGCAACTATGTGAAGTTCGACTACGAATTCCGCACCGGCCGCAACATCAAGCAGGTGACGCACCGCGCGATGCAGCTCGCCAAGAGCGATCCGCAGGGGCCGGTCTATCTCGTCGGCGCGCGCGAGGTGATGGAAGAGGACGCGACGCCCGTCGCCATCGACATGGCCGAATGGCCGGCGATCGCGCCGCTGCCGTTGCGCGACGAAGACGCGAAGGCGCTCGCGCAGGCGCTGTCGCAGGCGAAGCGCCCGCTGGTGGTGACGAGCTATGTCGGCCGCAACCCGCAAGCCGTGAGCGAGCTGACGCAGCTCTGCCACCGGCTCGGTATCGCCGTGCTGGAGCAGTCGCCGACCAACGTCAACTTCTCGCCGGATGACCCGCTCTATATGGGCCACCGCTGGAGCGAGCCGCATCAGGAGCCGGTGCTGGCCGAGGCCGACGTCGTGCTGGTCATCGACAGCGACGCGCCATGGGTGCCGTCGGCCAGCAAGCCGAACGACAAGGCCGCCGTCTTCCATATCGACGTCGATCCGCTGAAGGACGACATCCCGCTCTGGTACATCAAGGCGCGCCGCGCGTTCCGCGCCGACGGCGCGACCGCGCTCGCGCAGATCAACGCCGCACTCGACGGCATGACGGTCAACGCCGCGGCCGTCGAAGAGCGTGCCAAGCACTATACCGCGATGCACGACAAGCGCGCCGCCGAGCTGACGCGCCGCGAGCAGCCGGGCGACGTGCTCACCGGCGAATACTTCACCGCTGTCTTGCGCAAGCACGTCGACGCCGACACCGTCGTGCTGAGCGAGACCATCACCAACTACCCGACCATCGCCAACCACCTGCGCCCGTCGCGACCCGGCAGCTATTTCCTCAGCGGCGGCTCGTCGCTCGGCTGGAACGGCGGCGCGGCCATCGGCGTCAAGCTCGCCTGCCCGGACAAGACCGTGATCGCACTCTGCGGCGACGGCTCCTACATGTTCACGGTGCCGTCGAGCGTGCACTGGATGGCGCGCAAGTATCAGACGCCGTTCCTGCAGATCGTCTACAATAACGGCGGCTGGCGCTCGCCGAAGATGTCGGCGCTCGCCGTGCATCCGAAGGGCTACGCCAGCCGCGCCAATTCCATCGGCGTCGAATTCGATCCAGCCCCCGATCATTCCGCCATCGCGGCCGCGGCCGGCGGCGCTTACGCGCGCAAGGTCGAAAAGCCCAGCGAGGCCGAGGAAGCCATCGCCGAGGCACTCCGTGTGGTGCGCGAGGAAAAGCGCTGCGCGGTGCTCGACGTGCGCATTCCGCATCTCTGATTGCCTGGACTACGGCGGCCGCGTGGCCGCCGCACGACATAAAACAAAGGGAGGAACACATGAACGTCGCTCTTCTGATCAATGGCGCCGACGTGAAGGCGCGCAACGGCGCCACCTTCGACCGCAAGGATCCGGTGACGGGCGAGGTGGTAAGCACCGCTGCCGCCGCTTCGGTCGACGACGTGAACGCCGCCTGCGATGCCGCGGCCGCCGCGTTCCCGGCCTGGTCGGAGACCGGCCCCAACGATCGCCGCAAGATTCTATTGAAGGCTGCCGACATGCTGGAGGCCAAGGCGCCAGACTTCATCAAGCTGATGATCGAGGAGACCGGCGCCACCGGTCCCTGGTCCGGCTTCAACGTGATGTTCGCCGCCAAGCTGCTGCGCGAAGCCGCCTGCATGACGACGATGATCCACGGCGAGGTGATTCCCTCCGACAAGCCGGGCTGCTTCTCGATGGGCTATCGTCAGGCCGTGGGCGTCTGCGTTGGCATGGCGCCGTGGAACGCGCCGGTCATCCTCGGCATGCGCGCAGTGGCGATGCCGCTCGCCTGTGGCAACACCGTGGTGATGAAGGCTTCCGAAACCTGCCCCGCCACGCACATGCTGATCGGCAAAGTGTTGCAGGAGGCCGGGCTGCCGAAGGGCGTCATCAACGTCATCACCCATTCGCGCGAAGACGCGCCGGCGGTGACGGAAGCATTGATCGCGCATCCGGCCGTGCGCCGCGTCAACTTCACCGGCTCGAGCCATGTCGGCCGCATCATCGCCATGACGGCGGCGAAATACTTGAAGCCCGTGCTGCTCGAGCTCGGCGGCAAGGCGCCGCTTTTAGTGCTCGACGACGCCAATCTCGACGACGCCGTCGACGGCGCAGCGTTCGGCGCTTTTATGCACCAGGGCCAGATCTGCATGTCGACCGAGCGCATCATCGTCGACAACAAGATCGCTGACGCTTTCGTCAGCAAGCTCGCCGCCAAGGCCAACGGCCTGTCCTACGGCAATCCGCGCGACAAGGTCGTGCTCGGCTCGCTGGTGAGCGCGCAGGCGGCCGACCGCATGGACGACCTGATGAAGGACGCCGTCGCCAAGGGCGCCAAGCTCGTCGCCGGCGGCAAGCGCACCGGCACGATCTGGTCCGCCACGCTGCTCGACCACGTCAACCCGCAGATGAAAATCTATCGTGAGGAATCGTTCGGCCCGGTGAAGAGCATCATCCGCGTCGACGGCGACGACGAGGCGGTCAGCGTCGCCAACGACACCGAGTATGGTCTTTCCTCGGCGGTGTTCAGCGAGAATATCCAGCGCGCGATGGGAGTGGCCAAGCGCATTCAGGCCGGCATTTGCCACATCAACGGCCCGACCGTGAATGACGAGCCGCAGATGCCGTTCGGCGGCACCAAGGATTCCGGCTACGGCCGCTTCGGCGGCACCGCTGCGATCGCCGAATTTACAGAGCTGCGCTGGATCACCATCGAGAGCCATCAGCACTATCCTTTCTGACCGCTTCGACGTTTGACATTACAGGCCCGCCGCGGATGCATGCCGCGGCGGGCCTTTGCTTGTAAGGCTTGTCCCTTCCGGCTAAGACTCTGCGAAACAAAAATGGTCCTTAGTTACATTTTGTGGACGAAAACCAGGGAAGAAACGCATGTCTGCTACGCCTGCCGCTCGGCCTCCCCTCGCCGCCGAAGCTTTCCTGCGCGCGCTCGCAGATCACGGCATTGACTATTTTTTCGCCAATCCCGGCACCGACTTCCCGCCCATTGTCGAAGCCTTCGACCGGGCCAAGAAGACAAACGCCAAGGTTCCAAAGCCGGTCCTGGTGCCGCATGAGAACTTGGCGGTCGCCATGGCGCACGGCGCCTATCTGATGAACGGCCGGCCGCAGGCCGTCATGGTGCATGTCAACGTCGGTACCGCCAACACCATCAACAACCTGACCAACCTCTCCCGCGATCGTATTCCATTGATCCTTGCCGCCGGCCGCACGCCGATCACCGAAAAGGGTTCGTTCGGCTCGCGCAACCGCCCGATCCATTGGGCGCAGGAGATGTTCGATCAGGCCGGCATGCTGCGCGAATTGGTGAAGTGGGATTACGAACTGCGCGTGCCGGCGCAAGTCGGCGATGTGGTCGCGCGTTCGGTGGAGGTGTCGATGGCGCATCCACGCGGGCCGGTTTATCTCGTATTGCCCCGCGAACCCTTAGCAGCCCCCCTCACCGAGCCGACGATGCCGATGAAGCCGCGGGCGCGCGCGGCGCAGACACATCCCGATCCCCAGGCCATCGGCCAGCTCGCCGAGTGGGTCGCCACCGCCGAGCGGCCGCTGATCATCGCCGCCACGCTGCCGGGCGACGCCGTGCCGGCGCTGTCGCATCTCGCCGAGCGCTGCGCCATCCCGGTGATCACGCATAACCCGCGCAGCGTGTGCCTGCCCTCGAGCCATCCCATGCATTTCGGCTACGAGCCCGGCACGCTGCTGGCCGACGCCGACCTCATTATCGTGCTCGATTCCGACGTGCCGTGGATGCCCCATCTGCAACATCCGCAACCAGGCGCCCGCATCGCCCATGTCGGCGAAGACCCATTTTATGTGCGCTATCCGATGCGCTCGTTCCCCAGCGATCTCTCGGTGCAGTCCGGTGTCACCAATGCCTTGCGTGCTTTGAGCGACACCGTCGAACACAAGCTCACCCTGGCCGAGGCCCGTATCGCCTCGCGCCGCACCCGCCTGGCCGAGCGCATGCGCACGCGGCGCGCGCAACTTGCCAAGGATTCCGCGCCGGGCGAGCGCATCTCGCCGGCCTATCTCTCGCATGCCATCGGCGAAGCGGTCGGCCAGGACGCCGTCATCTTCAACGAATATCCGCTGCGCGCCGATCATTGCCCGCGCGAGAAGCCCGGCACCCTGTTCGCGCTCGGTCCGGCCGGCGGTCTCGGCTGGGGCCTCGGCGCGGCGCTCGGTGCCAAGCTCGCCGCGCCGGACAAGTTCGTCGTCGCAACGCTCGGTGACGGCGCCTACATGTTCTCCAACCCGATGGTGGGGCATTGGGTGTCAGCCGCGCACAACCTGCCGATCCTGACCATCGTCTTCAACAACAGCCGCTATGGCGCCGTGCGCAACTCGACTTTGTCGATGTTCAAGGACGGCGTCGCCGGCGAAAACGACGGCAATACGCTGGCCGATCTCGGCCCCGCCCCGCCTTACGAGGAAATGGCCCGCGCGCAGGGCGCCCATGCCGAACGGGTCGAGAAAGCGGCCGAGCTGCCGGAAGCGCTTGCCCGCGCCCGCAATGCCGTGCTCATTGAAGGCAGACAGGCCTTCCTCAATGTGATCACGCCCTACTGAATTAACGACCTCAAGAAGAACAAGTCAGGAGCTCCCGATGCGCGTCGACGCCTACACCCATTTCATGCCGAGCCGGATGTTCAAGAAGCTTGTGGACTCGGGCTACCCGGACATCGGCAAGCGCATGCGCGAAGTTCCGTGCATCCACGACCTCGACGAGCGCCGCCGCGTCGTCGACCTGTTCAAGGACTATGCGCAGATCCTGTCTTATCCGATGCCGCCGCTGGAAATGCTGGCGAAGGGCGACGGCGCCCAGGTGCAGGCCGACGCCAAGCTGATCAACGACGAATTCCAGGAAATCTGCGCCAAATACGGCGATCACTTCCCCGGCTGGGTGGCGCAGGGCGCGCTCGGCTCGGCCGATGCCGGCGTCGCCGAAGCCGAACGCGCGATCAAGAACGGCGCGCTCGGTGTGCAGATCTACACGAACGTCGCGGGCAAGCCTCTCGACGATCCGGCCTTCGAACCGTTCTTCGCCGCCATGGAGAAGATGGACAAGCCGATCTGGCTGCATCCCGCGCGCGGCGCGGTCTTCGCCGACTATCCGACCGAGAAGAAATCGAAATTCGAAATCTGGTGGGCGTTCGGCTGGTCCTACGAAACCGGCGCGGCGATGGCGCGGCTGGTGTTCTCGCGGCTGATGGACAAGTATCCGAAGCTCAAGATCATCACCCACCACTTCGGCGGCATCGTGCCGATGCTGGAAGGCCGTATCGGTCCCGGCTGGGATCAGCTTGGCTCGCGCACCTCGGATGAAGATCTCACGGTGCTCTTGAAAGAGCTCAAGAAGCGCCCGCTCGATTACTTCAAGCACACCTTCTACGCCGACACCGCGACCTTCTCCGCCAAGCCGGCGCTGGATGCGGGCTTTGCCTTCTACGACCTCGACAAGATCGTGTTCGCTTCCGACTGCCCGTTCGATCCGGAGAAGGGCACGATGTACACGCGCGACGCATTGCGCATGATCGAGGAGCGCGACATGCCGAAGGCCGACAAGGACATGGTCTGGCACGGCAACCTCGAGCGCATCACGGGCGTTAAGCTGGTGAAGTAAAACGAACTGCGCATGGCCGGGCTCGGCCCGGCCATGCGCGCCTGGTGCGACGAAAAGTCGTGGATGCCCGGCATAAAGCCGGGCATGACGGGCCGAGAGACCCCCTCGCCCATGAAATCCCGGTGAGCATCTGCTACGGTGCCGCCCATGGCGCTGACCCAACCCTCCGGCCTCGACGAGCCTGACGAAACCCTGCCCGTTCCCCCTGCCCCGGTGGAAACGAGCGGCGGCGTCACGCCAGTGATGGCGCAGTTCATCGAGATCAAGGCCGCTAATCCAGACTGCCTACTGTTCTACCGGATGGGCGACTTCTACGAGCTGTTTTTCGAGGACGCCGAAATCGCCTCGCGCGCGCTCGGCATCGTGCTGACCAAGCGCGGCAAGCATCATGGCCAGGACATCCCGATGTGCGGGGTCCCGATCCATCGCTCCGACGAGTATCTGCACCGCCTGATCGCGTTGGGTCATCGCGTCGCGGTTTGCGAGCAGCTCGAAGACCCGGCCGAGGCGAAGAAGCGCGGTTCCAAGAGCGTCGTGCGGCGCGACGTCGTGCGCCTGGTCACGCCCGGCACCCTCACCGAGGACACGCTGCTCGACGCGCGGCGCAACAATTACCTGTTGGCGGTCGCGCGGGCGCGGCTGTCCTCCGTCGGCGAGGACACGCGCTTCGCCCTGGCCTGGATCGACATCTCCACCGGCGAGTTTCGTATCACCGAATGCGAGCGCGCATCGTTGCCGGCCGAGATCGCGCGGCTTGAGCCGGGCGAGATCGTCGTCTCCGACGCGCTCTATGCCGACGCCGATCTCGTGCCCTTCTGGCGCACGCTGCCGGCGGTCACGCCGCTGACGCGCGACGTGTTCGACAGCGCCACGGCCGAGCGCCGGCTGACATCGTTCTTTGCCGTCGCCACCAGCGAGGCCTTCGGCACACTGACACGGCTGGAGCTGACCGCCGCCGCGGCCTGCGTAACCTATGTCGAGCGCACGCAGCTCGGCCAAAGGCCGCCTTTGTCGCCGCCCGCGCGCGAAAGCGCCGGCGCGACGATGGCGATCGACCAGGCGACGCGCGCCAATCTCGAATTGACCCGCACGCTCGGCGGCGAGCGGCGTGGCTCGCTCTTGGAAGCCATCGATCGCACCGTGACTTCGGCCGGCTCGCGCCTGCTAGCGCAGCGCCTGTCGGCGCCACTCACCGCGCCCGCCGAGATCGGGCGGCGCCTCGACGCCGTCGGTGCTTTCGTGAGCGATATCGTCGCCCGGGCGGAGACGCGCTCGCGCCTGCAAGCCGCGCCCGATCTGGCCCGCGCATTGGCGCGGCTCGCGGTCGGCCGTGGCGGTCCGCGCGATCTTGCCGCGATCCGCGATGGCGTGAAGGCCGCCGCCGATCTCAGCAATGCGTTGAGTGCGCTCAAAGAGACGCCGACGGAGATCGCCGACGCCTTGCGCACCTGTCGCCGCCCCGACGCGATCCTCACGGCCGAGCTTGGCCGCGCACTCGCCGACGAATTGCCACTGATCAAGCGCGACGGCGGCTTCGTGCGCGAAGGATACGATGCCGCGCTCGATGAGCTGCGCGCGCTACGCGACGAATCCCGCCGCGTCATTGCCGCGCTGCAGGCGCGCTACGCCGATGACACCGGCGTAAAGATCCTGAAGATCCGGCACAACAATGTGCTAGGCTATTTTGTCGAGGTGACGGCGCAGCATGGCGAGAAGCTGATGGCGGCGCCACTCAACGCCACCTTCATCCATCGCCAGACGCTCGCCGGCCAGGTGCGCTTCACCACCACCGAGCTCGGAGAGCTGGAGGCCAAGATCGCCAACGCGGCTGAACGCGCGCTCGGCCTAGAGCTCGACGTTTTCGAGCGACTGTGCGGCGCGGTGATCGCCGATAGCGCCGCTATTAAGGACTGCGCCGAAGCGCTGGCGCGCCTCGACGTCGCCAGCGCGCTGGCCCAGCTTGCCGCCGAGCGCGATTATGCACGGCCGGACATTGACGACAGCCACGCCTTCACCATCGATGGCGGCCGCCATCCGGTCGTCGAGCAGGCGCTGGCACGCGACGGCACGCCCTTCGTCGCCAATGACTGCGATCTCTCGCCGCCCGACGAAGGCGAAGCTGGCCGCATCTGGCTGATCACCGGCCCGAACATGGCCGGTAAATCGACCTTCCTGCGTCAGAACGCGCTGATCACGATCATGGCGCAAACAGGCAGCTTCGTGCCAGCGCGGCACGCCCATATCGGTGTGGTCGACCGGCTGTTTTCACGCGTCGGCGCGGCCGACGACCTCGCGCGCGGCCGCTCGACCTTCATGGTCGAGATGGTGGAGACCGCCGCCATCCTCAATCAGGCCGGCCCGCGCGCACTCGTCATCTTGGACGAAATTGGCCGCGGCACCGCGACTTTCGACGGTCTTTCCATCGCCTGGGCCGCGGTCGAGCATCTGCATGACGTCAACAAATGCCGTTCACTGTTCGCCACGCATTTCCACGAATTGACCGCGCTGTCGACGCGTCTGTCGCGCCTACACAATGCGACGGTGAAGGTGAAGGAGTGGAAGGGCGACGTGGTGTTCCTGCATGAAGTAACGGCCGGCGCCGCCGACCGCTCTTACGGCATTCAGGTCGCCAAGCTTGCCGGTTTGCCGACGAGCGTGATCGAGCGCGCCAAAGTCGTGCTGGCCAAGCTCGAGCAGGAAGACCGAGCGGCGCCCAAGGGCTTCGAAGACCTGCCGCTGTTCGCTACGCCGTTCAAGGCGGCGCAACAGGCGCCGGACGCCGCGCAAGACGCGCTCATCAACGCACTCGCCGCGCTCAATCCCGACGACATGTCGCCGCGCGAGGCGATGGAAGCTCTTTATGCCTTAAAGGCGAAGCTGGCGGCGAAGGCCCGAACCTAGACCGCCACGCCGTGCCGTCGCGCAAGCAGCACTAGCAAACTCCAACCGACAGAGGCACCAAGCGCCAAGGCGAGCCCCATTGCCGAGCCAAACGGCACCGCCGTGACGTGCAAAGTGATGCAGGCAAAGGCAAAGCCGACGAGACCGAGCACCGCATTCGCCATCACTGCCGCCGTCGGCTTACCGCCGACGCGGCTGTGCAGGATGAGGATGATGCTGATCAGGATGATCGGAAACACGGCGAGGATGCCGCTGCCGGACGGCCCGATGCGGAAGCTCAAGGTCACGGTGACGCCGACCAGCGCCGCCACCAAGCCGGCGCGCAGCACGAGATCATACCAGCGCCGGTACAGAAACGGGATCTTCACGTTGCGCAGCGGCCGCGCCAAGGCGATGCAGCCAGCCAGCACCACGACATTGAGCACAAGTGCGGTCGTCAGCGTCCACGGCACGGCATAGACGGCGAGCGCCAGCACGAACCAGACGGCGACCGCGAGCATCAAGCTGACAGCGAGCGAGCACCGCTGCGCCAACAGCGCGTAGACCAGCGCAAAGGTCACGTTCGCCGCATTGACGGCGAGACTCATCACCGCGCTGGCGGCGATAAAAGCCGCATCGTGATCCATCGCCAGGAACACATAGACCGGGCCGCCACCGAGCGGCAGCGTCGCCACTAGGCCGCCGACCAACGGCCCCGCGCGCTCCGCCGTCACCGTCGCGACGAGCACGAAGACGGCGGTGATCGCCATGCGCAGGGCGAGTATGAGCGTGAAGTCCAAGTCCGAGGGCATTGAGGTTCCTCTCTCCCGCGACGCCGGGAGAGGCCGCGAAAGTTACATCCGCGCCAGCTTCACATCCACCGGCGGACCGCTTTTGATAGTCTGATACACTACGCAATAGCGCTCGGTCAGCTTGAGCAATTGATCGAGAACCTCCTGGGGCGCGTCAGTATCGAGATCGAAACGCAGGCGGATCCGAGCAAAGCCGACCGGCGCGTCCTTGGCCACGCCGAGCGTGCCGCGAAAATCGAGATCGCCTTCCGCCGACACGCCAGCCGCGCGAAGGGGGATCGAGAGTGCGGTCGCCACGGCCTTCAGCGTGACGCCGGCGCAGGCCACCAGCGCTTCAAGCAACATATCGCCAGAGCACAATTCCAGCCCTGATCCGCCAGTCGCCGGATGCAGTCCCGCCTTGGCGAGTGCGAGCCCGGTTTCGAGCTTGCAGGCGATGCTGGTGTCATCGAGTGTCCCGCGCGCTTTCAAGGTGATCATCGCCGCTTGTGGATCGCTCTTGTAATGCTCCTTGATCGGTGCCTGCATGGCGCGCAATGTTTCTGCGTCCATTCTCTTTCCTTCCCTGATCTTTTCGTTATCGCGGATGACGCACACGAGTGCGACGGCCTAAGCCGCGCATGGATTGCGCTAGACGATTGCGCGTTAATCAAGAACTCAATTAATTGTTACGCTGGCGTCAGCACGCGGCGTCCGACAACCTTTCCCGCTTTCAATTCATCGATGATCGCCTGAGCGTCTTCAAGTGGCTGGGTCTGGGTCGGCACCAAAGGCAGGCTGCGGTTGCCGACGAGCTTCACCAGTTCGGAAAGCTCCTTCAAACTGCCGGTGTAGGATCCCTGCAGCCGCATCGCGCGCATCGGAATGTATGGCAGTGGCAAGGTGATCTCGCCGCCGAACAGGCCGACCATGATCAGCGTGCCGCCTTTCACCAGGCTGTCGATGCCGAGACGGGCCGTCACCTCCGCGCCGACGAAATCGATCGCCTGCCAAACACCGCCGCCGGCCATCTGCTTAAGCTGCGCCAGCACGTCCGGCGCCTTGCCGTCAATTGCCGCCAGCGCACCGGCCTTCATCGCCGCGGCGCGTTTGACCGGATCGATGTCGACCACGATGGCGCCTTTACCCCTCATCAGCTTGAGGATGGCGATGCACATCAAACCAAGACCGCCAGCGCCAATAATGACCACCGGCTCGCGCTTGATCAGGTCGCCGAGCTTCTTCAGCGCACCATAGGCGGTGAGCCCCGAGCAGGCGAGCGGCGCCGCCTGCTCGGGCTTCATGGCCTTGCCATAGGGCAGCAAATACTTCGCGTGCGGCACCATCAGATGCGTGGCATAGCCGCCGTCGCGGTAGACGCCGAGGAAGCGCGGCGACTGGCAGAGCTGGTCCTCGCCGCGCTTACACACAGCGCAGATGCCGCAGCCGATCCAAGGGTACACCAGCCGCTTATCGCCGACCTTGATACCGCGGGCGCGCGGCCCAACCGCGACCACCTCGCCGACATTCTCGTGGCCCATGGTGAGCGGCAGCTTCACGCCGCGCTCCTGGAGTTGCAACCTTTTGCCGCCGCCGAGCTCGTAGTAGCCTTCCCAGATGTGCAGGTCGCTGTGGCACACGCCGGCCGCCAGCACCTTCAGGAGCACCTCGCTGCCCGTAGGCTTCGGATTGGCCGTCTCGGCGAACTGCATCGGCTCGCCGCAGCGGCACACCTGGAAACTGCGCATGGCCTTCCCTCCCCGCACTTTTTTGTGTTGGCGGCAAAGCTTACCGCGGGTTGCAGCTTTGTCACCCTGCGGCCGGGGTAAGGCAGCTTTGTCCTATCAGGGCGCGGCGGGGCCTGGCCGGCGCCATGGGCGGCGGCCGAGGAGCCGGCTAAAGGGAAAATTATTCCATTCCCAGTGAAATCCCGCCGTCCGCAAATATCTTCCCTGCAAACCGTGACTTGAACCACCGTCTCCGCTATCCACGGATCGCGCCATGGCCTCCCTCGCCCTCGAACGCGACACGCAACCGCCCCTCGAGCCCATCACCAAGGGCTCGAGCGAGCTGATCGATTCCGCTGCAGTTGCTGCGGATCTGGAGAAGCTCGCCTCCGGTCATGAAGGCAGCGAGGGCGAGTTGCGGACCCTGCTGGCGCAGCGGCTCAAGGCCGCGCTGATCGCCGGCCGCGCCAAGGCCGAGCAGATGCTGCTCAAGGACCGCCACGGCCGGCGCTGCGCCGAACGGCTGTGCGAGATGCAGGACGAGATCATCCGCATCCTGTTCGAGTTCACCCGCAAGCACCTCTACCCGTCCGAGAACCCCTCCGAAGCCGAACACATGGCCGTGGTGGCCACCGGCGGCTATGGCCGCGGCTTGCTGGCACCCGGCTCCGACATCGATCTGTTATTCCTCCTGCCCTACAAGCAGACCGCCTGGGGCGAGCAGGTCGCCGAAGCGATCCTCTATTGCCTGTGGGACACCGGCCTGAAGGTCGGCCACGCCACCCGCTCGATCGACGAATGCATCCGCCAGTCCAAGGCGGACATGACCATCCGCACCGCCATCCTCGAAGCGCGCTTCCTGCTCGGCGACAAGGCGCTGTTCGACGAAATGGTGACGCGCTTCGACAACGACGTGGTGCGCAACACCGCAACCGAATTCGTCGCCGCCAAGCTGGCCGAGCGCGAGGAGCGCCATCGCCGCGCCGGCCAGTCGCGCTATCTGGTCGAACCGAACGTGAAGGACGGCAAAGGGGGCCTGCGCGATCTCCATACCTTGTTCTGGATCGCCAAATACGTCTACCGCGTCAGCGGGACGGACGAGCTGATCCAGCGCGGCGTCTTTGACAAACCGGAATATCAGCTGTTCCGCCGCTGCGAGGACTTCCTCTGGTCGGTACGCTGCCATCTGCATTTTGTTACCGGCCGCGCCGAAGAACGGCTGTCCTTCGACATCCAGCGCGAGATCGCGCAGCGCCTCGGTTACACCGAACATCCCGGCCAGCAGGATGTCGAGCGCTTCATGAAGCACTACTTCCTGGTCGCCAAGGATGTCGGCGACCTGACCGCCATTCTCTGCGCGGCGCTGGAAGACAGCCACGCCAAGAGCGTACCAGTGCTGAGCCGGGTGATGTCAAAGCTACGCCCGGTCAAGCGCAAGGAACTTTCGGGCACCAAGGACTTCATCGCCGAGAACAACCGCATCCTGTGCACTCGCGTCGACGTCTTCGAGCGCGACCCGGTCAATCTGATCCGCATTTTCCATCTGGCGCAGAAGCACAATCTCGCGCTGCATCCAGATGCCATGCGCGTGATCACACGCTCGCTGCACCTGATCGGCGCCGATCTGCGCGAGGACAAGGAAGCCAACAAGCTCTTCCTCGAGATACTGACGTCGAAGAACGACCCGGAGACCGTGCTGCGGCGGATGAACGAAGCCGGCGTGCTCGGCCGCTTCGTCCCGGCCTTCGGCAAGGTCGTCGCCATGATGCAGTTCAACATGTACCACCACTATACGGTGGACGAACACCTGCTGCGCTGCATCGGCGTTCTGGCGGAAATGGAGCACGGCACCAGCGCCGACACGCCGCTCTCCAACGAGCTGTTCCACAAAATCCAGCCCGAGAATCGCGCGGTGCTCTATGTCGCGCTGTTCCTGCACGACGTCGCCAAGGGCCGCCCCGAGGATCATTCCACGGCGGGTGCGCGCCTGGCACGGCGCCTCTGCCCGCGGCTTGGCCTCACCGCCGCCCAGACAGAGACGGTCGCCTGGCTCATCGAATTCCATCTCGTGATGTCGAGCGTCGCGCAATCGCGCGACCTCTCCGACCGTAAGACCATCGAGAACTTCGCCGCTGTCGTGCAGTCGGCCGAACAATTGAAGCTGTTGACCATCCTCACCACCGCCGACATCAAAGCGGTCGGACCGGGCGTGTGGAACGGTTGGAAGGCGCAGCTCATCCGCACGCTTTATTACGAGACCGAGCCGGTGCTCACCGGCGGCTTCTCGGAGGTCAATCGTGCCCAGCGCGTCGCCATGGCGCAGGCCGAGTTCCGCGCGGCGATGACGGATTGGCGACCGCAGATGCTGGAAGCCTACATTGCCAAGCAGTACCCGGCTTACTGGCTGAAGGTCGACCTGCCACACAAGATCGAGCACGCGAATTTCGTGCGCGCCACCGAGCAGGCGGCCAAGACTTTGGCCACCATGACCGGCTTCGACACCAAGCGCGGCGTGACCGAGCTGACCGTTCTGGCGCCCGACCACCCCTGGCTGTTGTCGATCATCGCCGGCGCCTGTGCCATGGCCGGCGCCAACATCGTCGACGCACAAATCTACACCACCACCGACGGCCGCGCGCTCGACACCATCTCGCTGTCGCGTGAGTTCGAACGCGACGAGGACGAGCAGCGCCGCGCCAACCGCATCGCCGACTCGATCGAAAAAGCCTTGCGCGGCGAATTGCGGCTGCCGGATATGGTGAGCAAGAAGGCAACCAAGGGCCGCATCCGGGCCTTCGCGCTGGAGCCCTCGGTCACGGTCAACAACCAGTGGTCCCACCGCTACACCATGGTGGAGGTCACCGGGCTCGACCGCACCGGCTTGCTTTATGAGCTGACCGCGACGCTGTCGAAGCTCAATCTCAACATCGGCTCCGCCCACGTCGCCACCTTCGGCGAGCGCGTGGTCGACGTATTCTATGTCACCGACCTGATGGGCGCGCAGATCACCTCGCCGACCCGCCAGGCGGCGATCAAGCGCGCACTCATCGCGGTTTTCGCCGCGGCCGAGCCCGACCGCAAGCCGGCGTAGCTCCTGCCCCGCGTGGCCGCCGTCCGGCAAGAGCAACTCTTGCAACCGGCTTCTTTGAGCGAATTCAACGCCTCTCCGCTGCCATTCTCGACTTGGCGCAAAACGCGTAGCGGACTCGGCTCGATGCCGTTAAATTGCTTTCGGCTTCTTCGGCCAAGCGACTCTGATTTGGACACCACACATCGAATGAGCCGCCTTTACTCGGAAAATCACCTCGTCAACCGCATCGGCTGGTTACGCGCGGCGGTGCTCGGGGCCAATGATGGTATTGTCTCGACGGCAAGCTTGATCGTCGGCGTCGCCTCGGCAACCACGACACAAAACGATGTCTTGATCGCCGGCATTGCCGGACTTGTGGCCGGCGCCATGTCGATGGCCGCCGGTGAATATGTCTCCGTCAGCTCGCAAGCCGATACGGAGCACGCCGATCTGGCGCGCGAACGCAAGGAATTAAGCGAAAACCCGGCGTTTGAGCGCGATGAACTTGCCGGCATCTACATCAAGCGCGGTGTCGATCCAGCGCTCGCGCATCAAGTCGCCGAACAACTGATGGCGAAGGATGCCTTGGGCGCGCATGCGCGCGATGAACTTGGGATTTCAGCCGCAACGACGGCGCGCCCGGTCCAAGCCGCACTGACGTCGGCCGCCACATTTTCCGTCGGCGCGGCCATGCCCTTGCTGATGGTGGTTGTATCGCCGGCCGGCGCGCTCGTGCCCCTCGTGTCCGTGGCATCCTTAGGTTTTCTCGCGCTCCTGGGGGCGATCGGTGCCAAAGCAGGCGGTGCAACTATCCTGAGAGCCACAGTCCGCGTAACATTCTGGGGCGCGTTGGCGATGGCCCTCACCGCCGGTATCGGAAAGATATTCGGGACGATTGTTTGAGAGGCGCGGGCCGCGTGACACGGTAACGGCCCCTCACCACGGCGACGATCACTTTCCGCCCGCCGTGGTGCTTTCAGGAAATATCCAGACAGGCGCACACTAAGCCGCGGCAAGAATTCTCACGCTTCGCCTTCAAGCGCCCGTTTCAGCCTCCGGATGATCACGCCGCGTGACCGGTCATCGGCCGCGGCCTCGATCGCGGCATTGATGCCGAGGATCAGCTTGGACATGTCATTGTGCCAGTCGAGCGCGACCACCGCTTCCGGCGCGAGACGTCGGCGATGCGCGCCGTCAATCGGCGTCGGTGCCGCCGTGGTCAATTCGTAGACGTCATCGAGGACCGGCACGAATATCTGCGCCGCACGCACCGAGCGCTCGGCGATGCGTTTGGACAAGCCCTCGAGCTCCGGCTCTTCACCATGGGTCAGGAACACACCGCGTTTGATCGGCCGCCGTGCCGCGATCCAACGCGCCAGCTCCGGACCATCGGCGTGGCCGGAATAGTCGTCCATGCGGTGAATGCGCGCCGCGACCTTGATCTCCTCACCCTGAATGCGCACCGCTTTCGCACCCTCGTCGAGAAAGCGCCCGAGCGTACCCTGCGCCTGATAGCCGGTGAGCAGCACCGTGGCCTCACGCCGCCACAGCCAGCGCTTGAGATGATGGCGGATGCGGCCAGCGTCACACATGCCGCTCGCCGCGATGATGATATGGAAGCCGGCGAGCCGCATGATCGCCTTGCTCTCGTCGACGGTCTCGGTACAGCGCAGATGCGGCGACGACAGCAAGCGGCCGACATCGGGTCCCATGTCCGCGGCATGTTGCCGGAACACTTCGGTGGCACGGATCGCCAAGGGTGAATCGAGGAACAGGGGCGCCGCCGGGATCACGCCACGGTCCATCAAGTCGACGAGATCGACGATCAGTTCCTGGGTGCGCTCGACCGCGAAGGCCGGGATGAGCAGGGCGCCGCCAGCCTTTTGTGCATCACGCACTTCTTCCGCCAGCCGCGCGCGCCGGCTTTCGTTCGTCACCGGCGGACGGTCGCGATCACCATAAGTCGATTCGCAGATGACATAATCCAGGTCGCTTGGGGCCTCAGGATCGGGCTGCAACAACTTGGCATCGGGGCCGAGATCGCCCGACAGCAGCACGCGCAAAGGCGCACCGGCTTTGCCCGCACCGGCAAATTCGATCTCGATCGAGGCCGAGCCGAGCAGATGGCCGGCATTCCAATAGCGTGCCCGCACGCTGTCCATCACCGGCGTCCACGCTTCGTATTCGACGGACCGGAACGCGGTGAGCGCCGCGACCGCGTCGGCCTGGGTATAGATCGGCGTCACCTCGGCGCGGCCGCGCGCGGCACTGCGACGGTTCAAGCTAGCGACTTCCGATTCCTGGATGCTGCCCGAGTCGGGCAGCATGTAGGAACACAGATCGATGGTGCCGCGCGTCGCCCAGATCGGACCGGAAAAGCCGGCTCGGACAAGCTTCGGCAGCAGGCCGCTGTGGTCGATATGCGCATGCGTCAGCAGCACAGCATCGATATCGGACGGACGAAACGGGAAAGCACCGTAGTTCAGCGCTTTCAGCGTCTTCGGCCCCTGGAACATGCCGCAATCGACCAGCAGGCGGCCGGCAGGCGTCTCGAACAGATAGCACGAGCCGGTGACCGTGCGGGACGCGCCGCAGAACCGCAGCTTGACACTCATGCCTTCAACTCCTTACGCAGCGCGGCTGCGAGAACATCGTCGAGCGCGATGGCATTGCTCGGATGCGGCACGCTCGTGGTCGAGCGCACCGAACGAATGCCGGCGCGCTGGAAGTCCTCCAACATCGCCGGCGGAAACAGCGCGTGGGTGACAACGGCGTCGACCGATGCCGCGCCAGCCTTCAGCAGCGCCTGCGCGCACACCATGAGCGTGCCACCCGACGACACGATGTCGTCGACCAGAAGAACAGGCCGGTCCTTGAACAACTCCGGCGCGGCGAATTGGATTTGCACCGAGCGGTCGCCGGCGCGCGTCTTGTGGCCGACCGCATGGGCAAGACCGAGACGCCCGGCGAGATCGCTCACCCAGGGTGTGGATTCCTCGTCCGGCCCGACCACGACCGTCGTCTTATCGGCGCCGCGCAATGCGCCGGCGATGGCCGGCATGGCGGAGAGATCCTCCGCCTCGGTTCCGGGAAACACCGCGCGGATATCGTGGGTACGATGCAGATGGGCATCGACCGTGACGATGCGATCCACCGTATCACCCAGCAATCGGCCCATGGCCTTCTGGCTGATCGCCTCGCCGGCATGGAACGCCGTGTCCTGCCGCATGTAGCAGAGATAAGGCGCGACCAGCACCAGCCGCTTGGCACCGCCCCGCCGCAAGGCTTCCGCGACGAACAGCAGGGCCACCAACTTCTCATTCGGCGCGTCGAGCGGGATGTACAAGACCGTCGTCGCAGCCGCCGGACCGACGGTCACCTTCAATTCGCCGTCGGGGAAGCGATGGATGTCGATCACATGCATCGGCACGCCGAGCTTCGCGGCGAGCCGGCTTGCATCCGCCGCGCCTTCGGGCAGACTTTGCAGCACGACCGCGGTCACGCGTCTTGCTCGCCGTTGTTGCGCGCCCCGACCGCGTAACCGGCGTCCTGCTTGGCCGCCGCGCGTGACAGATCGAATTCCGCGACGTCGACCGCATGGATACGATACAACGGCTCGCCCTTCTCGACCCGGTCGCCGATCTTCTTGAACAACCTGATGCCGGCGCCCTTGTCGATCGGCGCGCCGGCGGTGCGCGCCAGGCGGTTGAGCCGCAGGCAGTCGATGGCCTGCACGACGCCGTCGCTCTCGGCCGCGATATCGACGGTGAGCGCGCCGATATCGGTGCGGCAGCCGCTCGGGCCCTGCGCATCGATGATCTTGTGCATCTGCTTGAGCGCGGCGCCACTCTCGAGCAATTCGCGGGCACGCGCATAGCCTTTGCCGCCGCGTAATTCGGGATCGTAGTCCAGGAGATGCGCGGCGAGCCGCAGCGACTTCTCGCGCAAGTCCTTCGGTGCACTGGGATCGTTCGACAGCACCGCCATCACATCCTGCGCTTCCAGCACCGGGCCGATGCCGTTGCCGATAGGCTGGCGTCCGTCGGTTGTGATCACCTCGACGGCGATTCCGAAATGGTCGCCGACAAACTCAAAAACCTTTCGCAACCGCAGGGCGTCCATCGCGGTCGCGAGTTTGGCGGAAGGGCCGACCGGCAAGTCGATAAATCGATGGGTCGAGCCGGCGGCAAGCTACTACGACATGAGCGCGGCGACCATCTGCTCGCGCGTATCGAGCGCGAGCGGCCGCTCGACCGAGATCAGGATATCGTCGGCAGGCGACAGGTTCACGTGCCCGCCCCAGACGAGGCAGCCGTGGCAGGCATTCACCACCTCGCGCATCTCGTCGACGCCGAGGTCGACGCGCGCCAACACTTCCATCGTGTCGGCGGTGCCGGCCGGCGAGGTGATCGCGCGTGAGGACGTCTTCGGAATGGTCAGGCCATGCGCCGCGACGATCGGCACCACCACCATCGACGTGCGGTTGCCGGGAATGCCGCCGATGCAATGCTTGTCGACGACGATCGGCCGGTCCCATTTGAGCTGAGTGCCGGCGTCCGCCATGGCGCGCGACAACGCCAGCAATTCGCCGCTGGTCATGAAGCTCGCCGACGAGATCAGAAAGGCGGCGATTTCCATGTCGGAGTAGCGATAATGCGAGATGTCGTCGATGATGGCGCTGATCTCGCCCGGTTGCAGCGAGTGGCCCTGGATCTTGGCGCGCACGTAATCGAGGCTTTCGGGCGCGGTCGTCGGCTTGACCGACGCCAAGCTACCGACCGGCTGGCCGAAGCGGCGGAAGGCGGGCTCCGACAGGCCGAGCTCGTCGGTGCCGACGATGCCATCATCGGTGATCAGCAGCGTGGCCAGCAGTTCCCGACCGCCGGCGCGCAACTCGACGCGGCTGAAGCCACGGAAGACGTCCGGCCGGAACGCCTGCGAACGACGGGAGATCACGACCACGTTCTCGCGGCCGGTATCGAGATTGATGCGCCTGATTTTCAGGCGCGGGGGCGAATTGTTGTCCATTCCGCAGGTCCATAGCCGAACTTGCGGAACAGCATATTAACACCGGATGCCTTGGGGCTTGATCCAGGTCATGCCCCCCGGGCAGGGTCGTGGCGCGCTCAGGCGCCGCGGAGGAAGTCGAGGCTGACCTGGTTGAAAAACGCAGGCTCCTCGAAATGCGCCCAATGGGCCACGCCCTTCTTTTCGATCATCCTGGCATTGGGCATCAGCTTCGAGACCCGCAACGCCGTCTGATAGAAGTCTTCCTTGTCGTCCGGCGCGGCGATGACCAGCGCCGGCGACGTGATTTTCTTCCAGTCATCTTCGGGGATCAAGTTGCGCGGACGAATGTCTGGATTCTGCAGACACAACACATGCTCCATCGTCCGCTTCATCTCGGGCTGACGATAGGTCACCTGCCGCACAGCAATGATGTCCGGAATGCGGTTGCGCTCGTCATGAATGAGTGAGGTGAAGATGGCCTTGATATTGTCCCAGCTTGGATCGTCGACGGCCTTGCCGCGCCGGGCACGGATGTCGCCCATGGTGCCCTTGTTGGCGAGCAGGCCAGAGGCAGCCAGAAGCACAATTTTGTCAGCCAATTCGGGATGATCGATGGCAAGCTTGGATGCGACCCAGGCGCCGAGCGAAACGCCGATGAAGGATGCCTTCTTGAGGCCTACGGCCTTCATGAAGTTACACACATGCTCGACATAGACCGGGATTTCGTAATCCACGTCCGGCTTGCCGGAGAAGCCGCTGCCCACCATGTCGAAGGCATAGCAGTTGAAATGCTCGGCATGCGCCGGAATGTTGGCGCAGAAGCCCTCCCAGGTGCCGGCCGTGCCGTGCAGCATGATGAGAGCCGGCGCGTCCGGCCGACCGGCTTGCACATAGCGCGTCCGAATGCCACCGGCGTCGATGTAATTCTGCCGAAACGGCGTACTGATCATATGCGTCCACACGCTGCGATATGCCGTGCCGTCTTGCGATATCATCGCCGAACTCCCGTATGAATTTTATGTCTCGAATATTGATCATTATGATCTATATTATGAGACAAAATAGCGCCGCGCGTCAACCAACGAATGGCGCCAACGCCTCGATTGACCATTAATTGAATAGTATGTATCAAATAATGAGACTAGCCTTCGGCTCGGCCGGGAGCTTGTGCGGCGGCACATCCGGGCCGCTGACAGCATAACCCTTCTTTTCAGCGACGGTGGCTGCAATGCAAACAATCGAAACTCAAGTCCTCATCGTCGGGGCCGGCCCCTGCGGCGTGACGATCGCGAATTACATGGGCCTCTACGGCGTCGACGCCGTAATTCTCGATCGATCTGCCGAGATTCTCGATTATCCGCGGGCCGTCGGCATCGACGATGAAGCGATGCGCGTCTACCAGACGATCGGCCTCGCCGACGAAATCACGGCGGATATGATCCGCAACCAGCCGCTGCGCTACTACGACGCCAAAGGCCGCTACCTCGCCGAAATCCGGCCCGTTCTCGAGCCATTCGGCTGGCCGCGACGTTTCGTTTTTATCCAACCGCGCATGGAAGTGTCGCTACGGCGAGGGCTGCAGCGCTTCCCCAGCGTCAAGCTACTGCTCGGACACGAAGCGGTCGCGCTGACCCAGAGTGATCGCAAAGTCGAAACCAAGGTGACGACGGCCGACGGCGAAACGCTAATGATCCGCAGCGATTACGTCGTCGGCACCGACGGCGGCCGCAGCACCATTCGCGGCCTCATCGGCGTCCCCCTCGTCGGCAGCACGGCGGCATCCCGCTGGCTCGTCATCGACGTCGAGAAGGATACGCTCGATGCGCCCTATTCCGGTAGTTATGTCGACGTGCGTCGTCCGCGCATGTGTATCAACCTGCCCTACGGCCAGCGGCGCTTCGAATTCCGCCTGAAGGTCGATGAGACCGAGGACCAGATCCTTAAGCCGGAAAATATCGAACACCTGCTGCGGCCGCTCTATGGCAGCAACCCGATGCCGATAATCAAGCGAGCCCGCATCTACCAGCACCATTCGCGCGTCGCCGAACGCTTCCAGGTCGGCCGTGTGTTCCTTGCCGGCGATGCCGCACACCTCCAGCCGCCATTCTTCGGCCAGGGCATGAACTCCGGTATCCGCGATGCTTCGAACATCGCCTGGAAACTGGCCGCGGTGCTGCTGGGACGGGCGCACGAGAAGATGCTGGAGACTTACGATGCCGAGCGGCGTGGCCACGCTGCCGAAATGGTTAAGTTCGCCACCTTCATGGGCGGCCTCTATTCGCCGAACAATCTGTTTACGGCCGTGCTGCGGCGCTGGGTCATGCAGATCGTCCAGCATCTGCCGAGTCTGCGCGATTACATCCTACAGATGCGTTTCAAGCCGCTGCCGTTCTACGAGACGGGTGTCGTCCTGCACGACGCCAGCGCCACCAAGAGCGCGGCGGTCGGCCGCATGATGATTCAGCCAAAAGTCGAAACGAAGGACAAAAAACATCTACGGCTCGACGACGCGGTCGGCGACTGGTTCGCCTTGATCGGCCTCGATTTCGACCCGGCCACGCATATGACGCCGGCCCAGATCGCCGACTGGCAGGCGATGGGCGGCACTATCGTGCGCATCAATAAATCGCGCAGCGCGCCGCAGCACTGGGAAAGCCACTCTGCCACCGTCGTACTGGAAGATCTCGACGGCGCTTTCCGCGACTGGCGCCTGAAGTCGCCGCGCGCGGACGTCATCGTGATGCGACCGGACCGCTACGTCGCCGCCGTCTGCAATCAGACCGAGATGGCGGCGATGCTCGAGAAACTCAAAGCAATCATCTGATTCAAAGCAAGCAACGGGAGGCTTCATCGTGGCAATGATCGTCGGCTGTGTCGCGTTTTCACATTCGCCGTTTTGGGACATGTCGTTCGAAATCACCGGCCCTGGCGAAAGCTTCGTTCGTGGCGTGGCGCAGGCACGCGACATTGCACGCCGTCTCGAACCCGATGCTTATGTCATCTTTGGCCCGGACCACTTCCGCAATTTCTTTTATGATGTCCTACCGCCGTTCTGCATCGGAGTGAATGCAGTCGAGGGCGCCGGTGACTACGGTCTGCCGAAAGGGCAGCTGCCAGGCGCCGCCGCACTGGGCGCCGGCATCTACGATTACGTCATCCATCACGGCTTCGATCCCGCTGTTTCCATGCGCATGGGCGTCGATCACGGCATCACTCAACCCTATGTCGCACTCGATCCGGACCAGAAAACGCCGATGGTTCCGATCATGGTCAATTGCAGCGGTCATCCACGGCCGACGCTCCGGCGCTGCTACGACTTCGGCACGGCCGTCGGCGCCGCGATCCGGTCTCTACCCACCACACAACGCATTTTGATCCTGGCCTCCGGCGGCATGTCTCATTGGATTCAGCCGGTCTCGCTCGACAATCCTGACACCAACACAGAAACCCGCGATTACGTTGTCAACGGGCGCACGCGCTCGGCCGAACACACGGCCAAGCGCAACGAGTCGGTCAGGACACGGAAAGCGGCACAGGTCAGCGGCCGGGTCAATGCGGAATGGGATCAATGGTTCCTCGACCGCCTCACCGCGAATGATCTCGACGCGCTGTTCGCGATCGAGGACAGAGAGCTGGAAGAAAAGGCAGGCAACGGCGCGCATGAGCTGCGCACCTGGATCGCCGCGGCCGGCGCCTGGAACCAGCCGCTGCGCACGATGTCCTATGAACCGATGCCGAGTTGGGTCACCGGCATGGGCTGCGTCGTCGGCTGACGCGACGATGCCTCCGGCGCGCCCCGCCCCGCTGGAACGAGATCAACCAGGATTCGCGAGCGCCTTCGAAATCTTGGCTGCAGCGGTGGTCACGCCCTTGACCATCTCGGCGAGGCGCTTGCCTTGAAATTTCGCGATTGGGCCGCCCATCGACAGTGCGTAACTGCAATCATTGCCGAAGAAGATCGGTGCTGCGATGCCGGCGGCACCTTCATCGAATTCCTCGAGGCTGACGGCATAGCCCTGCCGCGCTATGGCCTTCACATCGGCCAGCAGGGCCTTTTGCGTGGTCAGTGTCTTTTTAGTGTAGCGGATCGGAACAGCGTTGCCGAGAACCGCCTCACGATCCGTCGCCGGCGCGAAAGCGAGTAGAACCTTGGCGCTGGCCGTTGCTGGCCACGGCAGCAGCCGACTCTGTGTCATGGTCGTCGAGACCGGATTACGGCTCTCGAGCCGCTCGAGCGTGATGATCTCCGAACCGACACGCTCCTGCAGCAGTACGGTGTCACCAAACAGGCTCGACAATTCGCTCAGAACGGGTGCGGCCACACGCAGCACCGGGTCCTGCAGCTTGGCCACGCGCGCCAAGTGAAGGATCTTGTGGCCGAGCCGGTACTGGTTGCTGCTGTCTTCGGCCAGCAGGCCGCAATTGCGCAGCGTATTGATGTAGCGGTAGGTCGTGCTGCGCGGCATCTGGAAGTGCTGCGCGATTTCAGCTGCAGACCACACCGGCTTCTCGCTCGAGAACGCCAGCAGGATGTCGATCGCACGATCGGCTGTACTGTTGACCGAGCGCGGCTTCTCCTCGCCTGCGCCTTTGTCGGAAGCGGTCGGGCCGGCCTTGGCGGCGCGTTGATGCATGCAGTTCGATCTCGTTTTCGGCCGGCAGCTTCGGCAAGGCCTTGGTCTTATCAGAGCGTGCGGGCGCGCCTCAACGACAATCGCGCGTCGCCCCGCCGGCGGCGGTTGACAGGAGTTCCATAATTTAGGATACTTGGTTCAAATAATGAGACAATAAGTCTTAGGGGGAACCGCTATGACAATCACGCGCGGCGCGCAACCGCACCGTTTTGAGCTGTCCGCCGATACCCTGGCGCAGACGACCCTTTCGTCCGGCGGCCAAACCCGCCGCTGGGCCCTGGCCGCACTCGCCGCCGCGGCGCTGCTGCTGCCCACCGGCCCCGCTCCAGCGCAGGACAAATACCCGGACCGGGCGGTCAAGATCATCGTGCCCTTCGCCGCCGGTGGCTCGACCGACGTCATGGCGCGTAAAATTGCCGATCTGTTGTCGAAAAAATGGGGCGTAGCAGTCGTCGTGGAAAGCCGCCCCGGTGGCGGCACCGCAATCGGCGGCACGGCGCTCGCGAACGCAGCACCAGACGGCTACACAATCCTAATGGGCCCCGACACCACCTTCGCTATCAATCAATTGCTTTCATCGCGACCGCAATACGACCCATTCAAGGATTTTGCACCGATTACACAAATCTTAGCGTTTCCGATGTCGATCGTCGTCGACGCCAAGCTGCCAGTGACAACCCTGAAGGACCTCGTCGCGCTCGCCAAGACGAAGCCGCTCAATTACGGCTCATTCGGTGTTGCCAGCGCCCCGCACCTGACCATCGAAATGTTCAAGCAGGCCGCCAAAGTCGACATCGTACACGTCCCCTACAAGGGCGTCGGCCCAGTCTTCCTCGCTTTGCAGTCAGGTGAAATTCAGATCAGTGCCTTTAGCCCCGCTGCGGCCGCGCCTTACATCAAGGCTGGCACCATGCGCATCCTGGCTGTTGACGGCGTGAAACGCTGGCCGTCGGCACCCGACACCCCGACCTTTGCCGAAGCCGGTTTCCCAACGGTACACGCACCGGGTTGGTGGGCGATCGGCGCGCCGGCCAAGACACCGGTGCCGATCATCAAGAAGCTCAACCACGACCTGCGCGAGATCATCGAGGCGCCAGACTTCAAAGAGTATCTGGTCTCACAGGGCTACCAGCCCGCTTCCGGAACGCCTGAAGAGTTAACAGCCCTCATGAAGGATACGGCCGCACTGTGGGCACCGGTCATCAAAAAGCTGGAGATCGACCTCAAATGAGCACACCGTAACTAGCTGACATATTATCGGAATTTCCATTTAACGGCGCCTTAAATCGGGCCCTCTAGCGTGCCTTCTGGGGATCGGCGGCGCTAAGGGTGCGCCGCGCGCGTTGTGTGGGTCGCGTATGGCGTCGGGACGAAGACAAGTGGGCGGCCGCCGGGAGCCGGTTTTCGACTCTGCGCCCGCATTGCGCGTGTCCGCCGGCGATCGGCCGAGCGGCGGCGGAGGCAACAAGCCTGCGCCGCGCCGCAAGAAGTCCAAGAAGAAAGCCAGCCGCAAAGGACGTCCGCTCCTCGTCCGCATGGCCTATTGGAGCCTGGTGCTCGGCCTGTGGCTCGGCATCGCCGGCGTTGGCGCCGTGCTCTATGTCGGAGCGCATCTGCCGCCGATCCAATCGCTTGAAATCCCCAAGCGTCCGCCCTCGATCCAAATGGTCGATTATGAAGGCCATGCGCTGGCGCGACGCGGCGATCTCGCCGGCGCGCCGCTGCCGCTGAAGGAGATGCCGGCTTATGTGCCGCGCGCCTTCGTCGCGATCGAAGACCGGCGCTTCTACGATCATTACGGCATCGATCCGATGGGCATCGGCCGCGCGCTGGTCGCCAACATCCTGCATCGCGGCGTGGCGCAGGGCGGCTCGACGCTGACCCAGCAACTCGCGAAGAACCTCTTTCTGACGCAGGAACGCACGATCAAGCGCAAGCTGCAGGAGGTGCTGCTGGCGCTGTGGATCGAGCGTAAATTCTCCAAGACGCAGATCCTGGAGATGTATCTCAACCGCGTCTATTTCGGCGCCGGCGCCTACGGCATCGAGCAGGCCTCGCAGCGCTATTTCGGCAAATCCGCCAAGCAGATCACCGTCGCGGAAGCGGCCTTGCTGGCTGGCTTGGTCAAATCGCCGTCGCGGCTGGCGCCGACGCGTAACTTCAATGCCGCCGAACAGCGCGCCAAGATCGTGCTCGCCGCCATGGCCGAGCTCGGCTTCATCAATGCCGCCACCGAGAAGACCGCTTTGGCGAAGCCGCCGCGCATCGTCGCGCAGGCCGCCAACGGCTCGGTCAATTATGTGGCCGACTGGGTGATGGACGTGCTCAACGACGTGCTCGGTCATGTCGAGCAGGACATCATCGTCCAGACCACCATCGACAACACGCTGCAGGTCAACGCCGAGAAGTCGCTGACCGAGGAGTTGGCGGCGAAGGGTGACAAGCTCAACGTCTCGCAAGGCGCGCTCTTGGCGATGACGCCGGACGGCGCGGTGCGCGCCATGGTCGGCGGCCGCAGTTATGCCGACAGCCAGTTCAACCGCGCGGTCTCCGCCAAAAGGCAGCCGGGCTCCGCTTTCAAGGCCTTCGTCTATCTCACCGCGCTGGAGCATGGGCTCACGCCCGACACCGTACGCGAAGACCGCCCGATCAAGATCAAGGACTGGCAGCCGGAAAACTACGGCCGCGAATATTATGGCCCGGTCACGCTGACCAAGGCGCTGGCGATGTCGCTCAACACCGTGTCGGTGCGGCTGACGATGGAAATGACGCCGATGGCCGTGGTGCGCACCGCGCACCGGCTCGGCATCTCGTCACGGCTCGAACCCAACGCGTCGATCGCGCTCGGCACCTCGGAAGTGTCGATGCTCGATCTGGTCGGCGCCTATGCGCCCTTCGCCAATGGCGGCTACGCTATCGTACCGCACGTCATCGAGCGCATCACCGCCAGCAACGGCAAGGTGCTCTATAGCCGGAACACGCAGCAGCTCGGCCGCATCATCGATGCGCGTTATGTGGCGATGATGAACGCGATGATGACAGAGACCTTGACCATCGGCACCGCGCACAAAGCGACGCTGCCCGGCTGGCCGGCCGCCGGCAAGACCGGCACTTCCCAGGATTTCCGCGATGCCTGGTTCATCGGCTACACGTCGAAGCTCGTCACCGGCGTGTGGCTCGGCAATGACGACGGCTCGCCGACCAAGAAGGTGACCGGCGGCAGCATTCCAGTTGAGATATGGAGCCGCTTCATGCGCAGCGCGCATCAGGGCGTGCCGGTCGCGAGCCTGCCCGGCTCCGGCGGCGGCTTCCTGTCCGGCCTCTTCGCCAACAACGGTGAGACTACGCAGGCGCAACCATCGCCCCAACCGATCTATGGCGATGAGCGAGCGCCGGTGCCGCCCGCACCCATTCGCGGCGGCGGTGGCAATGCGCCGGTCGCACGCAGCGGCGGCGGGCTCGACGGCTGGCTGCTCGATACCTTCTTCGCGCGCCGCTAGGAGTGCACGGCGCTCAGCCGCGCCTTGCGCGTCACCAGCCATAAGACGAGCGTGAGACCGCCGAAGCCCGCGACCATGATCACCACCGGCCAGGCGCTCGGGCCCATGAGCAGGCCGATCACCGCGCCGCCGCTGGCAGCAACGCTCTGCTGGAAGAATCCGAACAACGACGAGGCCGCGCCCGCACGCTCGGGAAAGGGCGACAGCGCGCCAGCAATCGACTGCGACAGCACCATGCCGAGGCCGGCGATATAGACGGCGACGGCGATCACCAAGGAGATCGCCGATTGCGGCACCAAGGCGACCGACGCCAGCATGCCCAGGCCCCCGACGACCAGCAAACCACTGCCGATACCGACGATGGCATTGAGGCCGAGCCGCGTCACCAAGCGGGCGGAGAAGGTCGAACCCGACATGTAGCCGACCGCACCAAACGCGAAATAGACGCCGAAGCGGATCGGGCTCAATCCATAGAGGTCCTGCAGCACGAAAGCGGCGCTGGTGATCCACACGATCAGGCCGGCAAAGCTGAATGTGCCGAGCCCGAGATAAGCAAGATAGGCCGGATGACGCAGAAGCACGCCAAAGGACTTCACCATCGACACCAGGGAGAAGCGATCGGACGCGCGCTCACGCAAGGTTTCCGGCAACAGCAGAAGAACGACGACGATGCCCATCAGGCCAATGAGCAGTAGCGCGAAAAAAACCGAACGCCAGCCAAAGGCGGTTTGCAGCAGACCACCGACGACGGGCGCCAGAACCGGCCCGAGCGCCATGACCGCGGCAATGACCGAGAGCTCGCGGCCGGCGCGCGCGCCGGTATAGAGATCTCGCACCACGGCCCGCGTGATCACCAGCAAGCCGGCGGCGCCAAGCGCCTGGAAGACGCGGGCGGTGATCAGCAAGTCGATTGAGGCGGACACCGCGCAGGCGAGGCCCGCCAGGCTGTAAATGACAAGCGCACCGAGCATCACCGGCTTGCGGCCGTAACGGTCGGACACCGGGCCATAGATGATTTGGCCCACGGCAAGGCCGATGAGATAAGCGGAGATCGTAAACTGCACCTTGGCGGGCGTCGTAAAAAGCTGACGCGCGATGTCCGGCATCGAGGACAGATACATGTCCGTGGTGAGCGGCCCGAAGGCACTCAAGGCAGCCAAGAGGGCCGTGAGCGCGAATGTCCCCGGACGCAGCATGATCGTTCCTTCGTCATGCTCGGCGAAGCACCGCGCATGTCCCTGCAATTTCGCTGATGGCTTAAGACTTCATGGCGGAGGCAGCCGTCAGGACGCCTCGCAATTGCCGCCCTATCGCGTTGGTTACTAGCGCAACCGTGGCCTTTCAGCTAGGCCGGATCGGCATGCGCTCCATACCGGTGTAAATCGGCGCCGTGCGCGTCGAGCCAGGCCTTGGCGCGCGGTACATGCGGGCAAATGCTGTCGACCAGCCGCCAAAACCGGCGCGAATGGTTCATCTCGACGATATGAGCCACCTCGTGCGCGGCAAGATATTCCAGCACGAAGGGCGGCGCGAGGATCAGCCGCCACGAGTAAGAGAGCATGCCCGTGCTCGAACACGAGCCCCAGCGGCTGGCCTGATCGCGGATGGAAATGCGGCCGACGCGCACGCCCAAAGCTTGGGCAGCAAGCCGGCTGGCCGCGTCGAGATCCTGCTTGGCTTCGCGCTTGAGAAAATCGTGTACCCGGCGCGACACATGCGCTTCACCGCCGGCGACGCACAGCATATTGGCGCCATCGTCGCCGCATTCGATCCACGCGGTGCCACGCGCGCCGCGCCGGTGCTCGATACGATGATCGATGCCCCGCAACGGCAGCAGCGTGCCATGCGCGAAGGGTACGGCCTGCGGCAGCCGCTGCAGGCGCGCGGCGATCCAAGCACCGTGCTTCTGCGCGAACTCAGTCGCCTGCTTGAGGCTGCCGCGCGGCGGCATGGTGAGCACGACCTCGCGCGTGGCCGCATGAATGCGCAAAGTGTAACGGCGCGCCTGCCGGTTACGGCGCAGGCGCACGCCGTAGACCTCATCCTGGAACGCGACGGCAATGGCCGAAGGTTCGGCAACGGCGCTGGTGCGCGTGCGGAATAATGCGCGGAGCGACATGATTTTCATCAACCCCGATTCGGCCGGGGCCGGTAGTGTGCCACGATTCGCGTGTGCAAATCTTCAGGCGGCGCGCGCGATCAGTGCTTGACCGCGCCGCTGCCGGTCTCGCGGCGCTTGCCGCCGCCAATGCTGCCATTGTGCGACAGCAGGAAGTCGGAAATGCGCGGGGCGATCTCGGAGCGGAAGCGCGAGCCGTTGAACACGCCGTAATGGCCGACGGCTGGCTGCACGTAATGCGCCCGCATGTCGTCCGTCAGGTTGGCGCAGAGATCGTGGGCCGCCTTGGTCTGGCCGACGGCGGAAATGTCGTCGTTCTCGCCCTCGACCGTCATCAAAGCCGTGCGCGTGATCGCGCCCGGATCGATACGCCGGCCGCGATGCGTCATCTCGCCCTTTGGCAAGGCATGGCGGATGAACACCGTATCAACGGTCTGCAGATAGAACTCGGCCGACAGATCCATGACCGCGAGATACTCGTCGTAGAACTCGCGGTGCTTCTGCGCGGAATCGCCGTCGCCCTTCACCAGATGCGTGAACAGATTGTGGTGCGCCTCGATATGGCGATCGAGGTTCATGCTCATGAAGCCATGCAGCTGCAAGAAGCCCGGATAGACGTCGCGCATGACGCCGGGATGCGGGAACGGCACCTTGGTGATGACGTGACTGCGGAACCATTCCAGGTCGCGCGTGGTGGCGAGCCTGTTCACCGCCGTCGGATTAATGCGCGTGTCGATCGGCCCGCCCATCAGCACCATCGAGTAAGGCGCGTAAGGGTCGTTATCGGCGTTCATCACCGCCGCCGCAGCCATCACCGGCACCGACGGCTGGCAGACAGCGAGCATGTGCGTCTCGCCGCCCAGCATGTGCAGCATTGAGATGAGATAATCGATGTAGTCGTCAAGATCGAAACGGCCTTCGGCCAGCGGCACAGACTGCGCATTGACCCAGTCGGTGATGTAGACGTCGTGGTTGGGCAGGAAGGCTTCGACCGTACCGCGCAGCAGCGTGGCATAGTGGCCGGACATCGGCGCCACGATCAGAAGCTTCGGCTGCGGACGGCGCGGCGCGCGCGCAAAGACCCGTTCGAAATGCAGAAGCCGGCAAAAAGGGCGCTCCCACACCGTGGTGATGCGCACCGGCACGCGCTCGCCGCCGACAACGGTGTCTTCGATCATCCATTCCGGACGGCCGTAGCGGCGCGTCGAGCGTTCGAACAATTCGGCCGCGGCGGCCATCGACTTGCCGTAAGTCGTGTGCGACAGCGGATTGGCCGGATTCTTGTAGAAGAGCTTGGTCGCATCGGCGAGGGCGCGCGCGGGATTGAGCGCGGCGTGGCCCATCTCGTAGAGCCAGTACATCGGAGTTGCGAGCAGCCCACTGCTGTCGCCCGGGAGCGTCGCCGCCCCGTCGAATTCACCAATCGCCATTGCTTCAGGCCCCGGCCTTTTTTGCACTGCGGCACCCTGTCGCGTTTCTGTCACACGGTCAACATAGAGATAAGTCCTTGGTATCGGGTTTACAACGCCGGACGGGCCCGATAAGCCACCGAAAATAAAGGGATTTTTAGCCCTATTCGCCGGTCTGGAGCAGCGAGCCTTGCTCCCGCGCGCTCTGTAAAAGCCGCATGAAAGCGAATGACGCGGCCGCGAACAGGACGGTATTGAAGGCGAAGGCCTCCAGCATCAGATCAGCCCGGAAAACGTGGTCGATCAGCAGCGCGCGCATGCCCTCGAACACGTAAGTCGGCGGCAGCGCCCAGGCGACGTATTGCAGCCAATACGGCAGGACCGCCACCGGATAATAGACACAGGTGAGCGGCAGAAACAAAAACATGATGGTCCAAGCGAGGCTCTCCGCGCCCATGCCGTTGCGCAGCAACAGGCCGGACACGAAGATGCCGATCGACCAACTCGTCAGGATCAGATTGACGAAGAAGGCCGCCAGCGCGAAGCCGAGCGCCCATAGATTGAAATCGAAGAAGAAGATCGCGAGCACTGTCACCGGCACCATGCCGATCGACAGCCGTACGATGCTCATGATCATCAACGACACGATGAACTCGACCGGACGCAACGGCGACATCATGATGTTGCCGAGGTTGCGCGCATACATCTCTTCCAGGAACGAGATCGAGAAGCCGAGCTGGCCGCGGAAGAGAATGTCCCACAGCAGCACGGCACCGATGAAGGCACCGCCGGTGCGCGCGAAGAAGCTGTCGTTCTGCGAAACGTAAAGCTGCAGGAAGCCCCACATCAGCATCTGCACCGTCGGCCAATAGATCAGATCGAGGATGCGTGGCCATGACGAGCGCAGGAGGTACCAATAGCGCCGAACCAGCGCCGCGACGCGGGTGAGGGAGAAGGATGCGATAGCTGTCGTCATGGCACCCACCTCTCGTCGTCATGCCGGGCCGGCCCGAAGGGCCGGGCCCGGAATCCATACGCCGCAGCGTTAGCGTTGAGAATTATGGATTCCGGGTTCGCGGGCTGCGCCCGCGCCCCGGCATGACAAAGAGAACTCATCGCGCCGCCTCCCGATTGCGGCCGCGCGCAACGTCGAGGAACACGTCTTCCAAAGTCTCGCGGCCGTAGCGCGCCAGGAGACGGTCCGGCGTGTCGTCGTCCTCGATCTTGCCCTTCTTCATGATAATGACACGCTCGCACAGCCTTTCGACCTCCAGCATGTTGTGCGAGGCGAGCAAGATGGTCGCGCCACAGGTCGCGCGGAAGCGCTCGAGCCGCCCGCGCACCCAATCCGCCGTGTCGGGATCAAGCGAGGCCGTGGGCTCGTCAAGCAGCAGCACCTCGGGGCGATTGAGTAGCGATTTGGCGAGCGAGACGCGCGTCTTCTGCCCAGCCGAGAGCTTACCCGTCGGGCGGTCGAGCAGATCGACGAGATCGAGATCGGCGGCGAGTTCCCGAATGCGTTCGTCGATATCGGGCACGGCATAAAGCTGCGCGAAGACCGAGAGATTCTGCCGCACGGTCAGCCGCATCGGCAGGTCGACATAAGGGCTTTCGAAATTCATGCGATGGAGCACGTTGTAGCGCTCCTTCGGCATCTCGGCGCCCAGCACCCGCGCGCTGCCGGATGTGGGGGTGACCAGGCCCATGATCATGGCAATCGTGGTGGTCTTGCCCGCACCATTGCCGCCCAAGAGGCCTGTGACGGAGCCGGCCGGCAACTGGAACGAGATGCCGTCAACGGCGGTGCCGGTCTTGTAGTGCTTGACCAGGCGGTCGACGGCGATGGCGGATGTGCTCTGCGCGTCCATGGCCGGGAAGATGTGACGCCACGGCGCCGGAAGCGCAAGCCCCGACCGGTCATCCCGGACGCCGCGCAACGGTGATCTGGAATCCAGCCGCGGAAACTGACGCAGTATCTGGATTCCGGGTTCGCGCGCTAACGCGCGCGAACCCGGAATGACGAGGGTCAAAGAGTCGCGTTTGGTGCCGCGCGCATGGGCCGGTACACTGCCGCCATGCCATTGCCGGATCTCGTCCACTACCACCCGCGCCGCAACGTGCGCCTCGACACCTTGGTGCGGCTGCGCTGGCTCGCCATCATCGGCCAGACCACCGCCGTGCTGGTGGTCGATTTCGGGCTCGAGTTCGAACTGCCGCTGTGGACCTGCCTCGCGGTGATCGCGCTGTCGGCTTGGCTCAATATCGCCCTGCGGCTGCGCTTCCACATGACGCAGCGGCTGGAGCCGGACCGCGCCGCCTGGCTCTTGGCCTTCGACATTGCCGAGCTGGCGGTACTCTTGTTCCTCACCGGCGGCCTGCAGAACCCCTTCGCTTTTCTGTTCCTCGCGCCGGTGCTGCTGTCGGCGACCGCGCTGCCGCCGCGCTTCACGTTGATGCTGGGCGGCTTCGCCGTCGCCTGCGCCACCGTGCTGGTGTTCGTGCACTATCCGCTGCCGTGGGACAGCGAGGATCCGCTGCAACTGCCGCCGATTTACATGATGGGCGTCTGGCTCTCGATCCTGCTCGCCATCGGCTTCATCGGCGTCTATGCGTGGCAGATCACCGAGGAAGCACGCCAGCTCGCCGACGCGCTCGCCGCCACCGAATTGGTGCTGGCCCATGAGCAGCATCTGTCGCAGCTCGACGGCCTGGCCGCCGCCGCCGCGCATGAGCTCGGCACGCCGCTCTCGACCATTTCGGTGATCGCCAAGGAATTGGAGAACGCGATCCCCGCGCAGGCGCCGCATGGCGACGACGTACGCCTGTTGCGCGAACAGGCGACGCGCTGCCGCGACATCCTCGCCAAGCTCACCGAATTGTCGTCGGACCTGGAGCCGTTCGACCGCATGCCGCTGACCACTTTGATCGAAGAGGTCATCGCGCCGCATCGCAATTTCGGTGTCGCCATCGCCGTCAATGCGCCGGAGGACCGCAGCACCGAACCGGTGGTCTCGCGCAACCCCGCGATCCTCTACGGCCTCGGCAACCTCCTGGAGAACGCCGTCGACTTCGCGCAGGAGAGCGTCACGGTCGGCGCCAAGTGGGACGACGAGACGATCGAAGTGGTGATCAGCGATGACGGCCCCGGCTTCGCGCCGGAGATCATGGACCGCATCGGCGAGCCTTATGTAACAACCCGCCGGCGCAAACCGAACGCCACAGACGAGGAGCCGACCGGGCTGGGCTTGGGTTTCTTCATCGCCAAGACACTCTTGGAGCGGGCGGGCGCCAACCTGTCGCTCGCCAACCGCACGGCCCCCGAGCGCGGCGCAATCATCACAATCCGCTGGCCCCGGTCCGAATTCGAGTGGCCGCTGACTGCCGCCGCAGCTTGATGGCGCGGGGAACCATCACTATTTTTTTTATGATACAGGGGTGGCTTAGCCGCTAGGATGCGCCGCCCTGAAGGGCGCGACCGTCAGAATGCAGGTATGACGCCTGCAAACATGAATGGGGTGAAAGCGTGAATATTGCCATCGACGACGTTGCCGTGCCGATGACAAGGGAAGCTATTCCCGGCGAGCGATCCGTCCTGATCGTTGAGGACGACCGCTCGTTCCTGCAGCGACTGGCCAAGGCGATGGAAAGCCGCGGCTTTCTGGTTGCGACCGCGGAATCGGTGGCCGAAGGCCTGATGCAGGTCGAGCATAGCGCGCCGGCTTTCGCCGTGGTCGACATGCGGCTCGGCGACGGTAACGGGCTGGACGTGATCTCGGCACTCAAGCGCCGTCGGCCGGAAGCGCGCGGTATTATCCTCACCGGCTACGGCAATATCGCCACCGCGGTGAATGCCGTGAAGCTCGGTGCGGTCGACTATCTCGCCAAGCCCGTGGACGCCGATGATGTCGTTGCCGCGCTCTTGGCGCAGGACAACCGCAAGATCGAGCCGCCGGAAAACCCGATGTCGGCCGATCGCGTACGCTGGGAACACATCCAACGCATCTACGAGCTGTGCGGCCGCAACGTCTCGGAGACCGCCCGCCGGCTCAATATGCACCGCCGCACCTTGCAGCGCATCCTCGCCAAAAGGGCTCCGCGCTAGCGGAGACCGTTAAATGAAAAACGCGCGCGCCGCGCTGATGGCAAGTAATATTTGGCAAGGCCGCTGCGGCGGCCTTTTTCTCACCGCCACGCTGACGCTTTCGGCCGCGCCGGCCTTGGCCAGCGCCAATGTCGACTGCTCGATCGACGACAAGTTCATTACTTTCGAGATGGAAGCGATCGCCGGCCGCACCGGCCCGATCAACCAGGTCAATGTCGGCAGCATCACGCTCAAACCGGCCATCGGTATCAAGCTGGCGTCGCCGGAGCTGACGTTCGACCGCACGCATATCAGCCAGCAATGGCTCTATGACGGCGAGTTGAAGCTGGACATCGAGACCTACGACGAGAAGACCCACGAGTCGGTCGTGCTCATCATCCTGGCGAAGCTCGACAAGAAGACAGAAAAATTTGCCGGCACTTATGTGCTGCGCCTCGCGCGCGACCAGATGTCCAAGGAAGTCAAAGGCCGCATCAAGGAATGCCTTGCCGGCTGAGACTCAGGTGAAATCCGTATAAGGCCCCGTCGGATCGGCGAGCGATTGCAGCCGCACGGCGGCAGCGCGGGCGAACAGCAGCATCATCGCCTTGCGCGTGGCAGCAGCGAGCTTGTGCTCGGGCGCCTCGCATCTGAATTCGGCGCCGAAAGAATCCGCCACGATCAGACCTGTGTCCGGCGGGAAGATTTCACAGGGCACTTCCAGCGAGGTGGCGAAGAACAGCCGGTCGCAGTGGATCCGGTACTCCTGCCATTTCTGATCGGCGCGGAAATCGGCGATCGAGGATTTGATCTCGACGATCCAGAATTCGCCGCGAACATCGAGCGCCACCAGATCGGCGCGGCGGCCTGACGGCAGCGGCAGCTCGCTCACCACACAGAAGCCGTGCGCATGCAACAGCCGCGCGGTGCCGCGCGCGACGGCGAGCGCGGTTTCCGACTGGCGGCCGTCAACCGGCAATTCGAGTTTCTGAGCGGGAAAGCTCATGGC